>DASQIW010000246.1:0-2053 GCA_035631375.1 Streptosporangiaceae bacterium
GAGCCGGGCGCTCCCGCGGATCTGGTCCTGTACGGCGCGGACCCGCGCACCGACCTGGACGTGCTTCGCCGCCCGGCGCTGATCGTTATGGACGGCCAGGTCATCGAGCCGAATCTGAGTCTCGTGATGAGAGACTGAACCGTGTCCGCACACCGCTGCATCCGGCTGCTGGGCCGCCCGCACGCAGGCAGTGTGCAGGTGCGCGGGAACAAGCCGTGGGCGATCACCGCCTACCTCGCGCTGGCCGGTGCCCCGGTCCCGCGCGCACGGCTCATCTCTTTGTTGTTCGACAGCGCACAGGATCCCGCCGGCGCCCTGCGGTGGAATCTCGGCCAGGTGCGCCGCCTGCTCGGCCAACCCGATGGCCTGTCCGGGCCGGTGGTGCACATTCCCGACGACGGGTCTGTGTGCTTCGACGTTGACGTGCTCGCGGCCGCGCGCTGGCAGGATGCGGTCGAACTGGAGGGGCTCGGCACGGAACTGCTTGAAGGCATGCAGTTCCCCGACTGCGCGGCCTTCGAGACGTGGCTGATCGGCGAGCGGCGCCGCCTGGCCGCGCTGACCGAGGCCGCGCTGCAGGAAGCGACGCTCAGCGCGCTGAGCGTCGGCAGCCTCGACGACGGCGTCAGGTACGCGAGTCGCCTCGTCGCACTGAACCCGCTGGTGGACACGCACCAGGAGCTGCTCATCCGTGCGTACGCGATGAACGGTGACCTGCCGACCGCGCGGCGGCAGCTGGAGTCAGCCGTCCGGCTGTTCCGCCGCGAGCTCGGCGGCGACCCACAGCCCTCGGTGTTCCTGGCCGTCGAAGCGGGGCCGGCCAAGATCGACGGCCCGTCCACGCCGGCCCGCGTCCGGGCGTTGCTTGAGGCCGGGCAGGCGCAAGTGACCGCCGGCGCGGTGGATGCGGCGGTGCAGGTGCTGCGGGCCGCGTGCGAAGAGGCAGACGTCACTCAGGACCCAGCTCTGGCCGCCACCGCCCATCTCGCGCTCGGCTCGGCGCTCATCGGTGCCGGTACCGCGCGCCACCAGGAGGGCGAGATCGCGCTCCAGCGCGCCATCAATCTCGCCCAGGAATCTGGTCAGCGGGTGACCGCCGCGGCCGCGTACCGCAACCTCGCCGGGTCCGACGTCCTGCGCGGGATCTACCCCCGCGCTGACCGCAGGCTGGCGGAGGCCGAGTCGCTGGGGAGCGGCGAAGCCAGCGAAGTCGTGGAGGTGGCGGCGATTCGCGGTGTCAGCCTGCTCGACCGTGGCGACATCGACGCGGCGATCGCCGTCTTCGGCCACGGGCTCAACGCCGACCCCGGCCGGGAGCACGGCTTTCTCCCGATCATGCTGACCCACGCCGGGCGGGCGTGCCTGCTGGCCGGCGACTTGCCCGCGGCCCGCAGGCATCTGGACCAGGCGCTGCAGATCGCTCAGACGCGTTCCTGGGCCGGCGTCACGGCGGCCCCGCTCGCGCTGCTCGGTCATGTCGCGGTGGCCACCGGTGATCTCGCAACAGCACGTGACCTGCTCGAGGAGGCTCTCGCGCGCGCGTGCCAGGTCGGGGACCCGTGCTGGGAGACCTGGGCGGCACACGGTCTTGGCCTGCACGCCGCCGCCAGCGGTGAGCCGGACGCCGCGCTGCACCACCTCGCCGACGCCGTCACCCGCAGCCGTCCGAGCCGTGGCGGGCACCTCTGGTCGCACGTCTGGGCGTTGACAGACGCGGCGCGTCTCGGCCACCACCTGGGCGATCCACGCCACGTGACGTGGCAGGAGGAAGCTCTCGCGACCGCACAACGCTGCGGGATGCGAGCGCTGGCCAGCCAGCTGCTCCAGAACGCGGACCCGGCATGACAACCTCCCCGCTGGTGCCCCTTGGGCGCGGCACGCACCGGGAGACAAAGCGTTGGATACCATCCCACCCGGTGTCGTAGCCTCGGCACGTGGCGCGCGATGAACGCGGAGTGACCCCACAGAGCGAGGACTTCTCCGCCTGGTACAACGAACTCGTCTTCAAGGCCGAGCTCGTCGACCGGGGGCCGGTCCGGGGCACCATGGTGAT
>DASQIW010000247.1:0-11236 GCA_035631375.1 Streptosporangiaceae bacterium
CCTCGGCGACAGACCTCACCTCGCTGGCATGGTGGCCGCGATCGCCAGCGTCGAGGCCGTCGAATGCGCATCCGAGCACGAGGCCGCGTGGCTGGAGCGCAGTCTCCTGGAAAGAACGCTGCTGCCCTGGAACAAGACGCCCGGCGGCCAGGAGGTCGTGGTCTTCCTTCGGCTGGACGTCTCCGCCCGATCGCCAGGGCTCACCGTTGTCCACCAGATCCGGCGCGGTGACGGCGCGCGATACTTCGGCCCGTACCTGGGCGGCCTGCGGGTCCGGCTCGCTGCCGCCGCGCTGCTGCGGGTGCTCCCGCTCGATTACGCCGGCGAGACGCCGGGCACCGTCAGCGAGTTCGGGAGGTGCCGTGGCGCCGTGCCTGCCGAGCGGGTTGCGCTCGCGGCAGCCATCGGCGCTGTCCTGCATCGCGAGCCGGCCGCCATCGACACCGTGCAGGCGGAGCTGACGGTGCGGCGCGACGCGGCCGCCGAGGCGAAGTCGTATGAGCTGGCTGGCCGCATCCACAGCGAGCTGATCGCGCTGGGCTGGGTCACGGCGCCGCAGCGCGCAGCTGTCGCCGAGCCCTCGGACGCCACCGCCTGCGGCTGGGCCAATGGCGTGCTCACCCGGTTCGATATCACCGGTGGCCGGATCCGCGGCTGGCGCCAGCACCCCCAGTCAGCAACCGCGGCTGCCCCGCTGCTGGCCGCGACGCCGCCGGGGTGGCGCGAGTTCGCCGACCACAACGCCCGCCTCGCCGCGCGCCTGAGCGGTGCCAGCGAGGATTAGCTGGCAGCCGGAACCACCTTCGAGCGCCCTAGGGGACACTTTCCACCGACTTGGCGCGCCCGCGCGGATGATATGTGGTGGTATGGGTGCGCGTAATAGGTGGAAAGTCAGAAGTGCCATCCCGCCCTAGTACAGCGTGGGGTTCTGCTGCGGTTGACGCGGGGTGCTGACAAGGATTTTCTGATACGAGTGTCGATTCTTGTGACGATTGTGCACCTATGCGATCTTGAGCGCTATGACGCACGTTGTGCTTGCTCTCACGCACCCGCAGGGCGCTGCCTCGCATCCAGGCACCGGGACCTTCTGGCTGGCAATCGGCCTGCTCGCCGGCATGGCGACCGTCTGGTTTACACCCGGCTGGCTGAAAACGATCATTCTCATCGCCGATCTCGTGGCGCTGGGCTGGTCCGCTGTGATCCTGCATTACACGGATACCGGGATGGGGCGCTGGGTGTTGATCGCCGCGGTCTTCCTCGTAATCGGGATGTTCATCGGCGTTCTCAACGGGCTCAGGCACCTGGGGGAGGCCGAGCGCCGCGGCCGGCTCAGCAACATCAGGAAGATCGGCGGCTGGATCTAACCGAGTGATCACACCGGCGGCTACCAAGGCCTGGCCAGACGCTGGCGCGACTAGACTGCCGGGCATGCCCAGACCGCGCGTGTTCTCCGGTATCCAGCCGACAGCGGACTCGTTCCACCTCGGTAACTACCTCGGTGCGCTGCGCCAGTGGGTGATCTTGCAGCAGTCGCACGAGACCGTGTACTGCGTGGTCGACCTGCACGCGATCACGATGCCGCACAAGCCAGCCCAGCTGCGCCAGCGCACCAGAGTGGCGGCCGCGCAACTGTTCGCGGCAGGTCTCGACCCTGACTCCTCGATCGTGTTCGTGCAGAGCCACGTGCCCGAGCATGCCGAGCTGGAATGGGTGCTCTCCTGCATCACCGGGTTTGGCGAGGCCAGCAGGATGACCCAGTTCAAGGACAAGTCGGCGAAGGGCGGCGCCGAGAGCGCCAGCGTCGGGCTGTTCACCTACCCGATCCTGCAGGCGGCCGACATCCTCCTGTACGACACCGACCAGGTTCCCGTGGGTGAGGATCAGCGGCAGCATCTCGAGCTGACCCGTGATCTTGCGCAGCGCTTCAATCATCGGTTCGGCAAGACCTTTGTCGTGCCGGCGCCGTACATCCTGCCGGAGGTCGCCAAGATCACTGACCTGCAGGATCCGTCGACCAAGATGAGCAAGTCGTCCTCGTCTCCGCAGGGGATCATCGACGTGCTCGAGGAGCCCGGCTCGATCCGCCGGAAGATCATGCGCGCGGTCACCGACACCGACGGAGAGGTGCGGGTCGACGAGGAGGCAAAGCCCGGCGTCACGAATCTGCTCAGGATCTACTCAGCGCTGGCCGGCGAGCCGGTGGCCGGCCTGGAGCAGCGGTACGCCACATCCGGCTACGGGACGCTCAAGAAGGACCTGGCCGAGGTCGTCGTCGATTCGTTCGCGCCTATCAGGGAGCGGACCGAGAAGCTGCTCGCCAACGAGGCGGAACTCGACCGGCTGCTTGCTGACGGCGCTGCCCGAGCGCGCGGGCTGGCTGTCGCCACGATGGCGCGGGTGCGGGATCACATCGGGTTCCTGCCCGCAGGCTGACGCATTTGCCCGACTCGGTTGACAACATCGGCGTGGCCCGCGACGGTTAGATACCGAACGACACCGGTCCAAACGGCGTCGTTCTGGTCACTAATTTGAATATGTAATGCGCGCCCGGGTAATTGTGCACACCGGGCAGGCCACCGACCCCCACGCCTGCCGAGGGATGTGATCAAGATGGCTGGGACGCTTCGCGTCCGCCGCAGCCAGGGCGCGCTGAGCGGCGCATTCCTGGTGTTGCTTGGCTTGTGGGGCGCGCTGATCCCGTTCGTTGGTCCGTACTTCCACTACGCGTACTGGCCCACGCCCGAGCGCGCCTGGGCGGTGACCGCGGGCCGGATGTGGCTGGAGGTGCTGCCAGGCGCGGTGACCATGGTCAGCGGCGGGGTCATGATTATCAGCCGGTTCCGCATGTTGGTGGTGCTCGGTGCGTGGCTGGCCGCTCTGGCGGGTGTCTGGTTCGCCTTCGGGTACGTCGTCGCGGCGCGCTGGGCCACTCTCCCGGCCGCGGGTAAGCCGGCCGGCAGCGGCACTGCGCGCGTCCTGCTCGAGCAGTTCGGCTTCTTCACTGGGCTCGGCATTGTCATCGTGTTCATCGCCGCGGTGGCGCTCGGACGGCTCACCGTCCTCGGGGCCAGGGACGAGACGGACGACTGGGATGACTTCGGCGAGCCTGCATCCGAGCCGCGCGTGCTGCAGCCGGCCGGGGCCGGGCGCAGCATTGCGCGCATCGTCCCGGTTCCGGTCTTCCGCGGCCGCAGTACGGCCGGGCGCTAGCGCGCCACGCGGCGGTCGGCGCCCTTGGCGAACTGCCCGGCGATAGTCGGCGGGGCAAGCGGCGGCACGAGCGAGCCGACGGGGCTGATCTTGCCGTTCATCGCGAAGCCCCAGTCCAGCAGTTTCTCCGCCGACGTGATCTCCTGCAGCGAGGTGCAGTGCAGGACGGTCACGATCAGCGTGACACCGTTGCGCCGCGCGAGCCCGATGTAGGTGGCCCCGGAACTGACTGTCCAGCCGATCTTGCCGCCGATGCCGCCCGGGTACTTCGTCAGCAGAGAGTTCTGGTTGACCATGGTTTCCCAGTCGCCTGGCTTGAGCTCGAGACGGCTGGTCAGGGTCTGGTCGTAGGCCATGAACGCGGGCATGCGCAGCGCCTGTCTGGCGATCAGCGCCTCGTCGTAGGCCGAGATGACCTGCCCGGCAGCTGGCAGGCCGTTCGGCAGCCTGGCCACGACGTCGTAGGCCTGCAGGCGCCGCGCCTCAGCGTTGATCAGGGCCATGCCAGCGGCCTCGGACCCCGCTGCCTGCGTGAGCACGACGGCCGCGTCGTTGGCCGAGACCATCAGCAGGGCCCGGAACAAGTCGGCGACTTTGTACGAGCGGCCGGTGACCAGCCCCGCGCTCGTCGGCTGCTGCGAGGTTGCGAGCTGGCTCGCGACGACGTCGGCGTCGGGGTTGAGCCGCGGGATCAGCGCGATGGCGGTCAGCACCTTCAGCGTGCTGGCCGGGCCGTACTCGCCATGCGGGTCCTTAGCCGCAAGCACCTGGCCCGTGTCAGCGTTAGCGACGACCCACGCTGATGCGGGCACGCTGGGCAGTGGCGGGCCGGAGCCGGCCGGCTCATCCACAACGATCCCGTTACTCGCCATCAGCGTCCCGCCGACGACCTGCGCGGCCGGGCTGCCCGGCGGTGGTATCGACGGGAACGGACGGGACGGGCGGCTATCACGCCCGGCCGTGGTGGCCTTCGGCGCCAGGCCCGACGGCCCGGCGAGCACGGCAGCCGCGACGGAACTCGCAGCTGCCGCGGCGACGACCGCCGTCACGAGCCAGGATTTTCGCCGCACTCCTGACCTCCCTGACCGGAGCCGGCCGCGTGGGCCGATGTCAACCGGGCGTTCCCGGCCGGGCTGCGGCCTGCCGACACCGGAACCAGATTTTGCCCAGGCGTGGGTGAGCTTTTAGCGGTGACCGCGGAACGAAACCACACGTTCCCAGTCTAAACGGGCAGTGTCGCCGTGGTGTAGCTCACAGGCAACACCCGGGCGTCGCCACCGTAGGCTTGGATTATGAGCCGGACATCGGAGTCGGGCGCGCCGATCAAGGGCGTGTACGGGCCCAAGGACGTGCTGGACACCGACCCGGCGGCCACGCTGGGCGAGCCCGGAGCGTTCCCTTTCACGCGGGGCATCTACCCGACCATGTACACCACGCGCCCGTGGACGATGCGCCAGTACGCGGGGTTCTCGACCGCGGCCGACTCCAACCGCAGGTACCACCAGCTGATCGCGGCCGGGACGACAGGCCTCTCGGTGGCCTTCGACCTGCCAACGCAGATGGGTTACGACTCTGACGCACCGCAGGCGCGGGGCGAGGTGGGCAAGGTTGGCGTCGCCATCGACTCGCTGGAGGACATGCGGCAGCTGTTCGACGGGATCCGGCTGGACCAAGTGTCGACGTCCATGACCATCAACGCGCCCGCCGCGATCCTGTTGCTGCTGTATGAGCTGGTCGCCGAGGAGCAGGGGGTCAGCCGGGCAACGATCTCGGGCACCATCCAGAACGACATCCTGAAGGAGTACATCGCCCGCGGCACCTACATCTACCCGCCGCAGCCATCTCTGCGGCTGGTCGCCGACACCTTTGCCTACTGCCGCGCGGAGATCCCGCGCTGGAACACCATCTCGATCTCCGGCTATCACATGGCTGAGGCCGGGGCAACGCCTGTTCAGGAGATCGCATTCACGCTGGCGAACGCCCGCGCTTACGTGCGGACGGCGATCGATTCCGGTCTCGCCGTCGACGAGTTCGCGCCGCGCCTCTCGTTCTTCTTCGTCGCGCGGACGACGCTGCTCGAGGAGGTCGCGAAGTTCCGCGCGGCGCGTCGGCTTTGGGCGCACATCATGCGCGACGAGTTCGGTGCCGCCGATCCGAGGTCGCAGATGCTGCGGTTCCACACGCAGACCGCCGGCGTGCAGCTCACCGCCCAGCAGCCGGAAGTGAACCTGGCGAGGGTGACTCTGCAGGCGCTCGCTGCGGTCCTCGGCGGAACCCAGTCCCTGCACACCAACGCTTACGACGAGGCGATCGCGCTGCCCACCCAGAAGGCGGCAACCCTGGCGGTGCGGACGCAGCAGGTGCTGGCCTTCGAGACTGACCTGACCGCGACGGTGGATCCACTGGCGGGCTCGTACGCGATCGAGTCGCTGACCGACGATATCGAGGCCCAGGCGCGCGCGCTGATGGCGGAGGTGGACTCGCTCGGCGGGGCAGTAGCGGCGATCGAGCAGGGCTTCCAGAAGGCTGAGATCGAGCGGTCGGCCTACCGGGTCGCGCGTGAGGTCGACTCGGGGGAGCGGAAGGTCGTGGGCGTGAACGCGTTTGCGGCCGGGCAGGACGAGCCCTATGAGCCGCTGCGCGTCGATCCGGCTATCGAGGAAGCCCAGTCCGGGCGGCTAGCCTCGCTGCGTGCCGGCCGGGACGGGGCCGAGGTAGCCCGGCGGCTCGACGAGATCAAGCGGGCGGCGGCCGCGCCGGACGGCGAACAGAACCTGCTGTATCCATTGCGCGACGCGCTGCGGTCACTCGCCACCGTGGGCGAGGTGTGTGACGCGCTGCGGCAGGTCTGGGGCGTCTACCGGCCGCCTGAGGTGTATTAATCCGCCAACTTAGGCGGTGCTACTGGCTGGGCGGGCGGTCTGCCGATGAGTTCGATCACCCCGAGGACCATCAGCAGCAGCACGACGATGACCACGACTTCGGTCACGGAGGGCGGGCCAGAGAACACGAAGATGATCGCCGCCAGCGCGACGGAGGCTGCCCTCAGCAGCACGCGGTGCGCGTAAGTCCACGCGCCGACCGGTCCGGTCCGGACTCCGTGCATCTCGCCGGTCCGCCGAAGCCAGCCGAGGCTGCGCGAGATAGCCGAGCGAGTACCGACCGCGGCGACGGAGGGCCCGGTCATGAAAGCTCCGGCCGCCACCACCACGCCGACCGCGAACAGCGCGCGCAGGGCGTCCCTGATGAACCGGACGAAGGTGTCGAACATCGCCGCTGCGGCGTCCGACGGCAGCTTGCTGTCGGGCACGCTGTTCAGGTAAATGCCGCGCCCGATCAGCAGGGCTATGGCCAGGACGAGCATCGAGGCAGCCAGGCCCAGGCCAGCGCCGATCAGCGCTCGCCGGTGGCTGCGCGCGACGTACGTCCCCGCGGCCAGCAGAACGAACGCGGCTATCGGAAGGATGATCTTGAGATCGTTGATCAGCCTGTACAAGGTCTGCGCCTTGACGAGGTACTTCGACGAGAACAGCGTCAGCGTGGGGTTGATCGGCGGGAGCGAGTTCACGATCGTCAGCCCGCGCGCGGCCAGGTTCTGCTTCGCGACGTTGATGAACGGCCCGAGGCTGACGGTGACCTGACCGTTGCTGGTGCTGACCGCGCCGCCTCCCTGCCCGGAGAGGGCCTTCACCACCTGTTCGTGCGCCACGGTGTTGACCTGCACCCACAGCCGGGCGAACGCGGGGCCCGTCACCATTTTGTGCACCTGGCCATGGATGAAGCCGGCCAGCGCGCTGCTGATCGCGGGAGCGCTACCCCGCAGCAGGGTGTCCAGTCGGGGCAGGCCGTTGCTGCCGAGGGCTGACGCCGCGCTGTTCACCGCGGAGGTGACGTCGAGGCGCGTCGTGATAGCGCTCGTGATCTTGTCGGTCAGGGCACCCTGGACGGCCGGGTCGTGCACGAGCGGTGTCACGTTCTCGACGTAGCGGCTCGTGTCGGAGACCTGGGTCGCCGTCCAGACCGCGAGTACGGAAACCGGGGCGAGCAGGCAGCCGAGCACGATGAGCAGCGTGGCTACCGGGCCACGCCACCCAAGCCGGTGTCGTCGAGGGCTTCCGGCCTGGCGCGCCTGGTGCCGCAGTTCCAGGACCTCGGCCCGGAGCCGGTCGAGCTCAGCCCGCTCGTCCAGGGATATTCCACGCGAAACAGCTGCGGGAACGCCGTCACCTTCGGTCACGTTCTCCTCCTCGTCGGCTCAGTGTCGGGGCGGTGCCCGGCGCTGCACATCACCCCGCGGGGGTGAGCAGCCGGGTGGCAGTGCGCGACACAATGCCGATGAGGAGCAGGGTGGCTGAGGACGTGACGCCTGCTGACAATCACGCATCGTCAGCGCGTTGCAGTGCGGAGCGGTACGATGCACACCAGTAGAGCGAATGAATCTCTTAAGCGGCTGATGGCGGCGGGATCGGAATAGCGGTCCCGCGGGCTCCGTCGGTGCATGGGGATTGCTGCGAGCAGGACGGGAAATTTCGCGGCTTCGTCCGGGTGGTTTGGCAGCGGTCGACGCTGGTAGCTACGCGGCTGCCGCCGAGATTTCCCGTTGGCATTCTCCGGCGAGAGGGACGCCGGCACTTCTGGAGCGGGCAACTGATCGGGGCTGGAGCCCGGAACTGGCGTGCCGCCATCGGCAGCACGTCCCGGCCCAGCGACGCTTGCTAGCGGACTGGAGTGAGTTCGTAACTTCGATGAACACCCTGCCGAGCGCCGTTGCCGGTCGGCGCAGACGAGCCGCCTGGCGCGGCGCGGTTGTCCACCGCGCTGTCATCGGGGAGGCGGCGGATGCCTGAGCCTGACCTTGTCGGCGAGCTCGACGCGTTCCTGGCCGGACACGAATCAGAGCTCGTTCGCTTCCGGCGCGACCTGCACGCCCATCCTGAGACTGGCTACCACGAGTACCGGACAACAAGGCGCGTCGCGCTGCGGCTCGAGGCGGCCGGCCTCAAGCCCTCGATCCTGCCGAAGGGCACCGGCCTGATCGTGGACATCGGCCGGGGCACACCCGGTGAGCCGGTGGTGGCGCTGCGGGCCGACATCGATGCGCTGCCTCTCAACGACGAGAAGGACGTGCCCTACCGGTCGGTCAACCGGGGCGCTTGCCACGCCTGCGGACACGACGTGCACACGAGCGTCCTGCTAGGAGCCGGGCTCTTCCTCGCCAGAACCGCTGCTGTGGGTGGCCTGCCCGGCACGGTCAGGCTGATCTTCCAGCCGGCGGAGGAAGTGCCGGGCGGCGCCATCGACGTCATGGCGGCCGGTGGCATCGCCTCCGTCGACCGGATCTTCGCCCTGCACTGCGACCCGCTGCTGGACGTCGGCAAGATCGGCACCAGGGTCGGCCCGATCACGGCGGCCTGCGACCGACTCATGGTCAAGGTCTCCGGACCGGGAGGCCATACCGCGAGGCCGCACCTGACAGCTGACCTGGTCTTCGCGCTGGGCAAGATCATCACGGAACTGCCCGCCGCACTATCGCGCCGGGTCGACCCGCGATCGAGCCTCAGCCTGGTCTGGGGCCGCGTCAGTGCCGGCTCGGCAGCCAACGCGATTCCTGACGACGGCATCGTGGAGGGCACCGTGCGGTGCCTGGACGGTGCCGCCTGGCACGAGGCGCCGGACCTGGTCAAGGCGCTGCTGGAGTCGGTGGCGGCCGCCTACGGCGTAGTGCCCCAGATCACCTACCG
The DNA here is from genome assembly GCA_035631375.1 of Streptosporangiaceae bacterium. GTDB lineage: Bacteria > Actinomycetota > Actinomycetes > Streptosporangiales > Streptosporangiaceae > JAJYUU01. The sequence goes on from DASQIW010000247.1 coordinate 8,952, forward strand.
GCGCGACGTTCCGCCGACCGTCAACGACGCCATCAGCACCGCCATGTTCGAGGCGGCCGCGGACCGGGTTTTCGGCCCGGATGCTGTCACCGAGGCGCCGCAGAGCCTCGGCGGCGAGGATTTCGCCTGGTACCTGGACTCCATTCCGGGAGCGCTCGCCCGACTCGGCACCCGTGCCCCGGGCGCTGCCACGGACTTCGACATCCACCAGGCCGCTTTCGACGTCGATGAGCGGGCAATCGGCTACGGCGTGCGGCTCATGGCAGCGACGGCTCTCACGGCGCTGCGCGACAGCGGCCAGGTCGCGTCGGACGCCATTCCCGGTGCCACCACCAGCCATCAGGTCGCGGACGCCATCTCGGCCTGATGCGCCCGTGCCCGCGCGCGCCCGACTGCGCATAGTGTGAGGTCGTGCAGGACCAGGCAGCCAGCGACCGGAAGTGGTGGCAGCGGAAACCGGTCGCCGACGATCAGACGGTCTACCGTCTGGTCCCGCCGATCGTCATCTGGTGGGCGTGGGTAGTCTTCGCCGTTGTCGTCGCAGCCCAGGCCCTGATTGCTGACCATGACTACGTCTCGGTCGAGCTCACCGCCGGGCTCGCGGTCGTGACGGGGATCGTGTATGCGACGACGCTGCGGCCCAGGGTTATCGCCGACGACGAGGGCCTCAGCGTCCACAACCCGTTCCGCGATCACCGGATCGGATGGGGTGCGGTCAATGCCGTGTACCTGGGTGATTCGGTCGAGCTCAGCTGCGCCAGGACAGCGCCCCGCACGGACAAGACCGTCTACTGCTGGGCGCTGTATTCCGGCCGCCGGTCCCGCCTGCGCGCCCGGCTGCGCGCGGAGCGGAGCCAGTCCAGGGGTTTCGGGGGCGGCTTCGCCGCGTCCAGCCGCGCTCCCGCGGAGGCGCAGGAACTGGCCAGGCGGGACGCTGTTCAGCTGATGGCTTCCACCATCAGCAGCCGGTCAGCGGACGCACAGCAGCGCCGCGCGCCGGCGGCCGTCCTCGAGAGCGCATGGGCCTGGGTGCCACTGGCCCTCGTGGTCATTCCCGCGGCGGTGCTGCTGGCGCTCGTTCTGGCCCGGTAGGCGCGCTTCGCGCTAGGTGCCGACCGACGAGCACGGACGGTTGCGCAGCCACGTCACGTAGTCGGCCGGCGCGCCCGCCGCCTCGGCCGCATCGGCCATCATGCCGAGATAGCGTGCTGAAGGCAGGCCGCCCTCGTAGTCGTTCAGTACGTACAGCCAGGCCAGCACCTCGCCGTCCAGTGTGCTCACCCGCACCCTGGCCTTGCGGTAATAGCCAAGCGACGCGCCGTCCCACTCGTCCAGCAGGGACTCATCCTGCTCGGACAGTTCATACAGGGCGACAAATACCCGGTAGTCGGAGTCCTCGACGACCGTCGGCAGCGCTCCCTCCCAGCCCAGATCCTCGCCGCCGAATGTCAGCCGCCAGCCCTCCAGCCAGCCGGTGCCCTGCTGCGGTGAGTGCGGGCACCGTCTGGCCATCCGCGCCGGGTCTAGGTTCCCGGCGTACGCGGCGTAGATCGACACGATTGATAAGCGTACGAGTTCGGCCAGTGCCCAGGCATGCCAACCTCGCTGCTGCTGCGGCGGCGTGGCAACCGCTGCCGGCCGGCGGGCCCGCGTGCGCCAGAATGGGGAAGCGTGAGCCAGCCGCGCGCGAGGATCGCGATCATCGGTGGCGGGCCGGGCGGATATGAGGCCGCCTTGGTCGCCGCGCAGCTCGGCGCCGAGGTCACCGTCGTGGAGCGGGACGGCCTGGGCGGGGCCTGCGTGCTCACCGACTGCGTGCCGTCCAAGACGCTCATCGCCAGCTCCGGGATGATGGCGGCCATCGACGCCTCGCCGGGTCTTGGGCTGCTCATCGATTCGGGCCGGAACGGGGCCGTCCGGGTCGATGCCGCCCGCCTGTACGCCAGGGTCCGGGCGCTCGCCATGGCGCAGTCGGCGGATGTCGCATCCCGGCTGTCGGCCGAGGGCGTGAAGGTCATCTCCGGCGCTGCCCGGCTGGACGGGCCGCACGCGGTCGTAGCAGGGGACGTCCGGGTGCAGGCCGACGCGGTGCTGATCGCAACCGGCGCGGAGCCGCGGGTGCTCCCTGGCGCGGAGCCGGACGGGGACCGAATCCTCACCTGGCGGCAGCTGTACGAGCTGCCCGAGCTCCCGGCTGAGCTGATCGTGGTGGGCTCGGGGGTTACCGGGGCCGAGTTCGCCAGCGCATACCAGGCGCTCGGATCGCAGGTAACCCTCGTCTCGTC
>DASQIW010000248.1:0-5584 GCA_035631375.1 Streptosporangiaceae bacterium
ACGCTGATCAAGTTCGCGTGCGAGCGGCCAGACATTAAGGACGAGTTCGTGCCCTGGCTGCGCAGCTATCTGGACGAGCTCAGCCGGACCGGCGGGACAATAACCTGATGGACTCCGTCGAGGCCTACCTCGCCGACATCACCGCGGCGATCAGGCCCCTGCCGGCCAGGGAGCTGCCGCTGGCCGACGCCCTTGGCGCGGTCCTGGCTAACGACGTGACCGCCCGGCGGCCCATGCCATCGTTCGACAACTCCAGCATGGACGGCTACGCCGTTCACGCGAGCGACGTGGTGGCCGCCAGCACGGACAACCCGGTGCTGCTCCCGGTCAAAGGCGAGGTCGCGGCGGGCGACATTCGCCGTCACGACCTCGTTCCCGGATCTGTCCTCCGGATCATGACAGGCGCGCCGATGCCCGCGGGCGCGGACGCCGTCGTGCCGGTCGAGCTCACCGACGGCGGCATCGACCTGGTCGCGATTCGTGAGCCGGTCCGGGCCGGCAACGCGGTCCGGCTGGCCGGCGGGGACGCGCAGCCGGGAGACCTGCTGCTGAGCGCGGGAACGCGGCTCGGTGCCGTCCATGTCGCCTTGCTGGCCGCGGCCGGCCACGGCGCCGTACTGGCCCGGCCGCGGCCGCGGGTCATCGTCATCGCGACCGGCGACGAGCTGGTCGAGCCGGGCGGCGAGCTCGTCCCCGGCCAGATTTTCGAGTCCAACGCCATCATGCTGGCGGCAGCCGCTCGCGAGGCCGGCTGCCCGGCTGTCCGCCACCCGATCGTGCGCGACAACACCGACGCAGTACTCGCCGCGGTGCAGGACGCGCTCGAAGCCGCCGACCTGCTCATTACCAGCGGCGGTGTGAGCATGGGCGGCGAGCACGATGTCGTCAAGGCAGCGCTGTCGACGCTCGGTACCGTGGCCTTCCGCCGGGTCGCGATGCAGCCGGGGATGCCCCAGGGGTTCGGAACGGTCGGCCCGGCCGCGACCCCGATCTTCACCCTGCCGGGTAACCCCGTCAGCGCGTACGTGTCCTTCTGTCTTTTCGTGCGGCCGGCGCTCGACGCACTGCAAGGGCTTTTTACGGAACGTGGTGAGCTCGGCCGGGCCACGCTGACCGGGCCCGTCCACTCGCCGCCGAAGAGGCGCTCCTACCTGCGCGGCATCCTCGACTCCGGTACCGGTCAGGTGACCACAGTGCCCGGTCAGGCCTCGCACCAGCTCGCCAACCTCGCCAGAGCCAACGCGCTCATCATCGTTCCCGAGGACGTGACCGCGCTCGACGCCGGCACCAGCGTCGAAGTGCTGGAGCTGCCGTGATCGTCTGGAGCCGCCCGCAGCCAGCAGCCGGATCGGGGTCCGGATGACGGCCGAGCAGCCGCTCACGCATCTGGACGCTGCCGGGCAGGCGCACATGGTCGACGTGTCCGGCAAGGACGTGACCGCGCGGTCGGCCACCGCATCCGGCACGGTGCTGCTCGCGCCCGCAGCAGTCGCGGCGCTGCGGGCGGGCACGGTGCCGAAGGGCGACGCGCTGGCCGTGGCGAGGATCGCCGGGATACAGGGGGCCAAGCGCACGCCCGATCTGATCCCGCTGTGCCACCCGATCGGGCTGCACGCCGTCGCGGTCGACCTGGAGGTGGCCGATCACGGCGTGCTGATCCAGGCGACGGCGCGCACCGCGGACCGTACCGGCGTGGAGATGGAGGCGCTCACGTCGGTGTCGGTGGCGGCACTCGCGCTCATCGACATGATCAAGGCCGTCGACCCTGCCGCTGTGATCACCGACATCCGGCTCGAGGAGAAGTCCGGTGGCAAGAGCGGCCTGTGGAGGCGGCCCGACAAGGGCATGGCGGGACCCGCGCTGCCCCTAGAAGGGCAGCAAAATGCCCAACGTGGCCCTGCTGACGCGAGGGGACTGCCTCCCGAGGCCCCCCGAGGTGACCAGTGATCCGGGCGCTCGCCGTCACCATCTCGACCCGCGCCGCGGCGGGCGTCTACGAGGACCGATCAGGGCCGGTGCTGGCCGACCTGCTCCGCCAGGCCGGCTGTGAGGTGGACGGGCCCGTCGTCATTCCTGACGGCGCAGAGGTGGAGCGGACGCTCCGGAACGCGGTCGCGGCCGGGTACGACGCCGTCGTGACGACCGGCGGCACCGGACTGAACCCGAACGACATGACCCCCGAGATGACCCGGCTGGTAGTCGACCGTGAGGTTCCCGGCATCGCGGAGGCGATCAGGAGCGCAGGCGTCGCGGCAGGCGTGCCGTCGGCAGCACTGTCGCGCGGAATCGCGGGTCAGGCGAGCCGGACCCTCATCGTGAATCTGCCCGGCTCGACGGGCGGCGTGCGGGACGGCATGGCAGTGCTCGGTCAGCTGCTCGAGCACGCGGTTGACCAGGCCAGCGGCGGCGACCACCCCCGTACCAATCCGGCACAATAGGGATACCGATCCTCGCTACTCGATGGCGGACAACGGTGGCTGCACGCGATGATGGGGCTATGGCACGAGCGCGGGGCTGGGCGACGCTCACCGAGTCCACACTGCTCGACGCCCCGGTGAGCCTCCGCCCGATCAGGGTGAAGGACGCGGCCACCTGGCGGGAGATCCGGGTACGCAACGCAGACTGGCTCCGCCCGTGGGAGCCGACCAATCCCGAGACACCGCTCTACCGGTCCAGCCTCGGGCCGTACGTGGCGATGGCCAGAACCATGCGCAAGGAGGCTCGTCAGGGGCTCACGCTCCCCTGGGTGGTGACCTACGGCGGGCAGTTTGCCGGCCAGCTGACGGTGGGCAGCATCGTGTGGGGATCGGCTCGCTCTGCCCAGGTCGGCTACTGGATCGACGAGGCGTTCGCCGGCCGGGGGGTTACCCCGACAGCCCTCGCGCTCGCGCTCGACCAGTGTTTTTTCACTATTGGGCTGCATCGCATCGAAGCCACCATCAGGCCGGAGAATGCGGCCAGCCGCCGCGTGGTGGAGAAGCTCGGCTTCCGCGAGGAGGGCGTGCGCCGTCGCTGCCTGCACATCGACGGAGCCTGGCATGACCACATCTGCTACGCGCTGACGGCCGAGGACGTGCCGAACGGCCTGATGCCCCGCTGGCGCAGCATGGTGGCAGCGAGTCGCCGCGGGCCGGCCGAGGCTGCGGGACGGCGCTAGCGGCGCCTCTGAGGCCGGGTTAGTGCCGCGGCGGGAGCCGATGGCCGAGCGCGTACGCCACGTTGATCACGGCGATCATGACCCAGACGACGGCGAGCTCAGCCAGCTGGCCGGACTGACTCAGCGACAGAACGATCGCCGTCAGCGGGATGCCCAGGACGACTGACAAGACCGCCAGCGCGGTTGTCCGGGGCTGCGGCCGCGGCTGCGCGGCCAGGCGCCGGTCCACCCGGGCGTCGATCTCCTTGCCCACGCGATCCAGGAAGGACTCGACGACGGCGTCTCGGTATTCAGGCTCAAGTTCGCGATGCAGTTCGGCGGCAGCCCGGACCTCGTCCGGCTCCAGCGATGACGTGCTCATGGCAGACACGATATATCTGAACCTTGCTCGGCCACGATCTGGTCTGCTGCGAACTGCAGGAGCTGGCTGACGCTGGCTGCGCCCTGGCTATCACGCATACACTGCTGACGCGATCGCGGAAAGGCAGCGACCCATGGCACGGTTCTGGCACAAGCCCGGCGTGCTGATGACTGCATATCTGCTGCTCTTCGCGGCCGCCCAGTCGTGGGCAGCCAGCAGGTCGCCGGCCTCTTCGCCCGACCAGCTCATTCCTGACATGGGTAGTCCGCTGATCGCCCTGGCTCTCGCCATCGCAACGGCCCGCGGCAGCGCGCTGGGCCGCGGGCTCATCATCAGCTTCACTGCTGCCTTAGTTGGAGGCCTGCTGGACAGCCGCGACATGAAGTCAGGCGGCTTCGTCAGCGTCGGCCTGCTGGCCATCTGCCTCGTCCAGATCGCGCTGGCAGTCAGCTCGCCCATCTACGAGCGCACCCGCAAGGACTGGGACGGCCAGCAGAGCTGGTCGCGGCTGTGGCCGACTCCGCCCAGGTGGATGGCCGCAACTGCGCTAGCTGGGGGCGTGGTCATCACGCTGCTGTTCCTGGGCAGCGAGAACTTCCAGTCCGTCCCCTGCGCGCCGCCGTCAGCCTCGCCAGCACGATGCATGGCCCTCGCTCAGGGATTCCCGGTGCACTTCCTGGGCGCGATCCCGGCGGGCAGCGAGGCCTACCCTCTCATCTACAAGGGCGCTGCTGCCGAGGACATCGCGATATGGACCGCGCTGAGCTTTGCTGCCTGCTACCTGATCTGGCTGCCATCGCGCCGTCCCATCAAGACCGCTCCCGCAAGCGTGACGGCACCCGTCTGACCGCGCCGGGGCTCCGCTGACACCGCTGCGGCACCGGAAGATCACCGATCTGGCGACACACCGGGCCTAATACTCGTCATCACGATCGATGCCGTTTACGGTGCGTGACGTGGCTGCCGCCGTTTCGCTAACTCGCGCACACGATTGCGGAGCGTCCGCAGGCCCGCTCGCGGCGGCCGGAGTACCCCCGTGAGCAGCGTCTTCCTCTACGTCGCCATCGTCGCCATCTGGGCCTTCGTGCTGGTCCCGAGGTGGCTGCGTCGTCACCATGCCCAGCCGCAGCCCGACACGGAAGAGTTCTACGGCTCCGAGAGCTCCCCGGACACCACGGAGCGGTACGACGAAACGGAGTCAGCCGCCGCTGCCGAGCACGTGCAACCGCCTCGGCAGGTAGCTCCCAGCCGCAGCCTTCCGGCACTCCCCCGCTCGCGCATGATGCAGGCCCGACGGCGACTGCTGACGGTGCTCATGGTGCTGACGGCGGCGGCGGGCGCGTGCGGCGGCATCAAGGTCGCGCCGTTCTGGGTGTGTATCCCGCCGGCCACCGTGCTGTGCGTCTACGTCCTGCTGCTGCGCGAGGCGTCCAGGGCGGACGCCGAGCAGGCGCGGGAGGCCGCTGCCCAGGCGCAGGCGGCTGGGCTGCGGACCGCTGCCCGCGCTCGGGCGCGTCAGGCGGCGCTGGCCGAGGCTTTCCAGCCGTCCGCCGAGATCATCGACATTTCTCACCGCGTCGGCGACCAGCTCTACGATCAGTACGCCGATGCGACGGTCCGTGCCGTGGGTGATTGACCCGGCACGGCCACGTTCCCCCTGTGTTTCCGGGGTTAATCGGTGCGCTGTGGACGGCGGCGCAGGACGCTCGCGAGGTCAGCCGCGAGCCGAGCTGATTCGGCGGCAGTCAGCGTCGCGATACCGATCCTGATCCCCGCCGGCGACGCGGTCCGGAACCGCTCGCCGGGCGCGACCGCCCAGCCTCGGTCGAGGAGCGCGGAGGTCGTGCCCACCTCGTCACTGACCGGCACCCAGACCGCCATGCCAGTCTGACCGGTGGCGGCGATCCCCGCGGCCGCTAGGTCGGCGATCAGCCGGGCCCGGCGCCGGGCGTAGGCGGCGCTCGCCTGCTCGAGCAGGCGGCGAGTCTCCGGATCCTGCCAGAGCTCGGCGACGGTCTCCTGGAGCAGGTAGCTCACCCAGCCGGGTCCGAGCGCCTGGCGGCCCT
>DASQIW010000249.1:0-2061 GCA_035631375.1 Streptosporangiaceae bacterium
AGCAGGCCGAGGCCGAGTGCCGTCGGCGCGTCGACCGGCTCGGCAAGCATGAGCAGTTCCGCCGCCCTGGCGGGCCCGACGAGCCGCTGCAGGGTCCAGGACGTGCCGGAATCAGCGCCGAGGCCGACCCTGGCGAAAGCCAGCAGCAGCGTCGCCCGTTCCGCCGCGATGCGGAAGTCGCAGGCAAACGCCAGCCCAGCGCCCGCTCCCGCGGCGACTCCGGGCAGTGCGGCCACGACTGGCTTCGGCATCTGCGCGATGGCCTCGATGATCGGGTTGTAGTGCGTGCGCACCGTGTCGAGCGCCACGGCAGCGCCCGCCTCGAGCAAGTCGGCGTGCTCCCGCAGGTCCTGGCCAGCGCAGAAGGCGCCGCCTGCACCGGTGAGCACGACGGCACGGACGTCAGGTGCCGCACTGGCCGCCTGCAGCGCTGCTAGCAGGCCAGCCTTGGCCTCGGCGGTCAGGGCATTCCGGGCGGCCGGCCGGTTGATCGTCACCGTGGCGACCGCGCCGTCTACGTCGTACAGCACCGAATCGGTCACCCGGGGCTCCTTCCCTCCGCGGGGCTAAGCCGCCCTGATCGTTACCATACGGAGGCTGAACACTGGATAATAGAGGGACTGATCGAGATGCGTGTGGCTGGCGGAGGTTGGCCGGGCACTTCGTCGCCGGCCTGAAGGTCCCGGCGGCTGCGGTTCGATGCGGCGCTGGGACGGTGCTGGATTGCCGAGCAAGACTGATGAGCAGGGAAGGGGAACAGAATGGCGGCGATGAAGCCGCGGACGGGTGACGGTCCGCTTGAGGTCACCAAGGAGGGCCGTGGCATCGTGATGAGGGTGCCGCTGGAGGGCGGCGGGCGCCTCGTGGTCGAGCTAACCCCGGACGAGGCACGATCGCTCGGTGACGCCCTGAACTCTGCCGTCGGCTGAACTCGCCTAGCTGACCTGCTTTGCGGCGGCCAGTAGCCCGTTGCCGACCGGGAGCAGCAGCGGCACGAGCCGTTCGTCTGAGCGAACCTGCTCCCGGAGTTCCGCGGCGGCCCGCACCTCGGCTTCGGCTGGCATCCGCTCCATCGGACTGCCGCCGGGCAGCACCCCGTTGAAGATAATGAGCCCGCCAGGCCGCAGCAGCCGGAGTGCCGCCACCAGATAGTCGCCGTATTCCTGCCGGTCTGCGTCGCAGAAGACCACGTCGTACGCGCCGTCTGCCAGCCTGGGCAGAACGTCGAGTGCCAGACCCCCGATCAGCCGGTACCGGCTGGCCGGGAATCCGGCCGCCAGGTAGGCAGCACGGGCAAGCCGCTGATGCTCGGGTTCGACATCGACGGTGGTCAGCACGGCACCGGGGCGCATCCCGCGCAGCAGCCAGATGCCCGATGTGCCGCATCCGGTGCCGATCTCTACGACCGCGCGAGCGCCGACGGCGGCGGCGGTGAAGCGAATGGCGGCACCGGTGAGCGGGCTCACCGGGGCCGCGCCGCCGACTTCGGCGGCATTCCGCCGGGCGCTGATGAGCGCCTCGTCCTCCGGAAGGAAGTCATCGACGTAGCCGCGCATGCCCGTGCTGATCGAAATGGCTGCCTCCCCGCCGCGCTCGCACACCTCTTCCAGGGCCGCAGCCTAGCGGCCAGGCAGTCTTCAGGGAACCGGCCAGGCAACTCGTCCGTTATTGATGCCATAGTGGTAGTAGCGGAACGGCCTGTAGCGAGGACAGCGGGGCACGCGGAACAAGGCCGGTCCGCCCCAGGTTGACGTGACTACGGGCGGCAGGTTGCAGCGTTGCAGGGGGACGCGGTGGACGATGCAGGACCGGTGGCGACGCAGTGGGCTCCGCCGAGCTGGGAGGCGGTGGTCCGTGATCACTCTGCGCGCGTATACCGGCTGGCTTACCGGCTCACCGGCAACAGCCATGACGCCGAGGACCTAACCCAGGAAGTATTTGTCCGGGTATTCCGGTCACTCGACAGCTATGTGCCGGGTACCTTCGAGGGCTGGCTGCACCGCATCACCACGAACCTTTTCCTCGATATGGCGCGCCGACGGCAGCGAATCCGGTTCGAGG
>DASQIW010000250.1:0-29072 GCA_035631375.1 Streptosporangiaceae bacterium
CGAGGCCGGGAAGCCGCACGAGTTCCATACCTACGACGGCGCCGGACACGCCTTCTTTGCCGTGGACCGGGTGGCGTACCGCCCGGAAGCCGCGAATGATGGCTGGCAGAAGATCTGGGATTTCTACGGCCGCTACCTGACAAGCTGAGGAGCTCGCATGTGCACCTACACCACCGAGAAGGTCGAGATCACCGGTAGCGGCAAGGGCGCCGAGGGCTGGTTCGCGCTGAGTGACGCGACCGTGTACTTCGACCACCCGGTCCACGCCATGGCCGAGCACACGCTGAACATCGACTTCCGCAATCCGGGCAAGGACCCGGCTGCGCGCGTCGCGGTGGAGCTGTCGGCTGAGTCTGCCCGCGCGCTTGTCGGTGCGATCGTGGCAGCGCTCGCCGCGGTGCCGCCTGCGCTGGTTGCCTGAGCCCGCTCGCCAGCAACGGGTAACCGGCATCAGGTGTCGGCAGCCCGTGGCACGATCGAGAACTCAGGCTGCGGGTAGGCGGGAGGATTGCGGTGAAGTTCAGGGTCGAGTGCGATGTGTTCGGCGAGGCAGTCTCCTGGGTTGCCCGCACGCTGCCGACACGACCGGTCGTGCCGGTGCTGAGCGGCCTGCTGCTGCACGCCGAGGGCGCCGAGCTCCGGCTGTCGTGCTTTGACTACGAGGTCTCCGCCAGTGCCACGGTTGCCGCCGAAGTGGGCGAGCCTGGCACCGTTCTCGTGCCTGGTCGGCTGCTGGCCGAGATCGTGCGCAGCCTGCCGTCGGGCGACGTCGATGTGAGCACCGCGGCGGACATGACGATGGTGACCTGCGGCAGCGCGGAGTTCGCGCTGGTCTCGTTGCCGCTCGAGGAGTACCCGCAGCTGCCCGACCTGCCCGGTATGGCGGGCACCGTGGACGGCGGGCTGCTGGCTACCGCCGCAGCCCAGGTCGTGCCGTCGGCGAGCCGCGATGACACGCTGCCCATGCTGACGGGGGTCTGCCTGGAGGTCGACGGCGCCGTGCTGACGCTCGCCGCGACAGACCGGTACCGGATGGCCGTGCGCACGATTGGCTGGGACCCTGCGGATCCCGCTGCGCGCTTGTCTGTGCTCGTTCCGGCGAGGACGCTGGCCGACGTGGCGCGGACTGTGGGACCCGGGCAGCCGGTGACAATAGCCGTTGGCACGGCCGGGCACGACGGCCAGCGGCCCGCGGACGGCATGATCAGCTTCCAGAGCGCAGGCCGCCGGCTGACTGCCCGGCTCATCGGCGCCGAGTTCATCAAGTACGAGGCCAGGTTCCCGGCCTCCTTCGAGGCCCGCGCGGAGCTGCCTGCGACGGCATTCACCGAGGCTGTGCGCCGGGTGTCGCTGGTGGCCGACCGCGGCACCCCGGTTCAGCTGACATTCCGCCGCGATGCAGTGGTGGTCGAGGCGCAGTCCGATGGGCGGGCGCGAGCCGTCGAGTCGGTACCGGTGACGCTCACCGGCGCGGACCAGGTGATCTCCTTCAATCCGCACTACCTGCTCGATGGTCTGGCCGCGGCGGCGCTGACGGTCGATGACGGCGACGGCCGGATCAGACTGGATTTCACCAGCCCGGCCAGGCCGGCCCTCATCACGCCCGCACCGGCAGCCGGGAGCGAACCAGAGTTCCGGTACCTGGTCGTTCCGCTCCGGTCGCCCTCAGGAGCCTGAGCGTTACCAGAGGCGCTTGGCGCAGCCGCCACGGCGGCGCACGCCGAAGATCCGGCGGAGCAGGCCGCGGATCACCGCGAAGACGGCCACCAGCAAGCCGATTCGCCCGCCTAGCGGCCAGCGGAGGCCGACCAGGAACACGTCGTACACGAGCAGCCAGCTCAGCAGGGCGGCCAGCAGCGTGGCCAGCGTAGCGAAGCCGGCACCGTGGTGGCGCCGCTCGCGCCAGTCGTGGTCCCAGGAGCCGCTGGCCGATCGCGCCGAACTGACCCGGCCCGACGGATGGCCGACCTGCGCGCTGGGCAGCGGCACGTCATTGGGCCGTACGTGCGGCAGGTCCTTGGTGATCTGGCTCAGATCCTGCTGGGTTTTCGCGGCGAAGGCGGCGTCTAGCCGCTGGTTCAGCTCGTCGAGCGTGAGCCGGCCGTGCGCGTAGTGTTCGCGCAGCTCAGCGGCGACTGACTCGCGCTCGGCGTCCCCGATTCGCAAGCTTGGCTGCGATGCCATCTGCCCTCCATCGCCCCGTGCAGGTGGTCTCTACGAGAAACGATATATCGCGAGGTCCCCCGGCGGCAACAGCAACGGCCGGGGCAAGCCGCGCGACCTAATTGAGGAAGTAGCTTGTTCCGCCCGTGGCCGGGTCGGTCACCATGGCAGGCACAGAAACCGCGCCAGCGTGCGCGAATATCAGCGTCAGTGTGATCTGGTGGCCGGAGATCATCTTCCCCGCGTCGGTCACCAGCAGATGCGGCCCATTCGGATCGAGCCCCACGTCGCTCTTCGCGGGGATCGCGATCACTCGCACGGTGCGCATCTCGATGACACCGGGACGGGCTGGCGACCGGAGCGTCACAGCGCCGCCCACGCTGAGACGTGCCCCGACCAGTTCGTCGGCCGCACCGCTGTTCTGCACGTCCACGTAGATGTCGGTCACTCCGCCGGCACCGGGCTGGCTGACCTGGGCGGAGCTGAGCTTGATGGGGGGTGCAGATCGCACGGCAGGAGCGGCGCAGCCGGTCGCGAGGCCGGCAATCGCCACCACCAGCGCAGCCGCTAGTGCCGTCCAGGCGGCCCGCCGCGCTCGGCCACCGGGATGTGTCGGCTGTGACGTGCCACTCCTGACCATGACGACCTGACCTTACCCGGCGAGCGCGATCCCGGCACCGCGTCATCCGATGCGCGAAGCTCAACGTGGCGCGTCGCGGGAACCTTGCCTGCCACGACGGTGCTACCGCCGTGCGGGTCAACTAGGGGGAGCTACGCCGTCTCACGCTCCGGCCCCGGTGAGGCCCGCCCGGACAGCGCTCACCCGCATGACAACCTTGGTCGTCAGAGCGCAGGTCTGCGCGGCGTACTTGACGTAGAGGCTGCCGTAATCGCCGGGCGGGTACACCCGCAGCCAGCTGACCGTCGTCGGGTGGCAGGCAGACGGCGGGTACACCCCCACGTCGGTGAGCGCCACCAGGAAGTTCGCGCTGCCGCCGGCCGCCAGCGTCACCTGCGTGACGGGTGAAATGGAGTTGCGGTCGGCCGCGGCGCCGATCTGGCTCCCGCCCGGCCCCGTGACGAACGAGAGGCCCGGATAGCCGTACAGGGTGCACGCGGTCGCGGACGTGTTGACCAGGACGACGTCGGCGTACAACGTGCCCGCGGCGCCCTGTGAGGTGCCGAGGGTGCCTTTCAGCGCGGTGGCCAGGCAGTGGCCGGGCCCTGCTGCGGCCTGACTGGCCGGCGCCGTGGTGGGGGTGGCGGCTGCCGTGGCTGGAGCCGAGCTCGCCTGCACGGTGACCGTGGAAGTCGTCCCGGCGCCGGGCGCGGCGGCGCTGCCGCAGGCCGCAAGCCCGCAGCAGGCCAGCGCCGTCAGGGCAGCTGGCCAGATCAGCCGGGACAGGCGCGCCGGTGCCCGGCGCGGGGTACCGCAAGGGCGGCGGGCGCCGCCGCGGGATGCTGGGCTGAGCGGAAGAGCCATCGTTGTCGTCCTTCGCCTGAGCGCGCCGGAAGCAATCCGGATATCTGCCTGCTAAGACGCTTCGATGGGGGCGCCGGTTGGCGCTTGGTGGCTGGGCTTTCTTGGCCAGCACAAGCGGCCGAAGTCCCGATGGACGGCCGCGGACCGAGGGCAGCCCGTTCCCTTCTGTTTTAGGGTTTTTGCATGCGTCAGTTCACAACCCGGCCCGAGCTGGCCGGCACGTTCGGGATGGTGGCGTCCACGCACTGGCTCGCGTCCGCCGCGGGCATGGCGGTGCTGGAGCAGGGGGGTAACGCGTTCGACGCAGCGGTCGCGGCCGGCTTCGTGCTCCAGGTCGTCGAGCCGCACCTGAACGGGCCGGCGGGTGAGGTGCCGGTCATCGGGTTCGCTGCCAAGAACGGTCAGCCGTTCGTGCTCGACGGCCAGGGCCCCGCGCCGGCCGCCGCTACCGTCGGGGCTTTTGCTGATCTCGGCCTCGATCTCGTGCCCGGCACCGGACTGCTGGCGGCGTGCGTGCCCGCCGCGTTCGGCACCTGGCTGCTCCTGCTCGAGCGCTACGGCACGATGCGGCTGCGGGACGTGCTATCGCACGCGATCGGCTATGCACACGATGGCTATCCGATGCTCGCGGGGGCGAGTGAGGCAATCGAGGCGGTCGCGCCCGTGTTCACTGAGCACTGGCCGGGCTCGGCAGAGGTCTACCTGGCGGGCGGCGTGCCCGCGGCGGGCAGCCGGTTCACGAATAAGCCGCTGGCAGCGGTGTACCAGCGGATCCTCACCGAGGCCGAGCGGGCCGGCAGCGGCCGCGAGCAGCAGATCGAGGCCGCGCGGCGTGCCTTCTACGAGGGCTTCGTCGCCGAAGCGATCGCGGACTACCTGAGCAGCGCCGAGGTCATGGACGTCACCGGGATGCGGCACCACGGCCTGCTCGCCGGATCCGACCTGGCGGCGTGGCGGGCGTCAGTCGAGCAGCCGGTGACGCTGGACTTCGCAGGGCTGACCGTGTGCAAGACGGGGCCATGGGGCCAGGGACCGGTATTCCTCCAGCAGCTCGCGATGCTCGGCGGGTTCGACCTGTCCGGGATGGCGCCCGATGGTGCTGACTTCGTGCACACGGTGACCGAGGTGGCGAAGCTGGCGTTCGCGGACCGGGAGGCCTGGTACGGCGACCCGCGCCACTCCGAGGTGCCGCTCGCTGACCTCCTGTCCGCCGGGTACGCGGCCGAGCGCCGCGGTCTGGCGGGCCCAGACGCTTCTGGCGACTTGCGGCCGGGGTCGCCGGGCGGCCGGGAGGCACGACTGCCCGCCTTCGCTTTCCAGCGCTTCGGGCCCGGCGCGGCCGGGCTCGCTGAGGGTGACGGGATCGGCGAGCCAGCGGCTGGCGTGGCATCGCCGGCGCTCGGTCCCGGTGACACCTGCCACCTCGACGTCGCAGACCGGTTCGGCAATATGGTCGCGGCCACCCCGAGCGGCGGCTGGCTGCAGAGTTCCCCCGTGATTGAGGGCCTGGGTTTCTGCCTGGGTACCCGCGCGCAGATGTTCACGCTCACGCCGGGGCTGGCGAGCACGGTGGCGCCAGGGCGGCGGCCGCGCACGACGCTGACGCCGAGCCTGGCGCTGCGCGACGGCGAGCCGTACCTCGCTTTCGGCACCCCGGGTGGCGACCAGCAGGACCAGTGGACGCTTTCGTTCTTCCTCCGGCACGTCGTGCACGGCATGAACCTGCAGGAGGCGATCGACGCGCCCGCATTCCACACCGATCACTTCCCTTCGTCGTTCTACCCGCGCTGGTCGCAGCCGCGGTCGCTCGCGGTCGAGTCCCGGTTCGATCCCGGCGTGATCACAGCGCTGCGCGCCCGCGGGCACGACGTCGATGTCCGGCCGCCGTGGTCGCTCGGGCGGATCAGCGCGGTCGCTCGGCGGGATGGCTTCCTGTACGCGGCAGCGAATCCGCGGGGCATGCAGGGCTACGCGGCCGGCCGCTAGGGCCGCCTGGCGGTCGGGTGGCGCGGCGGTCAGGGCCCGCTCGGGGTCATTCCTGATACCGAGCAGCGTCTGCCGCTGCCACGATAGTCGCGGCACGTCCGGCCAGATGGCCATGGTGCGGCGGGCACCGGATTCATCTTCAGGGCGGAGCCGAATCAGCCTGCGGGCTGATGGCGAATGCGCGCCTGGCTGCCAGCATGGTGGCCGAGCAACGGGGATTGCCGCGCGCCCGGTCGGGCGCGCGTCAGATGGCCGAACTGGGACAGCCAGCGGCACACGGAGGGACATTGATCGCCCAACCCACGCAGGAGCGGGAGCCGGCGCGCGAGCCGCAGGGTGGCGCTGTCGTGCAGGCCCGCGCACTGACTAAGCGCTACGGCACGACGGTCACAGCGCTGGACGAGCTGACCGTGTCGGTCTGGGCCGGCATCACCGGCCTTGTCGGTGCCAACGGCGCGGGCAAGTCCACGCTCATCAAGATCCTGCTCGGCCTGCTCGAGCCGACGAGCGGGAACGCGCAGGTGCTCGGCCGCGACTGCGTGCGCGACGGCTTCGCCATCCGGATGCTCACCGGCTACATGCCCGAGCACGACTGCCTGCCACCGGACGTGAGCGCGACCGAGCTGGTCACCCACTTCGGCCGGATGTCCGGGCTACCGCTCACGGCGGCGAGGGAGCGGGCCGCGGACTCGCTGCGGCACGTCGGCCTGTACGAGGAGCGGTACCGCCAGATCGGCACCTATTCGACCGGCATGAAGCAGCGGGTCAAGCTGGCGCAGGCGCTCGTCGGCGATCCCCGGCTACTGCTGCTGGACGAGCCGACGAACGGTCTGGACCCAGCCGGCCGGACCGCCATGCTCGACCTGATCGCGCGGATCGGGTCGCAGTTCGGTATCTCGATCGTGGTCGCGTCCCACCTGCTGGGCGAGATCGAGCAGATCTGCGACCATCTCGTCGCGATCGATGGTGGGCGCCTGCTGCGGGCGGACACCATCAGCTCGGTGACCAAGGCGACTGCCGTTCTGCTTGTCGAGGTCGAGGAGGGCACCGAGCAGCTGCAGGCGTCGCTGGCTGCGCGGGGCCTCGGCCCGGCGCTCTACCAGCGCGGCCTGCTTGTCCGGCTGACCTCCGACGAGGTCTACGACGCGGTTCGCGACAGCGTCGCGGCCCTGGGCCTCCCGCTGCGCCGGATGGAACAGCGCCGCCACCGGATCGAGGAGCTGTTCCGCGCCGACGCGACCGTCGACGCGATTCCCGGGCCCGGCCCGTCCGCGGGGCCCGGACAGACGACGGGAGCTGTAGGTGTCCGCTGACCTGACATCGGCGAGCCAGCCGGCCACGCCGCCCGCAGCCAGTGAGGGCGGCGGGGTCATCCATGACATCGGCTACCGCAGGTACGACGCCGAGCGTCATGGCCGGCCCGGCATCGTCGCGGCCCTGACGTGGCACAGCTTCCGCGCCGCGTTCGGCCTCGGCCGCGGCGCCAAGGCCAAGATTTTCCCTGTGCTGTTGGTCGTGCTGATGTGCCTGCCCGCGATCGTCGACACCGTCGGGCTGGCCATTCACCCGGGCAGCCAGCCTGTCGTCAGTTACGACGCCTACATCCCGTCGCTGCGGACCGTCGCGATGCTGATCTTCGTGGCACTCGAGGCCCCGAACCTGGTGTCGGCCGACCTGCGCACGCACACGCTGCCGCTGTATTTCGCCCGGCCCATCCAGCGCATCGACTACCCGCTGGCCAAGCTCATCGCGTTCGTGCTTGCCTGCCTGGTCATGATCGAGGTGCCGCTGCTGCTGCTGTACATCGGCAACGTCACCCAGCAGCATGGCCCGAGCCAGGTGCTCGAGCAGACCCTGCAGCTCGGGCCCGGGCTCCTGTACGGCGGCGCCTGGGCCCTGCTGCTGGCCAGCATCGGACTGCTACTGGCCTCGGCGACCGGCAAGCGCGTGTTCGCGATCTGCGCGATCGGCATCCCGCTGTTCTTTTCCTACATCCTCGCGCACGTGCTCTCGCAGGTGGGCGAGCAGGCGTTCGGCCCGCTCGGGCCCGGCGAGCCGTCCGCGCTCGCGAGCCTCGCGGGCCTGATCAGCCCCTTCACGCTGCTCGGCGGCGTGCTGCGGTGGCTGCAGGCGCCGCGCGGCGACCAGGTGCAGGCCCAGATGATCCAGGCGACGGTGGTCGGGCACTACGGCTGGGTGTACGGCGCGGTATTCGTTGTCGTGACGGCGGCAGCCATCGGCGGGCTGTTCGCCCGGTACCGGAAGGTGGGCATCGCATGACCGCGATCGAGCTGAACGGCGTCTCGCGGTGGTACGGCAACGTCGTGGCCGTCAACGACGTGACCATGACGATCGGGCCCGGCGTCACGGGCCTGCTCGGCCCGAACGGCGCAGGCAAGACCACGATCCTGCACATGATCGCCGGATTCCTCTCGCCCTCGCGCGGCGAGGTCACCGTTGCCGGTCACAGCAGCTGGCGGAATCCCGCGATGTTCCGCCAGGTCGGCCTCGTGCCCGAGCGCGACTCGGTGTACGCATTCCTGACCGGGCAGGAGTTCTGCGTCGCCACGGCCCGGCTGCACAAGCTGGCCGATCCCGCAGGCGCCGCGCGCCGTGCCATCGAATTGCTGGGGATGACCGACGCGCAGGACCGGAAGATCTCGACGTATTCCAAGGGCATGCGCCAGCGGATCAAGGTCGCAGCGGCGCTCGTGCACGACCCCGAGATCGTGCTCCTGGACGAGCCGTTCAACGGCATGGATCCGCGCCAGCGCTTGCACATGATGGACGTCCTGAGTACCGAGGGGGAGCGCGGGCGCGTCATCGTGTTCAGCTCGCATATCCTGGAAGAGGTCGAGCGGCTGTCAGGGACCATCCAGGTGATCGTCGGCGGCCGACTCGCTGCCTCAGGCGACTTCCGGGCGATTCGCCGGCTCATGACGAACCGCCCGCACGTCTTCATGCTGAGGTCGTCCGACGACCGAGCGCTCGCGGCGGCTCTCATGCGGCGACCCGCGGTGAACGCGGTGGAACTCACGCCGCACGGCCTGCAGGTGCGCGCTGCCGATTACGGCACCTTCACCAGGGAGATTGCCGCAATCACCCGCGACTACGGCATCAGGCTGCTGCAGGTGTCGCCCGCCGACGAGTCGCTCGAAAGCGTCTTCGCCTACCTGCTGGCGGCCTGACATGGCGGGCGCGCGCAACCAGGGCAGGGACGACGACGAGGAAAGGCCGGTAAGGACCATGGACGGGCTGCTGAATGGTGTCGTCATGCGGCTCACGCTGCGCGCCACGATGAGCCGGAAGCGCGCTCTGTTGTTCGCGCTGCCTGCGGTGATCCTGATCAGCATCTCGGTGCTGCTGACGAACACCGCGCAGAGCCCCGTCTGGCCGCCGGAGATCCTCGGCACGGTCGGGCTGCTCGTTGTCGCGCTGACCTCGCTGCTGGTCGGGGGCAGCGTGCTCGGTGGCGAGATCGAGGACGGCAGCATCGTGCACCTGCTCGCGACGCCCGTCAGCAGGCGGTCGGTCGTGCTGAGCAAGTACGTCGTCGCCGTGGTGCTGACCTGGGTGTTCGCGGCGGCGCCCGAGTACTTGGCGGGGGCGATCGCCAAGGGGGCCGGTAACAGCCTGGCGATCGGCCTGCTGGTTGGCGCCCTAGCCGGTGCCGCCATCTACAACGCCTTGTTCGTGCTGCTGACCGCGGCGTTCAGCCCTGGCCGGGCGCTGGCGGTGAGCTTGCTCTACGTACTCATCTGGGAGGGCCTTCTGGCCAGCCTGGTGCCAGGCGTCAGCCTGCTGTCGGTCGAGCACTACTCGCTCTCGATCGCCAACTCCATCGCGCATAACGGCGCCCTGCACGCGGACCTTGGCACCGGGACCGCGATCGGCATGGGCGTGGCGGTGACCCTCGTGGCGCTCGTGCTGGCGGTCATCCGGCTGTCGGAATTCTCGGTCAAGGGCGACGTGGCATAGCGCGCGGCACGCTGGCCTGCTCGGCAGTGCCGAGGAGCCCAGGAAGCTAGGAGGCGGCTGCCTTCGCCGCGGCTTTCAGGTCCTTCTTGTAGGCGCGGACCGCGGCCAGCGAGTCCTCGTCCACGATGTCGGCCACGGAGTAGTGCGAGCCGTCTTTCCCAAAGTGCCCGGCTGCCTCGCGCCAGCCCTCCGGGCGGACCCCGAACTGCTTGCCGAGCAGCGCGGCGAAGATCTGTGCCTTGGCGTCACCGAAACCGGGCAGCTGCGCCAGCCGGTTGACGAGCTCCTGGCCTGACCGGGCTTCGGCCCAGACGGCCTGTGGGTTGCCGTCGTAGTCGTCGATGATGAGCCTGGCCAGGTCCTGGGTTCTGGCGGCCATCGCCCTGGGGAACCGGTGCAGGGCCGGCCGCTGGGAGAACACCGCCGTCAGCGCGTCGGGGTCGAACTCGGCGAGCTCGGCCGCGGTCGGCTCATGGCCGAGCCGCGTCACCAGCTCAAGTGGCGAGCTGAAAGCCTTCTCGAGGGGCACCTGCTGATCGAGCAGCATGCCGATCAGCAGCGCCATCGGGTTGCGGGTGAGCAGCTCGTTGGCCTCGGCTGAGACCGGCAGGTTGAGCGTCATGAGAAGCCTCCGGTGATCGCGATGTCCATCATCTACCATCTCGACCTAGGACAAGAGTCCAGCTGCAGGTACCGCCTGGGAACGCCGGGCGGGCTGGCATAGTTGAACATAGGGGAAGACGAACGACGCTCCCCAGGAGGAGAGAGAGCCATGACGCCGCAAATGAAGTGGGGAATCGCCGGTGTCATCATCGCGCTGATCCTCTTCGGCTTCATCCCGTGGTACATCCCGGTGATCCTGCTGGTCATCGCCCTCGCGGTGACCGGGGCAGGCTGGCGCGCACTCTCGCCGTCGCAACGACGTCGGGTCCGCGAGATGCGGCGGCGCAGGGAGCTGGGCCGCTAGATCCTGCGGCACCTCAACTGGTTCATAGCGCCTATATCCGACAGCGCCTCTCTCGGACAGCTCGTATGGGCTCAGGGCGTGCCGGGCTGCCAGAAGCCGGGCAGATCGCGTGGCGCCGCCGGGCCGTCGTAGTGGGCCAGCGGGCGGAAAATTCGGTTGTCTGAGATCTGCTCGAGCACGTTCGCGATCCAGCCGATGATCCGGCTGCAGGCGAACGATGGCGTGAACATCTCCCTCGGCAGGCCGGCCGCTTCCAGCACGACGCCTGCGTAGAACTCCACGTTCGCATAGAGATCGCGGCCCGGCTTGAGCTCGGCCAGCAGCTCGACCGCGGTCTTCTCCACGACCTCGGACAGCTCAACGCGGTCGCTGTGCAGCTCCCTGGCGACCTCGTGGAGCAACTGGGAGCGCGGGTCGATGGTCTTATAGATCCGGTGCCCGAACCCCATCAGCACCCGGCCGCTCTCGATCTCGTTGCGCAGCCACGGCTCGGCGTTCTCCGGCGTGCCGATCGCGTCGAGCATGTCGAAGACGCGGGCGGGCGCCCCGCCGTGCAGCGGGCCGGACAGTGCCGCGAGCGCTCCGGTCACGACCGCGCCGAGGTCAGCGCCGGAGCTGGCGATAACCCGGGCGGTGAACGTCGAGTTGTTGAAGCCGTGGTCGATGGTGAGCATCAGGTAGCGCTCGATCGCGTACCTGGACCGGTCGTCGGGCTCCTCGCCGGTGATCATGTACAGGTAGTTCGCCGCGTAGCCGAGGTCAGCTCGCGGTGGCACTGGCTCAAGGCCGCTGGCCAGCCGGTAGAGGGCGGCGGCGAGCACGGGCATGATCGCCGACAGGCGGGCGGCCTGCTCGACGGTCTCCGCCTGCGTCTGATCGCCCCACGGCCTGCATCCCAGCGCCTGCGCGGCCAGCGAGATGGCCGTCCGGAGCGACGACAGCGAGCCGGGCGGGCTGAGCCGAGCGATGGCCGGAAGCAGCCCTGCTACGCCTTCCGGCAACTCCCGCCACGCCGCAGCCCGCGCAGTGAAGTCGGCGCGCAGCTCCGGGGTCGGGAGCTCGCCGTGCAGCATCAGGTGCCAGGCGTCCTCGACCCGGCCGCGCCTGGCGATGTCCACCGCGTTGTAGCCGCGATAGTGGTAGAAACCCTGCCGCCCCAGTACGTCCGACACCTTCGTCCGGGCGACGGAAACGCCGGCGAGCCCGGCGGGCGCCTCGTAGGGTGCACTGCCTACCTCTGCTTCGACGCTCATCGGTGGGTCTCCCTCGCTGCCGGCCCGATACAAGCTCAATTATTGACCGTCCTTGCGACAGCGTGTCAATGTTGACTTTAATCAACCCATAGGGAGAGACGAGCGGCCTGGTCACAGGGCCGCGCGGCGGCACGCTGCGGGCCGGCCTGCGTCTGCGGGGGGAGGGAGTCGATGACCGAGTGGATCGGCGCGGCTGAGGCCGCGGAGCGGCTTGGCATCAAGCAGGCCAGCCTGTACGCGTACGTGAGCCGCGGCGTGCTGAGCCGTCGGCGGGAGCCAGACGGCCGGGCCAGCATGTTCGATGCCGGCGAGGTGGACGAGCTTGCCCGCCGTGGGCGGCCCCGGCGCCAGGGCGGCCGGACCGGACCGGCTGAGCTGGTCATCGAGTCCGCACTCACCGAGATAACCCCGAGTACGCAGCGCTACCGGGGCTACGAGGCGACAGAACTGGCGGTGCGCTGCAGCTTTGAGGACGTCGCCCTGCTGCTGTGGACCGGGTCGCTGCCGGGTCACGGCATCCCCGGACCGGAGCCCGCCAGCGAAGACGCCGCGGATACCGCCGTCGCGGACGCGGCAACCGGCTGGACTGCCATGCCAGCAGCGATCGAGGCGGGCCGTGCCGCGCAAGCAGCGCTGCCCACGGGAACTTTGCCGCTCGAGCGGATCCAGGTAATCGTGCCGGCCCTCGCGGCCACCGACCAGTTCCGGCTGCACCTGGATCGTCCCGCCGTCGTGGCGGCCGGCAAGGCGCTGATCTACGGCATAACCGACGCCCTGCCGCCCGCCGCCGCTGCGGCGGCCGCGTCTGACGCGAGCGCGCCGGGCAGTGTCGCTGACAGACTCGCCACCCGGCTGTGCCCGGCCCCGGCGAGCCCCGGCCTGATCCGGGTGATCAACGCGGCGCTGATCCTGGTCGCGGACCATGAGCTCGCCGCGTCCACTCTGGCCGCGAGGGTCGCGGCTTCGATGCGGGCGGACCCGTACGCCGTGGTCTCGACCGGACTGGGCGCGATGACCGGCGCGCTGCACGGCGGCGCCGCGCTGGGGGCCGAGATCATGCTCGGCTCGGCCGGCACGCCGGCCGATGCCCCGCGGGTTGTCGGGGACGTGCTGCGTCGCGGGGAGAAGCTCCCCGGCTTCGGGCATTTCGTGTACAGGGACGGAGACCCGCGGGCGAACCTGCTGATGCGGCTTATCGCGGAGCACGCGCCGGACTCCGAGCGGCTTGCCGTCGCCCTGGCCGTGACAGCCGAGGCGCGGAGGCGGGCGCTGCCTGATCCGAACATCGAATTCGCGCTGGCTGTCCTTGCCGCCGTGGCCGGGATGATCCGCGGCGCGGGCGAGGCGATGTTCGCGACCGGCCGCACCGCCGGCTGGCTCGCCCACGCACTCGAGGAGTACGAGCGGGACATTCCCATCCGGCCGCGCTGTGTGTACACCGGCCCGCGAGAGCGGTGACGCCTGCCGGACGGGAATGCGACGGGGCGGGCCAGCCTTATGCTCGGCAGGTCGGACAAGGAGACTTTCACGATGGCCGTTCGTCGCGTGAACCACGCGGTCCTTTATGTGAGGGACCTGGCAGCGAGTGTCGATTTCTACACCGACGCGCTTGGCCTTGAGGTGCGGATGCACGTGCCAGGCCGGGCCGCCTTCCTGCGCGCCCCCGGCAGCGCTAATGATCACGACCTCGGCCTGTTCGAGGTGGCGCACGGCCAGCTGCCGCGCGGCGCCTACATCGGGCTGTACCACCTCGCCTGGGAGGTCGGCACGCTCGCGGACCTGGCCGAGACGCGGTCCCGGCTCGCGCGGCGAGGCGCGCTCGTCGGCGCCAGCGACCACAAGGTGTCGAAGTCGCTCTACGCCAAGGACCCGAGTGGCATCGAGTTCGAGGTCATGTGGCGGGTGCCCGCAGACGCCTGGGAGCAGGAACTGGCGAGCGGCGAGTTCATCGCCCCGCTCGACCTCGAGGGCGAGATCGCCCGCTGGGGCGAGGGCCTGGTGACCGGCGCGGCGGCCGGTTCCATCACGTGAACCGCGCGCCGGTCACGTCAGCGCGCCGCGATCGGACTGGCCCAGCTCTCGTGGCTTCGTGCTGACCTCGATGGTGCCCTTGTAACCGATGCCGCGGACATGCACGACCGGTGCGTCGGCCGGTAGCCGGTCCTCCAGGTCCTCCGCGGCTGACCAGCCCTTGCTGACGCCGAAGCCCTCGAGATTCACGCGGACGCCGAGCGGCACCAGAACGTCCACCCTGGATTTGTATGCGATGACCGCCAGGGTGGTCTCACGCGCAGTCAGCTCCGCCGCACGCAGGTCGATGTGGCCGCTGCCCTTGTAGACGATGGTCCGGAATCGCTCCGGCACCCGCCAGCGGCCGGCTCGCCGGATCGAGCTTTTGTACGCGATGGCGGAACCGCCGGCCTGGCGCCCCGCCCCGGCCGGGACGGCCGGCGAGGGGAGTGGCGCTGCGGTGGCTTCCGGCAGGTCTCGAGTCAGCCCGGCGAGGTCGGTGCTGTGCCGCGCGGTCAGGGCGGCCCTGGTCCGCTGGTCGAACTCGTCGTCGTCGAGCCGCCCCTCGGCGAAGGCCTGCTGCAGCCGCTGGACAACAGCGTCCCGGTCGCGGTCCCCGACCCGGATCGCTGGCTTCTGCTCGCCGGCCGGCTCGATGGTCACTGGCCCTCCCACCAAGTCAAGATGTATCGCGATTCGCGAAAGCAGGCTACCGCACCGCGAGCTGCTCGTACAGCCCGGCGGTCTGGGCAGCGATGCTGGCCCAGCTGAATTCGGCCACAGCCCGCTCCCGGCCCCGCGCACCGAGCGCGGCGGACCGGTCCGGGTCACGGATCAGCGCGTTGATCGCCGCGGAGAGCGCGGCATCGTCGCCGGGAGGCACGAGCAGGCCGGTGACGCCGTCCACCACTACCTCAGGGATTCCGCCGACAGCCGACGCGACGACCGCGCAGCCGCAGGCCATCGCCTCGAGGTTGACGATGCCGAGCGGCTCGTACTCCGATGGGCAGACGAACACGGTCGCGTGGCTGAGGATCTGGATCACCTCGGCCTTGGTGAGCATGCCGGGGATCAGGATGACGCCGCGCCGGGTCGCGCGCAGCCGCTCGACCAGGCCGGTGACCTCGGCCTGCAGCTCGGCCGTGTCGGCCTGGCCCGCACACAGCACGAGCTGCGCCGCTTCGTCGAGCCGCTGAGCCGCCCGCAGCAACACCGGCAGGCCCTTCTGCCTGGTAACGCGGCCGACGAACGCGACCGACGGCCGGCCAGGATCGATTCCGTACCGGTCGAGCACCTCACGGCCTGGGTCGGGACGGTAAAGGTCGGCGTCGATTCCGTTGTAGATGACGTGCACGCGATCGGCGGGTACCTCTGGATAGGTAACGAGGATGTCGGACTTCATGCCGTTCGACACCGCGACGACGGCCGCGGCTGATCCGATCGCCGTTCGCTCGCACCAGCTCGACAAGGCGTAACCGCCGCCCAGCTGCTCGGCTTTCCACGGCCGCATCGGCTCCAGCGAGTGGGCAGTCATGACATGGGGCACGCCGAACAGCAGCGAGCCGAGGTGCCCGGCCAGGTTGGCGTACCAGGTGTGTGAGTGGACGACGTGAGCGCCGCTGACCCCCGCGGTCATGGTCAGGTCGGTCGAGATGACCCGCAGGGCGTCGTTCGCGTCCGCCAGCTTGTCCCATGGCTGATGCGCCTTCACCGGGGGGAGGAGGCCTGCCGGCCGGTCGGCGCCCTGGCAGTGCACGGTCAGGTCGACGAGACCGGCCAGGGCCCTGGCCAGGTATTCCACATGGACGCCAGCGCCGCCGTAGACCTCGGGCGGGTACTCGCGGGTGAGCATCGCCACCCGGAGCTTCCTGCCAGCCTCGGCTGATCCGGTCAATCCACTACCTTCTGGCCCTTGCCCACCACCGTCACGCCACCCTCGGACACCAGGAAGCCGCGGGCCCGGTCGTGGTCCTTGTCGACGCCGATCACGGCGCCCTCGGGGACGTCGACGTTCTTGTCGAGGATCGCGTCCTCGACCACGGCGTGCCGCCCGATCCTGGTGTTGTGCATGAGGACCGCGCGTTCCACCCGCGCCCAGCTGTTCACCCGGACGCCCGGGGACAGGACTGACTGGCGCACCAGTCCGCCGGACACGATGACGCCGTTGCTGACGACGCTGTTGATGGCATGACCGACCCGGTCGCCAGACTCGTGCACGAACTTGGCCGGCGGCTGGCTCGGCACGTGGGTCAGGATCGGCCACTTGTCGTTGTAGAGGTTGAACACCGGGTGCACGGCACAAAGGTCCATGTGCGCGTCGAAGTACGAGTCGAGCGTCCCGACGTCGCGCCAGTAGCCGATGTCACGCGGATCCGCGCCGGGAACGCTGTTGTCGAGGAAGTCGTACACGTGCGCGGCGCCCTGGCGGACCAGCAGGGGCACGATGTCACCGCCCATGTCATGCCGGCTGGCGTCGTCGGCCGCGTCCTCTCGAAGCGCGTCGACGAGCACGTCGGTGCTGAAAACGTAGATGCCCATCGAGGCGAAGGCCAGATCCGGGTTGTCCGGCATGGCCGGCGGGTCGGCTGGCTTCTCGCGGAACGCCTCGATGGTATGGCCGTCGCCGGTGACGCCGATGACGCCGAACGCCGTCGCCTCCTGTCGTGGTACAGGGATTGCGGCCACGGTCACGCCGGCCCCGAGTTCGCGGTGCCTGTCGATCATCTGCAGCGGATCCATGCGGAACACGTGGTCGGCGCCAAGGACCGCCACGATGTCAGGCTCGTCATCGAAGATCAGGTTGAGTGACTGATAGATGGCATCGGCCGAGCCGGTATACCAGTGCGGGCCGAGTCGCTGCTGCGCCGGGACCGGCGTGACGTAGTTGCCCAGCAGGCTGGACAGCCGCCAGGTGGTGGTGATGTGCCGGTCCAGGCTGTGGCTCTTGTACTGAGTCAGCACGCAGATCCGCCGCAGGCCGGCGTTAACCAGGTTCGACAGCGCGAAGTCGATGAGACGGTAAAGGCCGCCGAACGGCACGGCTGGCTTAGCGCGGTCGGCGGTGAGCGGCGCGAGCCTTGTACCCGCCCCGCCGGCCAGGACCATTGCGAGCACCCTTGGCTCTGCCGCCATGTCCACCTCCCGGAAGGAGCCCCCGGCTACCAGTGTGGTGCGCAAAAGTGCGGATGAGTACTCACTGGCGCGTCCTGGTCACTCGATCTGGACATGGAGCACACGCGCGCCGATCTGAAGGCGGGTGCGTACGCGGACGCGACGGCGTCCGTCAGTCCGGTTCGGCGCCGACCGCCTTGCGCGTGAGCGCCCTGGTCGCGAGCAGCCGCGCCGCAGCGACGGCCGCGCCGGTCGCGACGCCCCAGATGAGTGCCTCGCTGAGGGCTACCGCCGGGTCCTCCGGGTGCTCGGGCGGCTCCTTGCCGGTGACGGTCTTCCAGCCAATGGTGAGCAGCTTGCGCGTCGCGAACGCGGCGCCGGCGCCAACCAGGGCGGCGACCGCGCGACTCGCCGCGCTTCCCTGCTTGCCTGCCATCAGCGTGTCCTCCTCGTGCCGTGGCGAACCGGTGATCTGATCCTGCACCGGCCTGAAGCGATCATGTCACGGTCACGAACCCGGTATGACCGCAGGGCGTGACGTGTCGATTGCAGTGGCGAGTTCCGCAGGCCGCCTTGTCGCCAGCAGCCAGTAGGGAGTACTCGCGCCGGGCCTGGTTACCTCGACGTAGACGGCTAGCCGAAGATAAGGCCGGATGAGCACGTAAGCGCGCGGATCCGCGCGCGGGCCGCGCAGAGCCCGTGCCTGCACCTCGTCGAGCGGCCGCACCTGGCCAGCATCGCCCAGCGGCAGCCGGTCCTTGCCGACCCTCAGCTCGCCCTCTTCTACCTCGATGGTCGCCCGGCCCCAGTTCAACAGGAGCGCGGCTGTCACGATGATCACTCCGGCGAAGACTGCCAGCGTGACAGCGAGGTCGAATCCGGTCCAGACGATCGCGCCGAACGTCAGCATCGTGAGCATCCCGGCGACCCACCACAGGGGTGGCACGAAGAGGCGCTCGTGGTAAGAGTGCATGCCACTACGGTAGTTGGAGAGATGAACCCCATGACCGGCCCATCAGCGGATGGCAACGGCGGCCCCCGGTCGTCGGCACGGAGTGCGCTGCCGGCCAGCCTGCGGACGGGCCTTCGCCGGCTATGGCGGACGGGCGCGGTGACGAGCCCGACAAGTGACGGCCCCGGCGGCGAGGATCCGGTCGGCGGAGAATTCGCGGCGCCGGGGTCTGCGACTGCTACAACGTCGATAGGCATTCCACCGGCGGCCAGCGCCGGCCCGCCGGGCAGCACTGCTCCGCGGCCCGTCGACGGTCAGGTGCCCAGGCTGCTCCAGCAGGTGGCTGCCTGGTCCTGGCGGCTGCTACTGACCGGGCTCGTCATCTACCTGGCCTTCCGGCTGGCCGTAGCGCTGCGGCTGGTGATTCTCCCGCTGATCGCCGCCCTGCTGCTCGCCGCACTGCTCCAGCCGATCGCCGGCTGGCTGCGTCGGCGCGGCTTCTCGCCCGTGCTCGCGACCTGGTGTCCTCTTCTGCTCGCTCTGATCGTGATCGCGGGAGCGATCACGCTCATCACGAACCAGATCGCCAACCAGTACCAGGTGCTGTACAGCGAGGTTCAGCACACCATTCTCCAGCTGCGGCACTCCTTGGCCGGACCGCCGTTCCATCTGAACCAGTCGAGGCTGCAGGCGCTCAGCCAGAACGTGCTGAACTACATCTCACAGCACAAGTCGGTGGTTGCTGGCACGGTACTCACCGGCGGAAAGTATCTGACCGAGATCTTGGCCGGGCTGCTCCTGACGCTGTTCATCACCTTCTTCCTGATGAAGGACGGGAACCGGATCTGGTCCTGGCTCATCAGCGGCATGAGCCCGCGAGCGCAGCGGCGGATGCATCACGCAGGCAATCAGTCGTGGCGAGCGCTCGTGAACTATGTGCACGGCACCGTAGTGGTGGCAGCGATCCACGCCGTCATTCTTGGCGTGACGCTCTGGCTGCTCGGCGTGCCACTGCTCGTTCCGCTCATCGTGCTGGTGTTCCTGGCGGCGTTTGTGCCGATTCTCGGCATCCTGGTAGCCGGGGGCCTCGCGATCCTGGTGGCGCTGGCGACGAAGGGCTGGGTCGCCGCCGTAATCCTGCTCGCCGTCCTGATTGTGGAGAACCAGATCGAGGGACACCTGCTTCAGCCGCTGGTAGTCGGCCGGATCATCCGGCTCCATCCGCTGGCCATCATCCTGGTCCTGGCGGTTGGCGCCATCGTCGCGGGCATTCCCGGTGCGATCATCGCGGTGCCGGTAGCGGCGGTGATCACCTACGCCTGGCCGGCGCTGCGCGCCGATCCGCCCGACGACTACCCTGACGCGAAATAGAGCGCCGGCGGCGGGCTCCCATGAGCCGGTGCGGATGGAGTCTGGATGACGGGACGGGTCGAGGTTCTGATCAGGCGGCTGGACGAGGGACTGCCTCTGCCTACCCAGGCGCACCCGGGGGACGCGGGATGTGACCTCTACGCGGCCGCGGACGTCGACATCGCTCCTGGTCAGCGAGTTATCGTTGGCACAGGGGTGTGCATAGCGCTGCCGGCTGGGTACGCCGGATTCGTGCATCCTCGCTCGGGGCTGGCCGCCAGGCACGGCGTGACGATCGTCAACGCGCCTGGCACCGTCGACGCCGGGTACCGTGGCGAGATCAAGGTGATTCTGCTGAACTCCGATAGAGAGCACCCGGTGCGGTTCCGGCGTGGTGACCGGATTGCCCAGCTTGTGATTCAGCGGGTGGAGCGCCCGGTTTTTCTCGAGGTCACATCCCTGCCCGGGTCACACCGCGGCGAGGGCGGGCACGGCTCGACCGGGGGCCACGCGATGGCGGCTGACCTGCCAGGTGCCGATGACATCCCGGCTGCGACTGGCGAGGCCGGGAGGTAAGGAGCGTGCGGCGTGTTTCGACGATTCCGCCGTGACAGGAGCGAGGGTCCGGCCGAGGCGAGGCTGCCGACGGAGGACTACGACGCCGAGGTAGCGAAACCCGGCGACGATGAGGCGGATCTCTACGGCACGGAGGACGACGACTACGCGGCCGAGCAGGACGCCGCGGACTACGCAGCCGAGGATGGGTGGTCCGCCTCCGGGGATGCCGGGAATGGCGCATCCCTCGTAGCGGCGGAGGCCGACGACGTGCCGGCGGCCGAGCCCGGTGAGCCGAGCCGTCGGGAGCGCGCGGACCTCAGCGACCCGCTGACCTGGACGCGGCTGCGCGACACCCAGCCAGCCGAGGCCGGAGCGGCCACCGCGGCCGGCCCCTGGGACAGTGCTGGCGGATATCCCGACCAGGCCCGGATTGACTTCGGCAGCCTGCTCGTGCCGGTGAAGGACGGCTACGACATCCAGGTCATGATGTCCGACGAGGAAGGCGTCTCGATCGCGGTGGTTCGCGGCGACAGCGGTATCCAGCTGCAGCCCTTCGCCGCGCCCCGGAGTGCCGGTCTCTGGCACGACGTGCTGCCCGAGATAGCGCAGGAAGTGGCCAAGGCGGGCGGTCAGAGCGCGGAGCGGGACGGCCCATTCGGGGCCGAGCTGGTGGCGAGAGTGACCCCGCAAGGCGCCGGCGCCGGGGTGCCGCCGCAGCCTCTGCGGTTCATCGGCGTCGATGGCCCGCGCTGGTTCCTTCGCGGCCTCATCAGCGGACCCGCCGCACTGGACGACGAGCTGACTGCTGAGTTCCGGGACATCTTCTCCGACGTAGTCGTGGTACGGGGAGAACAGGCCCAGCCGCCGCGTCAGCCGCTGCAGATCCAGCTACCCGCAGAGGCACGTCAGGTCCTCGAAGACGAGACGGCTGGCCAGCAGCAGCCCGACCTTAATCCGTTCGAGCGCGGCCCGGAGATCACCGAGACCCGCTGAGCTGGGTCAGGCGGTCGGCGTCAGGCGGCGCAGCCTAGCAGCTTGGCCAGCTCGCGCTCGACGTCCTGACTGGTCACGAATAGCAGTTCGTCGCCTGCCTCCAGCGGGTCATCCGGGCCGGGAACAATGACCCTGCTGTCGCGCAGGATCGCGACCAGTGCGGTGTCTGTCGGCCAGTCGATGCTGCCGACCCGCTGGCCTGCCAGCGGCGCGTCGGCTGGCATAGTCAGCTCGACCAGCGTCGCCTCGCTCTGCCGGAAAGTCATGAGCCGGACCAGGTCGCCAACGCTCACGGCCTCTTCGACGAGAGCCGACAGCAGCCGCGGGGTAGAAACCGCGACATCGATGCCCCAGGACTCGTTGAACAGCCACTCGTTGTTGGGGTGGTTGATCCTGGCGACCACCCTGGGCACGCCGTACTCGGTCTTGGCGAGCAGAGACACGACGAGGTTGGCCTTGTCGTCACCGGTCGCGGCGATGACCGCGTTGCAGCGTTCGAGTTGGGCATCGTCCAGCGAGCTGATCTCGCACGCGTCAGCCAGTAGCCACTCCGCCCGCGGCACGCTGTGCACCTTGATGGAGGCCGGGTTCTTGTCGATAAGGAGCACTGCGTGCCCGTTCTGCAGCAGTTCCTTGGCGATGGAGCGTCCGACGGCGCCCGCGCCGGCTATCGCGACACGCATCAGTGGCCTGCCCTTCCCGGCTCCCGGCTCGCGAACACGCCCGCGATCTTGCTGAGCTCGGCTTCCTCAGCGATCACATGCACGACGTCGCCTTCCTGCAGGACCAGGCCTGGCCCTGGTATCACGGCTTCGCCCAGCCGGGAGATGAACGCGACGCGCGTGTGGGCAGCCTGTTCCAGGTCGTAGACCTTCTCGCCGAGCCAGTCATCTCCGTAGGCCACCTCGGCCAGCACGACCGCACCGGTCGGGTCACGCCACAGCGACTCGGCACCCTCAGGTATCAGCTTGCGCAGCATCTGGTCCGCTGTCCAGGCCACCGTGGCAACCGTCGGGATGCCCAGCCGCTGATAGACCGAGGCGCGGCGCGGGTCATAGATGCGGGCCACGACGCGCTGGACGCCAAAAGATTCCCTGGCCACCCTCGCCGCGATCACGTTGGAGTTGTCTCCGCTGCTCACGGCCGCGAACGCGTCGGCGCGCTCGATTCCGGCTTCGGTCAGCACATCCCGGTCGAAGCCGACCCCCGTCACCTTGGTGCCCTTGAATCCTGACCGAAGCTTGCGGAAGGCCTCGGGGTCCTGGTCGATGACCGCGACCGAGTGACCCTGGTCTTCTAGCGAGTGGGCGACGCTGGACCCGACGCGCCCGCATCCCATGATCACGATATGCATGCGCTTCCTTCCAGCCAGGTCGCTGCCGTCACCATACCCACGGCGGCAAGCCCAGTGGCCCCGCGGCCACCCGGCCTGCTGCGCTGGAGCACCGCCAGGGCACGATGTTGCCCGTGACTGCCATGGCCACCTCCGCTCCGAAGGCCGGTGACGTGCTAG
Source organism: Streptosporangiaceae bacterium (assembly GCA_035631375.1). GTDB lineage: Bacteria > Actinomycetota > Actinomycetes > Streptosporangiales > Streptosporangiaceae > JAJYUU01. Next base: position 22,318 of record DASQIW010000250.1, read on the forward strand.
AACTCACCGTCGGCGAGGTTGTGCACGGCGGCTGGTGCGTATCCAGGCAGGATGATACGGGCATAGTCGTTTTCGTGCGGCATGCCCTGCCGGGCGAGCGCGTTCGGGCCACCGTGACCCAGGCGACGGCTCGCCTCGCCCGGGCGGAGGCCATCGAGATCCAGCATGCCTCGCCCGATCGGGTCACCGCACCGTGCCCGTACGCTCGGCCGGGCGGCTGCGGCGGGTGCGACTGGCAGCACGCCAGCCTGGAGGCGCAGCGACGGCTGAAGGCCGCGGTCATCCGTCAGCAGCTCAGCCGGATAGCCAGCCTCGATGTCGGCGTCGCCGTGGAGGCGATTCCCGGGGACGAGTTCGGCCTGGGCTGGCGCACATCGGTCTCGTTCGCCGTCGATCAGGGCGGTGTCGCGGGCCTGCGCCGGCACCGGTCGCACGAGATCATCGCGATCGACCGGTGCCTGATCGCGCACCAGGAGGTTACGGCTGCGGGTGTGACCGAGGCCCGGTGGCCGGGCGCGAGCTCGGTCGAGATCGTGGTCGAGCCGCAGACGGGGGAACGCGCGCTGCTGGTGACGGGTCAGGCCGCCCGGTCAGCCGCCCTGCCGGACATAGCGGCGGATTCCGTCCAGATGTCGGCAAGACGCGGCGTGCGTTCGCCGGTACACGGTCGCGGCTTCCTCATCCGCCGCGCGGCCGGGCGGGACTGGCGGGTGAGCCTCGGCGGTTTCTGGCAGGTCCATCCCGGCGCGGCCGATGTGCTCGGCAGGGCAGTGCTCGCCGCTCTTGACCCCAGGCCGGGCGACAGGGCACTGGACTTGTACTGCGGGGCCGGGCTATTCGCCGGGTTGCTGGCCGATGCGGTGGGACCCAAGGGGGCGGTGCTGGCAGTCGAGCACGACCCCGCAGCTGTCCGCGACGCCCGGCACAATCTGCGTTCCTGGGCCTGGGCGCGCGTGCACCGCGGCGACGCGGCGGACGTGCTGGTGCGCACCGGGCTCGGTGAGGCATCGATCGGCGTGCTCGACCCGCCGCGAGTCGGCGCTGCCCTGCCTGTCATCGACGCGCTCTGCGCATCGGCCAGCTTGCGACGGCTTGCGTACGTGTCCTGCGATCCGGCGACGCTGGCAAGGGACCTGCGGCGGCTGCTCGACGGCGGCTGGGAGCTGACCAGTCTGCGCGGGTACGACGCTTTCCCGATGACGCATCACGTCGAGTGCCTGGCGGTGCTCGAGCGCACCTAGCCCGTGCACCGGCCCGTTCGGTTCGGGGTGCGCGGGCGCGGCCCGGACCGCAAAGATGGGCATATGCAACTGCGAATCTTCACCGAGCCACAGCAGGGCGCGAGCTACGACACCCTGCTCCGTGTGGCCAGGGCCGCGGAGGACCTTGGCTTCGACGCGTTCTTCCGGTCTGATCACTACCTCAAGATGGGCGGCGTCAGCGGCATGCCCGGCCCGACCGACGCGTGGATCACGCTGGCCGGCCTCGCGCGGGACACCGCCCGCATCAGGCTGGGCACGCTGATGAGTCCTGCCACGTTCCGCTACCCAGGGCCGCTCGCCATCTCGGTCGCCGAGGTCGACCAGATGAGCGGCGGTCGGGTCGAGTTCGGCTTCGGCACCGGGTGGTTTGAGACGGAGCACACCGCGTACGGCATCCCGTTCCCGCCGCTGGGCGAGCGGTTCGAGTGGTTCGCCGAGCAACTGGCCATCATCACCGGACTCTGGGAGACCCCGCCCGGCGAGACGTTCAGCTTCGCCGGCAAGCACTACACCCTGTCCGACTCGCCCGCGCTGCCAAAGCCGGCGCAGCAGCCGCGGCCGCCCGTGCTCATCGGCGGTGGCGGCCCCAAGCGCACGCCCCGGCTGGCCGCGCAGTACGCCGACGAGTTCAACCTGGCGTTCCGGAGCCTGGACGACACGCGGGCCGCGTTCGGCCGGGTCCGCGACGCTTGCGAGGCGGCGGACCGTGACCCGGCGTCGATGACGTACTCGGCCGCGCAGGTCGTGTGCTGCGGCCGGACTGCGGACGAGCTGAAGCGGCGCGCCGACGCCATCGGCCGCGAGGTGAACGAACTGCGCGAGCACGGGCTGACGGGCACGCCGGACGAAATCGCGGCGAAGATCGCGGAGTTCACGGGCGTTGGAGCGAGCCGGATGTACCTCCAGGTGCTCGATCTCGACGACCTCGATCACCTCGAGTTGCTGGCCGATCTCATCCCGGCGGTGCGCTAGCCGCACGCGAGAGGACAGATACATGGCACGGCTGCGCCCGCGTCACCCGGTCCGCTGGTTGCTCGGCGGCGCCATCACCCTGGCGGTCCTGGTGGCGGGCGGAACGTGGCTTTACATTCACGTCATCGAGGGTCCCGCACCGGCCCCGCTCGGCCTCCGGTCAGGCTCGTCGCCCAGCGCTGGATCCAGCGTCGGCGGGCAGAGCGCGGCGGCGGATGCGGCATCCGGGGCCGTAGCCGGGCACTGGCGGGTCGCGTCTGGCTCGATCGTGGGCTACCGCGTCCAGGAGGTGCTGGCCGGCCAGAACAACACCGCCGTCGGGCGCACCAGCGACATCAGCGGCAGCATGACGATCAGCGGCACGACGGTCGCAGCGGCGACCTTCACCGTGCAGATGGCGACGGTGCATAGCGACCAAAGTGAGCGGGACGCCCAGTTCGACGGCCGGATCATGGATACCGCCAGCTACCCGACCGGGACCCTCGTACTGACCACGCCGATCGACCTGGGCGCCCTGCCGTCCAACAGCGCGATCCGCAGCTACCAGGCCACCGCGAAGCTGACCTTGCACGGCCACACCAGGACCGTCTCGTTCAGCATGCAAGGGGAGCGGACGGCCACTGGCATCGAGGTGTCCGGGTCGATTCCCATCGTGTTCGCCGACTACGGCATCGCCAACCCGAGCTTCAGTGGCTTCGTGACCACGCAAGATCACGGACTGCTCGAATTCCTGGTCAGGTTCAGCCGGAACTGAGCGCGAGCGTCTGCGTCGTTGCGGCAGTTTCAGTCTGGGCGGCCGCGGCCCGGCTGGCTGCCGCGAGTGGGAACTTGCACGTTCCCCCATGGGTTGTAGTCGACCTCCAGCGGCTCCTGCGCCGGCCTCTCGTCGGGCGGGACGTGGCGGAGGTTGAGCCGGATCCTGGTCCACGTCGATGACCGCCCGCGCATGGAGTCGACGAGGATGTCGGCCGGCTGAAGCAGCGCCGCCGTCTCCGGGTGGCGCAGCTTCCACCGGTCGAGGCCGGCGAGCGCCTCGGCCTCGCTGGCCGCGCGGGCGATCTCGATCAGCGGCATTGTGCTCTGCCGCCGGCCGGTGGGGGCGCCGCCGCGCGCGCGGGAGGGCTGCACCCGCGGAGCTTCATCGGGCTGCCGCTCGAAATGCGGCGGCCACGGCGCATCGGGCAGGCCGGCCGCCTCGTCCGCTGCCGCGAGCTCGAGCAGAGTGTCCAGCGAGCCGGCGCTGTCGTCGATGCCCGCGCCCGGATCGCCGATCTGGGCGTAGCGCTGCGGCATGGTATCGATCGTGAAGGCGGCCGGATCGCAGTCCGGCAACTCCTCCCAGCGCAGCGGCGCCGACACGCGCGCGTCGGGTCGTGGCCGGACCGAGTACGCGGAGGCCACCGTCCGGTCCTTCGCGTTCTGGTTGTAATCGACGAACACGCCGTGCCGTTCTTCCTTCCACCAGCGCGAGGTGGCCTTGTCCGGGGCGCGGCGCTCGATCTCCCTCGCGAGCGCGACGGCGGCGCGCCGAACCTGGCTGAAGGTCCACCGCGGCTCGATGCGCGCGTAGATGTGGATGCCGCGCGAGCCGGTCGTCTTCGGCCATCCGGTCAGACCCATGTCGGTGAGCACCTGGCGGGCCACGAGCGCGACGCTGATGATCTGCGGCCAGCCGACACCGGGAACCGGGTCGAGATCGACCCGCAGCTCGTCGGGATGGTCGAGGTCGCTGGCGCGGATCGGGTGCGGGTTGAGGTCGATGCAGCCGAGGTTGACGACCCAGGCGAGGCCCGCGGCGTCGGTGACGACGATCTCCTCGGCCGTCCGTCCTGACGGGAAGCTCAGCACCACGCTGTCCAGCCAGTCGGGCCTGTTTTCCGGTGCCCGCTTCTGCCAGAACGCCTCGCCCTCGGCTCCGTGGACGAAGCGCTTGAGCACCATCGGCCGGCCGCTGACGCCGCGCAGCGCTCCGTCGGCAACGGTCAGGTAGTAGCGGACGAGGTCCATCTTGGTGTGCCCCGTACGGGGGAAGTAGACCTTGTCCGGGTTGGAGATCGTCACGGCGTGGCCGGCCACCTCGATGACCTCCTTGCGGCCTGCCATGCCTGCCAGGGTAACCGGAAGGGCCACGTTGGTCGTTTTGCTGCCCATCTAGCGGCAGCGTTGGTCCCACCACGCCCTTCACCGCGGCGCCTCAGGCCGCGAAGTGCTTCTATGAGAAGTCATGAGCAGTGATAGCGGCACGGGGCCGGCGCTAGCGAGCCTGGAGCGGCTGATCGTGTCCCTGCCACCGGATACGCGGCTGCCGTCCTACCGGGAGCTGCAGCAGCGCTTCCGGCTCAGCCCGGCCACGGTGCAGCGGCTGCTGTCTGAGCTGGCGCGGCGGGGCCTGCTGGTGACCCGGCCTGGCAGCGGCACGTTCACTGCCGCCCGGCGCGCTGCGCCACGACAAGATGCCGACCTGTCGTGGCAGACGCCAGCGCTGGGCAGCCGGGCCGGGCTCGGGCCAGACCTGGAGCGGCTCGTCGATCCGGTCCCGCCCGATGCGATCGGGCTGGCTAGCGGGTTCCCGGACGAGCGGCTCCAGCCGCTCAGCCTGCTCGCGGCGGCGGCCTCCCGTGCGGCGCGGCGACCGCAGACCTGGAGTCGGCTGCCGCCGCAGGGCCTGCCAGAGCTACGCAGCTTTCTCGCCGACGAAGCGGGCGGCGGACTGACCGGGGCCAACGTGCTGATCGCCTCGGGCGGCCAGTCGTCCCTGTCGGCCGTATTCCGCCACTTGTGCGCGCCGGGCGACCCGCTCATCGTCGAATCGCCGACCTACGTCGGCGCCCTGGCCGCAGCCCGTGCAGCTGGGCTGGTGCTCGTCCCGGTCCCCGGCGACGCTGGCGGCGTGCTGCCGGACGCGCTAGCGGACGCGTTCGCCCGGACCGGCGCACGGCTGGCCTACCTGCAGCCTCGCTACGCCAATCCGACCGGGGCGGTCCTCGCACGGGATCGCCGCGAGCCCGTCCTGCTAGCCGCCGCGCGCGCGGGGGCTTTCCTGCTGGAGGACGACTGGATGCGCGACTTCGATCTGGGCGCGCCCTCGCCGCCGCCGCTGGTCAGCGCCGACGATGACGGGCACGTGATCTACCTGAGGTCGGTGTCCAAGCCCATCGCGGCCGGGTTGCGCGTGTCAGGGCTCGCGGCCCGCGGACCGGTGCTTGCGCGCCTGCGGCGGGGGCGGATCAGCGACGACCTGTTCGTCGCGCCGATACTCCAGCAGATAGCCCTGGACGTGCTGACGGCGCCCGGCTGGGCGCGGCACCTCGGCATGCTGCGCCGGCAACTACGGGAACGACGAGACGCGCTCGCCGCGGCCGTCGGTCAGCTGCTGCCGTCATGCCGGCTCGACCTTGTGCCGGCGGGTGGCATGCACCTGTGGCTGCGGCTGCCCGATTACGTCGCCGATGAGGCAGTCACCGACGCGGCCGCGGCCCGCGGGCTGTCGGTCACGCCGGGCCGGGCGAGCTTTCCCGGCGAGCCGCCTGGCTCGTTCCTGCGGCTGAGTTATGCCGAGGAAGATGCCGCTTCGCTGCGGCGCGCGGTGGAGGTGCTCGCCGGCGTGCTGACGGCGTGATCGGCGCGCGGCGGGGCCCTCGTCGTAACCTGGCAGCGACCCGGCGCGGATCACGATCCGCCCGCCGCTCTCGCCCCCGAGGGAGTCCGCGATGGCCAGTCGCACCAGCTACGACGTGATCGTGGTGGGATTCGGGGTCGCGGGCGTGACGGCCGCGATCGAGGCTGCCGATGCCGGGGCCCGCGTGCTGGCCCTGGATCGCGGCTACGGCGGCGGCGCGTCCGCGCTCTCGGGCGGCGTCGTCTACGCCGGCGGCGGGACGCGCCACCAGCACGCCGCTGGCGTGACCGACACTCCCGAGAACATGTTCCGTTACCTGCGGCAGGAGACCCGTGGTGTCGTGAGTGATGCGACGCTGCGCCGGTTCTGCGCGCAGAGCCCGGCCATGATCGACTGGCTGGAGACGCACGGCGCGCGGTTCCGGGGGACTCTCTGTCCGTACAAGACGTCGTATCCGACCGACGCGCACTACCTGTACTACTCGGGCAACGAGAAGGCGTGGCCGTACACCGAGCACGCAGACCCCGCTCCTCGCGGGCACCGTCAGCTCGCGAGAGGCCTGTCGTCGGGCCATGACTTCATGGCCGCCCTGATGGCGTCGGCGCGGCGCAAGGGTGTCGCATTCCGGCCGCTGAGCCGCGTCCACTCGCTGGTCGTCAACGATGGTGCGGTGACCGGAGTCCGGTATCGGACGGTCAGCGTCGACGATCCGATCGTCGCCCGGCACCGCTGGCTGACCACGGTGGCGGGCAAGTTCGGCAACTGGGCGCCGCAGCTGGGCAAGCGATTCGCCAGGCAGGCCGAGGCACTCTGGCGGACGGCTGCGACCGAGGCGGAGGAGCAGGCGGGCGCGGTCATCTTGTCCGCAGGCGGGTTCATCTTCAACCGGGAGATGAAGGCGA
>DASQIW010000251.1:0-28939 GCA_035631375.1 Streptosporangiaceae bacterium
CAAGAGCCTCGCCGTGACCGACGTCAAACACGAGACCCAGACGATTGTCTCGATTGGCCTGAGCGACCCGGACGGAACCGCCGTGCCGCCGGCCCAGGCAGGCCAGTTTCTGACGGTGCGGCTCCCGGTCAGCGCGGACGCGCGGCCGCTCCTGCGCAGCTACTCGCTGTCGGGAGCCCCCGGCGCGAGGTCGTACCAGATCAGCGTCAAGCTCGAGCCGCACGGCGCCGGCAGCCAGTTCGTTCACTCCCGGATCCGCACCGGCGACCAGCTCGACGTTGCCGCGCCGCGTGGCACGTTCCTCTTGCGGCCCGGTGACACCCCGGTCCTGCTCATCAGCGCCGGTGTGGGGGCCACGCCGGTCATGGCGATGCTGCGCGGGCTTGCGGCCGATCGCTCAGACCGGGAAATCTGGTGGCTGCACGGCTCGCGCAGCCGCGCCGACGAGCCGTTCGCGACGGAGTCGGAGTCGTTGATCGCTGAGCTGCCGCATGCGCACCGGCTCATCTGTTACAGCCACCCGGCACCTGACGACGTGCTCGGCAGCGACTATCGGTCCGGCCGGCTGTCACCCTCGGCGCTCACCGAGCTCAGCCTGCCTCGCGACTCCGATGCCTACATCTGCGGGCCCGCCGATTTCATGACAGATGCGTCGGCCGCTCTTGTCGGACTCGGACTGGACGGTGCGCGGATCCACACCGAGATGTTCGGCGCTACACCGTCGCAGACGCCGGGAATCACCCAAGCCGTGGTCCGGCCGCCGCACGCACCAGCCGGTGAGCCCGGTTCCGGCCCCCGGATCTCGTTCGCGCGCAGCGGCCTGGATGTCCGGTGGGACCAGAGCTACACCAGCCTGCTCGAGCTCGCCGAGGCCTGTGACGTCCCGGTGCGCTGGTCGTGCCGTACCGGCGTGTGCCACACCTGCGAGAGCGGCCTCGTGGCGGGAAGTGTCAGCTACGCCCCCGACCCGGTCGATGAGCCAGCCGACGGAAACGTGCTCATCTGCTGCTCACAGCCATCCGAGGAGGTAATCCTGGACCTGTGACCGTGGCCTTATGGGCTGGTGCCTACAGCGGCTGAACGGTGAAACCCAGCTTTCCGAGCACCTTGACAGCGCCTGCCTTGCCGCCCTCGAAGTCAGCGGAGCCGAGCCGCTGCCCCGTGGCGAGCTCGTAGGCCGTGCCCAGGATCGCCTTGTGCGGGTAATGCCGGTTGTCCGATACCAGCTCGTACGTCCTGCTAGGGCCGAAACCGTGCGCAGCGAAGAAGGCCTCTGGTCCCCGCCGGTCGTACTCCGCGATCGCGTGCAACACGTCCTCGCGGCTCACGCGGTCCCACGCCACCATGTGCCCACCAGCTCTCATACCTGTGTGCGGTCCGTCCCGGCGTCGGCCAGCCTAGTGCGGCGCTGAACACCGGGGATCACCGGGAGGACCAGGTAAGACGGCGTATCGCCGCCGGACAGCAGCGTTGTCACGCCGCCGAACACGGCGGGCGGTCGGTCGGCAGGCTCGTCGTGCACGAAGATGCCGTTGCCGCGCATGGTGACGCCGAACGCGGCCGGCCAAGGGCCGTCACCGGGCAGCTCGAAGTCGCGTCCCCCGACCGACACGCCCAGCCGGTAGCCGGCCGGGATGACGACCGACGTCGGCCAGATCTCCACGTCGAGGCTGACCGGCTCGCCGGGTGTCAGCGGCTGATCCTTCTCGTGGGTATGCCAGGGCCGCCACGGCAGGCTGCGGTCCGGGTCGATCGCGCGGTGCGACGCTCGCAGCCAGCCGAACCCGACGCAGCCGTGTGGGTCCTGACCGCTGACGAAGGTGACGTCGCGGCCGTCGGGATCCGCCACCCGCAGGGTAACGAAGACGTCGGCGTCAGCCGTGGACGACGCGATCGTCAGTCGGGCGGTTGCTGGCCCGGTGATCTCCAGTTCGCTGTCGAGCGGCGGCGTCCAGAATGTCAGCCCGTTCCCGGACGAATCGAAGGAGGCGCTGCGCTGCTGCGTCCCGTCCGGCGGCGGGGTCAGAACCAGCTGGCTCGTGCCGGTATCGAGATCGAACCGGGTCCACTGCGTGCGCGCCAGGGGCCACTCCTGCTCGGCTCGCTGCTCGAAGCTCCCGTCAACGTGCCGGATCTGGAGCACGACCGGTGGCTGGCGGTCCCATCCGGTGTCCTCGCCGCGCAGGAAATGCCCGAAGAAGCTCTTCTGCAACTCGACGCCGTAATCGGTGTAGAACTCGACCCAGTGCTGCAGGCCGTGCACCTCCAGCCACTTCTGTGCGCTGCCCGCCCTCGCGTAGCCCTCGAAGTTGCCCCGCGTGTGCAGGTGATGTGCCCAGTTCGCCGCGGACAGCACCGGCACCGTGATCCGCTCGAGCTCCGGCGATCGCTTGCGGTAGTAGTCGTCGAGTAGCGGGTGCTCGAGCAGCAGGCGCGGGGTATCCGCGCGGTTTTCGGCCAGCTCACCCTCGGTCAGTGTGTCCGGCCCTGCGGCCATGCCGCCCGTGACCCGGTGCCGGGGACCGCGCTCGCCCACGCCGTGCTGCACGCCCGCCACCTGCGGCGGATACCACTGCCGGGTGAACACGTTGAGGATGCCGCCGTGCCGGGTGAAGTCGCGGTAGAAGTCACTGCCGCCCTCCCACGGGCAGATCGCGGCCAGGTGCGGCGGCCGCAGCGCCGCGACCTGCCACAGGTTGATGGCGTAGTACGACACTCCGAGCAGCCCGACCTTCCCGCTGCTCCATGGCTGCGCCGCCGCCCACTCGATGCAGTCGTAGTAATCCCGGGTCTCCCGCGGCGAGAAGATATCCAGGTAGCCGGGCGACCGGCCCGCCCCGCGGGAGTCGACCCGGATCACGACGTAGCCGTCCGGCACCCACTTCTCCGGGTCGACGGTCTCCCAGTTCATGTGCACGCCCGAGGAGCCAGCCAGCGCATCCGGGTGCTCGGCCTCAAGATTGGCCCACTGACGCGCGAACCCGTCCTGGAACGCCAGCCACTTCGCGTACGGCCCGTGCGTCATGATCACCGGGTAACGGCCCGCCAGCTCCGGGCGGAACACGTCCGCGCGCAGCACCACGCCGTCGTCCATCGGGACCGGCACATCCCAGTCAATCTGCATGCCGGTATCGTCCCACCGCAGCTGCGGTGGGCAGGCAAACCCGGAGGCGAGACCTCAGGCGTGGACGAGCGGTGTGTCCACCAGATGCTCGGCGAGGAACCAGGCCTGCAGCTCGCCGGTGCGGATGACATCGGAGACCAGCAGGTCGTTGGTGCCATCATCGCCCATGTCGGCGATCCGGGCCGCGGCGTCATGCGCGTCGATGAGGATCGTCTCGTGCGCCTCAAGCAGCCGCGACAGCATGGCGGGGACTTCCTCCACCCCGTCTGGCGGACGCGGGATCGTCGTGATCTCGGCGGCCTGCCGGGGGTCACCGACGGCCACCCCGCCCAGGGTCTGGACCCGCTCCGCGATCATGTCGATCAGTTCCAGCTGCTCCCCTGCGTGCTTGTCGAGCAGCAGGTGCAGCTGGTAGAAGGTCGCGCCGCGCATGAGCCAGTGATGCTTCTTGTAGAGCGCGTAGAGGATCTGCGTGTTGGCGAGCACGCGGTTGAGGCGCTCGCACGAGTACATCCGCGCGTCGAACGACAGCCCGAGCGGGAACTGCCGGACGGTGCCGAACTTCTGCACCTCGGCGCCCTTCTGATGCAGCCACGGCTGGCTGCTCACCGGGCGGCGAGCCCGGCCGTTACCGTCGCCCGCGGATCGCCGTGCTTGCGGCTTGGACGTTGTCCTCGATGTGCTTCGTGATGCGCTCGATGTGGTCTGAGATGTTCTCGCCGATCGCGCTCCTGACCTGGTCGCTGGCCGCGTGACCGTACCTGATCGCCTAGGTGGCACAGCTTTCCCCTTCCCCGCTGAGCTCTCGCCCCCGGCCAGGGGATGCCCCGCGCGGCGTCGCCCAAACGGGCGGATCAGCCGGAAGCGCCGAGGGCCGAGGCCAGTGCGGCCTCGATCACCTGAGCTGACACGTGCGCGACCTCGTCCGGAGAGCGGCGGAGGTCTCCGGCGAGGGATTGGGTGGTGAATCCCGAGAGCTGGACGGCGACGGCATCGATCAGCCACTGCGGCGGCTGGTCCTGCCGGCCGCGGGCCTGCCACAGCAGCTCGGTCACGCTGACCGCGAACCGGTTGCGGCTGTCCCTGCACTCGGCTGCCACCATCGCGAGGTCGTGCGAGTCCCCGGCCGCCTGCACGCCGACGAGATCCCAGAAAACCCGCCCGTTCCCCGCATTGAGCTTGTGGGTAACCCGGAGCAGCTCGCGCAGCCAGCCGCGCAGATCGTCGTCGTCTGGCGGAGGTATCTGCTCGGCATAGCGACGGATACCCGCCCGGATTACCGCCACGAACAGCGCGTCCCTGGTCACGAAGTGCCGGAAGATCGTGCGCCGGCTGATCCCCGCCGCCTCGGCCACCTCATCGACCGTCGCGGCCAGGCCCCGGGCCGCGAGCACCGAGCCGGCCGCGCGCAGGATCCGCGCCCGCACCAGCTCGCGCTGCTCATCGGCGAGCGACAGCCCGCCGCCCAGCGACGGCTTCGCGAGCGAACCCTGCATCATCCGCCGATGCTAGCACCGGGCCATTGCGGATGTCACTGATGAGTGACACGATGACACCCATGGTGGACACCGGCACGATCACCCCGGTCGACAAAGAGGCGCTGCGCCACAAGTACGCAGCCGAGCGCGAGAAGCGGCTCCGGCCGGACGGCAACAGCCAGTACCTGCGGCTCGCCGGTACGCTGGCGCACTACCTCGACGACCCCTACACGCCCAGGCTCGAGCGCGCGCCGAAGACCGACCACCGGACCGTCGTGATCATCGGCGGCGGTTTCGCGGGCCTGGTCGTAGGCGCCCGGCTGCGGGAGGCCGGAGTGCAGGTCCGCATCGTCGAGAAGGGCGGCGACTTCGGCGGTGCCTGGTACTGGAATCGCTACCCGGGCGCGCAGTGCGACACCGCGGCGATGGTGTACATGCCGCTGCTGGAAGAGACCGGGCACATGCCGACCGAGAAGTACGTGCACGGGCCGGAGATCCTGGCGCACTGCCAGCGCATCGGCGCACAGTTCGGCCTCTATGACGACGCGCTGTTCCACACCGAGGTCACGGACCTGCACTGGGACGAAGCGCGCAGCCGGTGGATCGTCGCGACCAGCCGGGGCGACCAGTTCACTGCGCAGTTCGTGGTGATGGGTATCGGCCCGCTGCACGTGCCCAAGCTGCCGGGTATTGCCGGGATCGAGGAGTTCCGCGGACATTCCTTCCACACCAGCCGGTGGGACTACGCCTACACCGGCGGTGACTCAGCCGGCGCGCCCATGGACAAGCTCGCCGGCAAGCGAGTCGGCATCATCGGCACCGGTGCGACCGCGGTCCAGTGCGTCCCGCATCTCGCCCGCGCCTGCGGCGAGCTGTTCGTCTTCCAGCGCACGCCCTCCTCCATCGACGTGCGCAACAATCACCCCATTGACCCCGACTGGTTCGCCGGGATCGCGACGCCCGGCTGGCAGCAGCGCTGGCTGGAGAACTTCACCCACAACCAGACCGGCCAGCCCGCGGACGAAGATCTTGTGCAGGACGGCTGGACCGACATCGCGCGGCGGATGTGGGCGAAGATAGCCACGCTCCCGCCGGAGGACAGGAATACCGCCGGCCTGCTGGCGGTGCTCGAGGAGTCCGACTTCGAGAAGATGGAAGAGATCCGGGCCCGGACCGACGTCGTCGTCCAGGACACGGAGACGGCGCAGAAGCTGAAGGCCTGGTACCGCCAGCTGTGCAAGCGACCGTGCTTCCACGACGAATACCTGCAGGCCTACAACAACCCCAGCACGCATCTGATCGACACCGACGGCAAGGGCGTCGAGCGCATCACCGAGACCGGCGTGGTGGTGGCCGGCCGCGAGTATGAGCTCGACTGCATCATCTACGCCTCAGGATTCGAGGTGGGTACGCCTTTCACCGAGCGGTCGGGCTACGACCTGACCGGCCGCAATGGCAGGACCCTCTCCGATTACTGGGCCAGCGGGATGCGCACGCTGCACGGCATCCACGTGCACGGCTTCCCGAACGCCCTGATCGTGCAGCCGTTCCAGGCCGCGAACCTGATTTCCAACGTGCCGCATAACCTGGTCGACTCGGCCAAGACGATCACCACGATCATCAGGCACGCTCTCGATGGCGGCTTCGGCGCGGTGGAGGTGACGAAGGACGCCGAGCAAGCCTGGCTCGAGCTCCTGCACTCCGGGCCTGGCGGCACACTCGGCGGACCTGACTGCACTCCCGGCTACTACAACAATGAGGGTCAGGAACTCGGAGCGGACCAGTGGCTGCCCCGCGGCTATCCCTACGGGGCAAGCGCCTACTTCACCTATATCGACAGCTGGCGCAAGACTGGCACGTTCGAGGGATTGGAGTTCATCGGTTCGGGAGAGTAACGGGTGCGTCGTGGCTGACCGCCGCACGCCAAGCCTCGGCCCGGCTGGCGAGCCAGTTCGGTAACCAGCCGGCCACTGTGCGAGATTGAACCATGGCCAGCCTGCTTACGTGACTGAGGGCGTACCAGGCGCATCACGCTATTACACCTGGGAAGCCGCACTTCGTCCCGAACTGCTCTGGAGAGGCACATGCGTAGGTATCTCATCGTGGGCGCGCTCGCGGCCGGCCTGCTCGCCACCGCTCCCACCGCTGCGTTCGCCATAGTCAATCCGACGACGGGCCAAAAAGGAGCACCCACAAACACCTGTGGGCCGGACAACCCGATGACGCCAGGCAACTCTGCAAACGTTAAGGGCTCGCCCTTCAACGCCAACGGCATAGCCGGCCTTCACTACGCCGGTAACCCCGACACCCACTCGCTTGCCAACTCGAACAGCACCGCAACCGTGTCGCAGTACGACAACGCGTGCGTCCGGCTCTCAAGTCACTAGACCTCGCGGTTCAGCCAGGCCGGCGGCCGGTCCGAGGGCCGACCGCCGGCCTGCACTCAGTGAGCTACGGCTTGCGCACCAGGCCGCAGTAACCGACCAGATCGGCCCCGGTCCCGCCGTCAAGCTGCCCGGGCTCAAACCACTGGCTCAGCGGGACCACACCCCTGCCGACTGGCTCCAGGCCGGCGAGGAGGCGGTCGATCTGGTCGCGGTTACGCGGGATCAGCCGTACCGGCGAGCGCTCGTTGTAGGTCTGAAAGCCCTCTTTGGTATCGGCGAAGCGGATGTCGCTGGCGGCGTGCCCGATCACCAGGTAGCTGCCGGACGGCACCGCATCGATCAGCCTGGCCACGATCGCGTACGGGTCAGCGTCCTCGGGGATGAAATGCAGCACCGCGATCAGCAGGACGGCGACTGGCTTACTGAAGTCGAGCGTCCGCGCCGCCCGCTCGAGGATTGTGCCGGTGTCGCGCAGGTCGGCCTGGATGAAGTCGGTCTTGCCCTCGGGGGTGCTCGTCAGGAGCGCCCTTGCGTGGGTCAGCACGATGGGGTCGTGGTCGACGTAGACAACCCGTGAGTCGGGCGCCGTCCGCTGCGCCACCTCGTGCGTGTTGTCCGCGACGGGCAGCCCGCTGCCGATGTCGAGAAACTGCCTGATGCCGTGGACCTCCGCGAGCTGCTGCACGACGTCGACCAGGAACCGCCTCGCCTGCCTGGCGATGATCGGCAAGGCCGGGTACGCCGCTATCACGGCCTCTGCGGCCGCACGATCCGCCGCGTAGTTGTCCTTGCCGCCGACCCAGTAGTTCCACATGCGGGCCGGATTCGGGACGGTCGTATCGAAGGTCACCGAGTCAGCGGAGCCATAGTGCGATGTGTCCGTCATCGCCCCCACTCTAGGCCTTCACCCTTAACGCGTGCCGCTGGACGCGGCCGCGAAAGCGAACGACCCCGTTCCCTGGCCTTTACCAGACCTCGCGTGCTACCTCCCCCACCAATTCCAGCTTGCGCTCCTGGTCTTCCTCGCTGAGGTGGTTCGGTCCGACGGACACCGGGGCGAACCCGCACTGCGTGGATATACCGAGCCGCTCCAGGCCGACATACCTCGCGGCCTCGCGAATCCGCGCGACGAGGTCCGGCGCGGATTCGAGTTCGCCCGTCTTGTTGGTGATCAGTCCCAGGACGACTGCCTTGTCGTCGGGCACCTTGGCCAGCGGTTCGAACCCGCCGGACCGCTCGTCGTCGTACTCCAGCAGGAACACGTCGAAGTTGGTCAGCCCGCCGAACACCGCCTCGGCGATGTAGTCGTAGCCGCCGGTGGCGATCCACATGCTCTGGTTGTTGCCCCTGCACAGGTGCAGCCCGAACGTCACGCCGGGCACGTCGGCGGCCACCGAGTTGACGATCTCGATTCCCTCGGTCAGGGTCCGCTCGGTGGGCATGCCGACCGCCTCGCGGACGCCACGGTTCTCCGGGTCGACCAGCGTCCCGAGATCCGGTGAGTCGATCTGGATGTACGTGCAGCCCAGCGCCGCCAGCGCGCGGACCTCGTCCTTGAGGATCGCGGCGGCGTCTGCGAACAGCTCGTAGGCGTCCCGGTAAGCCGCTGTCGACACCTCCGGCGACCAGGCCGTGTAGACGAACAGCGGGCTGATCAGTGTCACCTTGACCGGCACCGCGGCCCGGCTGCGGGCGTAGCTGAACTCCTCCGTCGTGATCTGCCGCCTGGCCCGGAGCTTGCCAGTCACCGAGACCGGCGACTGCCAGGTCCAGCCACCGTCCACACCGTGGAAGTCGATCTCAACGCCCGGCCGCTCGACGAATCCCTCGACGTCCCCCATGAGGTGGTCGAAGAAGGAGAACCGGCGCAACTCGCCATCGGTGACGACGTCGAGGCCGCAGCCTTCCTGCATCGCGATGGCCTGATCGACGGCCCGGTCCTCGATCCGCTTGAACTCATGGGCTGTCATCGTGCCGCCCGCCAGCGCTGCTTGCGCCTGGGACAGGTAGCGCGGACGAAGGAGCGAGCCGATCACGTCAGCGTGGTGAAATGCCGTCATCTCTGCCTCCTTTGGCTCACCTCTTCTTGTACTCGCGGCCGGCCGCGGCCCGCGAGGTGAGCTTCCGGCAGGCGGGAGGCTAACCGGGCCGTTCGGCTGCTTGCAGCGCGACGAACACCTCGAGCCCGCCGCCCTCCATCGGGCGCGCATCCAGTCGCGCGTCGTGAGCGGTGCTGACCGACCGCACGATCGACAGGCCGAGGCCGAAGCCGTCCTGGCTGCTCGTGCGGCCTGCGAGCCGTCGGAACGGCTCGAAGATCGCGGCCACCGAGGCCGCCGGGACCACCGCGCCGCTGTTGGCGATGCGGAGAAAGACCTGCTCGGGCCGGGCGCCGGTCGACACCGCGCCGGTCGACATGGCGCCGGCCGACACGGCGCCGGCCGACACGGCGCCGGCCGAAACCGTGCCGGCCGCAACCGTGCCGGTCGTCACCCGGATCCAGCCTCCCGGCTCGTTGTGCCTGACCGCGTTGTCGACGAGGTTCCAGACCATCCGCTCCAGCAGCTTCTGATCACCGGTGGTCTGCGCCGGGCCGAGCTCGGTCAGCACCGTCAGCCCCAGCGTCCCGACGGCGGGCAACGCCGTTTCAAGCGCGTCCTCGGCCAGCGCCGCCAGATCAAGCAGCTCGTGACTCGCCGTGCCCTGGTCACTGATCGCGAGGGTGAGCAGACCGTCGATCATGCGCTCGGCGGTCTCGATTCGCGCGCGGACGCGCTCGGCCATGTCCTCCAGCTGGGCCTGCGTCCTGCCTGGCTTAGCCAGCGTGACCTCGATCGCCGTCCGCATGACGGTCAGCGGCGTCCGCAGCTCGTGCGACGCGTTCGCGACAAAGGCACGCTGCGCGGCGAACGCGCGGTCGAGGCGCTCCAGCATGTCATCGAAGGTGTCCGCCAGCTCACGTAGCTCGTCGCGCGGTCCGGTCATCCCGATCCGCTCGCCGAGGTGCTGCTCAGATGCCCGCCGGGCGGTCTCGGTGATGGCCCGGACCGGGCGGAGCACCCGGCCGGAGATAAACCAGCCCACCCCCCCGGAGGCCGCCGTCATCACGCCGAGGCCGAGCAGCGAGTAGAGCAGCAGGTCGTGCAGCGCCCGGTCGCGCTGGCTCGCCGCCCCGACTCGAGCACCGAAGGCTGCCGCATCGCGCTGAGCCTGCTGGCACAGCTCGACGGTGCCGGCATCCAGGTTGCGCTGCTTGCATTGGTAGCTCAGCTTCGCTAGCTGGCCTTTGTCGAGGACGCTCGCGGTCGGGGGCGGATGGTCCCTCGGCAGGCTCGCCGCCACGAGCCCGTACGTGAGCCCGAGCAGCGCTCCGCCCGCCAGGAGGAACAACCCGGCGTACAGCAAGGCGAGCCGGAGCCGGACCTTCCGCGGCCAGACCGTGCCGAGGATGTGGCGCCCCGTCGGCCAGCTCATCGAAGCCGGTATCCGCTGCCGACCACGGTTTCGATCGGGTCGGGCTGGCCGAGCTTCGCCCGCAGCCGCGCAATCGTGACGGTCACCGTGCGGGTGAAGGGGTCGGCGTTCTCGTCCCAGACTCGCTCGAGCAGGTCCTCAGCGCTGATCACGGCGCCGTCCGCCACCATGAGCTCCTCGAGGATGCCCAACTCCTTCCTCGTCAGGCCGACCGGTCTGCCCGCCCTGCTGACGCGCAGCCGAGCCCGGTCGAGCAGCAGGTCCCCGCGCGTCAGCAGTGGTGCGCCGGCTGGCTGGCGGCGGGCCAGCGCCCGCACCCTGGCCACCAGCTCAGCAAATGCGAATGGCTTGGGCAGGTAGTCGTCAGCGCCCAGGTTGAGGCCATCGACTCGGTCGCCGACCGAAGCAGCCGCGGTCAGCATCAGGATGCGGGCCGAGGACGGCAAGCTGACGAGGGTGGCGCACACCGCGTCGCCGTGAATGCGCGGCAGGTCCCGGTCGAGCACGACGACGTCGTACGCGGTCATCATGGCCTTCTCGACCCCGGTCGAGCCGTCGTAGGCGACATCTGCGGCGATCCCCTGGTCCCGAAGCCCGTCCGCGATGTCGTCGGCCAGCTCCGCCTGATCTTCCACAACGAGCACCCGCATGCAGTCATGGTGCCTCAGCTTCGATCACACCGAGGTCACAAAACCGGCCGCGCGCTCCGTACCGGGTTCACTGCTGACCAGCTATTTCGCCGATCCGCGCTCGGCACGCGGGTAGCTGCACGTGACGGCAGTGTGACCCTGTCCTCGCTATTGGTTGCCTCAGGCCGGCGACTGCCCGGCCGTCTGGAGGCACACCGCAATGAAAACCGATAACCATGGGGGAACGACGGAGGCATGGGCCGGTGCCCGCTCGCCGGTCCGCGGCCGCCCGTGGCCAGTCGCAGGGGCGCTGGCCGCGTCGCTGCTCGCGGCGATCCTGCTCGCCGCCGGTTGCTCGTCGGGCCAGTCATCGTCGGGCGGCCAGGCCGCGCAGCAGCTCACCCAGAGCCAGAGCGACCAGGACATGGTCAGCTTCGCGCGGTGCATGCGGGACCACGGCGTTCAGATGTCGGATCCCGTGCACCGGCCCGGTCACGCCGGCCTGAGCATCGACATGCCCCCGCAGGACGCCGCAACCAGGACCGGGTATGCGGCGTGCAACCATTTCATGGCGCCGATCGTGCAGATGAAGAACGCCGGCGCGGCCGCGCAGGCGGCACCGCACCTCGCTGCCCTTACCCGTTATGCCGAGTGCATGCGAGCCCATGACATCCCCCTGCTCGACCCAAACCAGCTGGGTGAAGTCGACATGGGCAGGCTGCCGGGCATGTTGGACGTCGGCCGCTACTCGCCGCAGTTCCGGTCGGCTGACGCCGCGTGCCGGCACCTGCTGCCGACGGGCGTCCATGACGACGGGAGCGGGCCGTGACGCACCGGAAGCTCGCCGTGCCTGCGGTGCTCGCGGCCACAGCCGCGGCTGGCGCGGTCACCGCCGTAGCGGTCAAGGGCGGAGCCGCGGCCGCCGCCCCGCCGGCGCCAGTGAAGTTCGCAACCGCACAGGTGGTCACGACTGACCTGTCCACCACGATGCTCACCGCGGGCACCCTCGGCTACGCGCCAGCGCGCCCGCTGGTGAACGGGCTCGCTGGTACGTACACCTGGCTGCCAGCCGCCGGCAGCTCGATCGGGCCGGGACAAGTGCTGTACGAGGTCGACAACGTGCCGGTGGTCCTGATGACCGGCAGGCTGCCGGCCTGGCGGTCGTTCGAGCTCGGCATGACGCCAGGACCTGACGTGACCCAGCTGCAGCGCGGACTGATCGCCGAGGGCTACGCCGCGGGCCTGCTGGCCGCGCCGACTGGCAGCTTCGATCAGCTCACGGCCGACGTGGTGGCCCGCTGGCAGGTCGACCACGGCCTTCCGGCGACCAGCCGGATCTCCCTCGGGCAGATCGTGTTCCAGCCGGCTCCGGTACTGGTGGGCGCCATCACGGCCGCCGTCGGCGAGGCCGCGAGATCAGGCCAGCAGCCTTACCAGGTCACGACCGGCCAGCGCATCGTGACCGTGCCGGTCAGCCCGAACCTCCCGCCGGTCGAGGTGGGTGAGCCGGTGTCGATCGTGCTCCCGAGCAACGTGGCGACGGCGGGAAAGGTCCTGGCGGAAACGCCGCTCGCGAGCAGCGCCAACGGCGCGACCGAGCAACTGGTGATCGAGCCCCAACAGCCCGCGGCGACGGGCACCGGGTCTGGCGTGCCAGTCCAGGTGTCGTTGTCGATCCAGGCCGTGCACGGAGTCCTGGCCGTTCCGGTTACGGCGCTGCTGGTACTGCGCGCCGGTCACTACGGCGTGGAGATCGTCACCCCGGTCGGCGCACATCGGGTCGTGCCGGTGACCGCCGGGATCTTCGCCGGCGGCCGAGTGCAGGTCAGCGGGTCAGGCATCAGCGCAGGAGAAAAGGTGGTGGTCGCGCAGTGAACGTGATCGAGCTGACCGGCGTCAGCAAGACACACACCGGTTCTCTCGCCTCGGGGGGCTCCAGGGGGTCGTCCCACGGTGCCAGCCCGGTGACCGCGCTGCACTCGGTCACGCTCGGGGTGTCGGCCGGAGAGTTCGCGGCCATCACCGGGCCGTCAGGATCCGGCAAGTCGACACTGCTCGCGATCGCCGGCACCCTCGAGCGACCATCAGCGGGGACCGTCCGGCTCGCGGGCCAGGAGACGGACAGGCTGCCGGACCGCGAGCTGTGCGCGATTCGCGCGGCAGCCATCGGATTTGTGTTCCAGCAGTTCCACCTGGTGCCGTGGCTCACCGCGGTCGATAACGTGGCCACCGCGCTGCTGTACCGGGGCATGCCAGCCGGCCGCCGGCGCCGTGCCGCGACCGACGCGCTCGCGGACGTGG
Source organism: Streptosporangiaceae bacterium (assembly GCA_035631375.1). Taxonomy (GTDB): domain Bacteria; phylum Actinomycetota; class Actinomycetes; order Streptosporangiales; family Streptosporangiaceae; genus JAJYUU01. The sequence continues at coordinate 13,394 of DASQIW010000251.1, forward strand.
GCCTGGCTCACCGGGTGGGGCACCGGCCGGCTGAGCTATCAGGCGGCGAGTGCCAGCGGGTGGCGATCGCCCGGGCGATGGTGGGCCAGCCTGCCGCACTCCTCGCCGACGAGCCCACCGGAAGTCTGGACACCGCAGCCGGCCAGGGCGTCCTTGGCATCCTCGCCGACCTGAACAGCCGCGGGACGACTGTCATCGTGGTGACTCACGACCCGCACGTAGCCGCCCTTGCCGGCCGAGTCATCCGGCTGCGCGACGGCCACGTCGTCGCCGACGGCGGTGCGGCATGAGCACGGCCGCCCGACCGCGTAGCAGGATGCGGCCAGCTGATACCTGGCCACTGGCGATGGCCGGGGTCGCGAGCAGGCCCCTTCGGGCGTTGCTCTCGGCAGTCGGTGTGGCCATTGGCATCGCGACGCTGGTATCGGTGCTGGGCATCTCCAGCTCGAGCCGAGCCCAGCTGGTAGCGGAGATCGACGCGCTCGGCACCAACCTGCTCACGGTGACGCCTGGTTCATCATTCAGCGGCCAGACCGTGACGCTGCCCGACACCGCACCCGGCATGATCGCCCGCATCGGACCGGTCATCAGCGCCGCGGCGATCGGCGAGGTGTCCGCGAACGTCTACCGCAACAACTATGTCCCAGCGGTCAACACCGAGGCGATCATCGTCTACTCGGCCGACACGAACCTGCCACGCGCCGTGCAGGCGCAGCTGGCCGACGGCCGGTTCCTGACTGCCGCCACCGACCGGTACCCGGCCGTGGTACTGGGCGCAGACGCCGCAGCGGCGCTCGGGATTGACCGGGCGGACGGCACCGCGCAGGTGTGGCTCGGGCATCACTGGTTCAGCGTGGTGGGGATTCTTCGGCCCGTCGCGCTCGCGCCCGAGCTCGACCGGACGGCGCTCATCGGGTATCCCATTGCCCGGCAGCTGCTGCACGCGACCGGCGCCCCCGTGGAGATCTATGTCCGGGCCAATCCCGCCAGCATGGCCGCCGTCCAGGCGGACCTGCCCTATGCCGCCGATCCCGCCGCCCCGCAAAATGTCTCGGTCAGCGACCCGGCCGACGCGCTCATGGCCCGGGCGGACGCCAGCGCCGCCTTCCAGGGCTTGTTTCTCGCCCTCGGTGGCATCGCGCTCCTCATCGGCGGCATCGGCATCGCGAACATCATGGTGATCGGGGTGCTCGAGCGGCAGTCCGAGATCGGCGTCCGGCGAGCTCTCGGGGCTCGGCGGCTGCACATCGCCGTGCAGTTCGTCGCGGAGGCGGTGGTGCTCGCCGGCTTCGGTGGCGCAGCCGGGGCGGTGGCCGGCGGCTTCGCCACGACGGTCTACGCGGCCTCCCGGCACTGGGACGCGGTCGTGCCCTGGCCTGTGCTGCTCGCGGCCATGGGCCTGGGCGTCGTCATCGGCGGGCTCGCGGGCCTGTACCCCGCGCTGCGCGCGGCCAGGCTCGCGCCAGCCGAGGCATTGCGGCTCCGGTGATGGCTACCCGGTGCACGGCTGACTAGGCGCGGTAGCCAGGGGGTACCTCACGGTGGGAAGGGTGGGAGGGTGGGGGACGGACAGCGAGGGGGACTGCCGCCATGAAGGCATTCGTGATGAAAAAGATCGGCCAGACCGGCTTCATGGACAAGCCGATGCCGAAACCCGGCCCGAACGACGCCATCGTGAAGACCACCAAAGCGCTGATCTGCACGTCGGACTCGCACACGGTGCACGGAGGCATCGGGGAGCGGCACAACCTGACCCTCGGGCACGAGGCGGTCGGCGTGGTGCACGAGGTCGGTAGCGAAGTGGAGGTATTCCATCCCGGCGACCGCGTCGTGGTCGGTGCCATCACTCCGGACTGGGGACACCCGGCGGCGCAGGACGGCTACGCGTCCCAGTCCGGCCAGCCGCTCGGCGGCTGGAAGTTCTCCAACACCAAGGACGGCGTGTTCGCCGAGTACTTCGACGTCAACGACGCCGACGCGAACATGGCGAAGATCCCCGACAGCGTTTCCGACGAGATGGCCGTCTACTGCTGCGACATGCTGTCCACCGGATTCATGGGCGCCGAGCACGGCAACATCCCGATCGGCGGCACCGTCGCGGTCCTCGCCGAGGGCCCGGTCGGCCTGATGGCGACCGCCGGCGCCAAGCTGCGGGGCGCCGGCCAGATCATCGGGGTCGAGTCGGTTCCGCACCGGCAGGAACTAGCCCGCCGGTACGGCGCGGACGAGATCGTTGACTTCACCAAGGAAGACGTCGTCGAGCGGATCATGGCGCTGACCGACGGCGAGGGCGTGGACACCGCGATCGAGGCGCTCGGCGCCGACGTCACGTTCCAGACCTGCGTGAAGGTCACCAAGCCGGGCGGCACGATCTCGATCACGGGGTACTTCGGCGAGGGCGAGTTCGTGCACATCCCGCGCATCGCGTGGGGCGTCGGGATGGCGGACAAGACCATCGCCACCGGACTATGCCCGGGTGGCCGGCTGCGGATGGACCGGCTGCTGCGCGTGCTGGAAGGCCAGCGCGTCGATCCCACGCCGATGACCTCGCACCGGTTCGACTTTGACGAGATGCCCCGGGCTTTCGAGGTCATGGACCACAAGCTCGAGGATGTCGTCAAGCCGCTGATCAGCTTCTGACGCCCGCGGCGGTCCGCACGCGAGACCGTCATAAATGCGGATCAGTCACCGCCGGGCGCATTTCGCCACACCCTGCGGGACTTCCGTGGGGCGCATCGTTCCCGCACAATGGCGGCGTGACCAACCAGCAAATGGCATCGCCATGCCCCCGGTGCGGGAGCATGGACGCAGTGCATTCCATTCAGGAGCTGGCCGCGCTGGCCAGCAGCCAGCTGGGCCAGCAGCCGCCCGGCTCCCAGGCCGCGGGGTGGGCGGCTGAGCCGCAGCAGGGCCCGGTACCGGGCTGGGCCGCCGAGCCGCAGGCAGGCCCGCTGCCCGGCCCCGGCAGTGCCGGCCGCACTGGTGGCCTGCGCAGCGTGCCATTCCGCGGCAGGGACACCCGATACGGCGAGAGCCCGCTCGACGCGCTCGGCGAGGACGTCGCCGGGGCTGCGATCTCGGCTGCCGCGGGCTTCGTCGGCCGCGCCATCGGCAGGCGGGTGGAACGCGCGATGGCCCAGAAGGTCCTGCCGACCCTCGCCGCCAGCCGGGAGACCACGCTCCGCACTCAGATCGAGATTGCCCAGCGGCATCCCGACCTGTGCGCCTGCATGACCGACAACGTGATCTTCCTGGCCGGCGGCAGCCGCGTCCTGCCCATGCCCAATCTGATGACGGTCACGGTAGAACAGGCCGACCAGATGGTCGCTCAGCTGCGCGACACGGTCACCTGAGGCACGGCCTGCCACGCTGCCCAGTCGGCGCTGATCGCACCGGCGGCCTGGAGCAGCAACGGCAGGTGGTGGCCCGTCAGCACGTCGACCGGAGTCTCGGCGGCGTGGGTGTTCACGTTGAGCGAGGCGATGACAGTACCGTCGCCGCCGCGCAGCGGCGCCGCGACGGAGCGGATGCCCACCGCTAGCTGCTGGTCGGTCAGCGCCCAGCCGCGTGCCCGGACCTCGCGCAGCTCGCGTTCCCGCTCGGCCGGGCCCGGCTGCCATGGCGGCGTGATCCCCGACCGGCTGGGCTGGGCGAGCACCTGCTCGACCTCGGCGGGCGGCAGCGCCGCCAGCAATACCTTGCCCAGCGAGGTCTGCATGGCCGGGAAGCGCGTGCCGATCGTGACGGCCAGCCCGACGATCTTCGGCACTGCGACCCTGGCCACGTACACGATGTCGGAGCCGTCGAGCTGCGCGATCGAGACGGACTCGCTGGTGAGCGCCACCAGCCGCTCCATGTGCGGCCTGGCCAGATCCCAGCGGCTGCGCGACAGGACGTAGCTGGTGCCGAGTTCGAGCACTCGCGGTGTCAGCTCGTAGCCACCGCGCCCGGCGACTCGGACGTAGCCGAGGGTTTCCAGCGTCAGCAGGACCCGCCGCGCGGTCGGCCTGGGCAGCCCGGCCGCGGCCGCCACAGCGGCCAGCGTCATGACCGGCTGCCGCGGCTGGAACGCGCGGAGTACGTCGAGACCGCGCGCGATTGCCTCGATGAAGTTCGGGCTGCTATCCCGCCGAGCCATGTGCCTCCCCGATATTCCTCGGCACCCGATATCCCTGAGCGGACAGTGCCTTGACAGCCGAAGCGAAAACCGAAACGCTTCCCATCATCCGGCCACTGTCCGGACAGTAGTCCGCTGAGCGGATAGCGCTCAAGACCACGTGGAGGAACTCACTCATGACTGACGCCACCCTGAGCAATGCTGACCTTACGTCGGGACGGCCGGTGGTATTTCGCGGCGGGACGGTCCTGACGCTCGACGACGCGCATCGTGTGCTCGCACCGGCGGATGTGCTGGTGCAGGGCGAGCAGATCGCGGCGGTTGGCGAGAACCTTTCCGTGCCGGAGGGCACGCTGGAGATCGACGCGTCCGGCGGGATTGTGATGCCGGGCATGGTGGACACCCACCGGCACATGTGGCAGACGGCGATGCGCGCGTACGGGGCGGACTGGACGCTGACCCAGTACTTCGTCTGGAACTACCTGCAGTACGGGAAGCTGTTCCGGCCCGAGGACATCTACGCGGGCAACCTGCTGAGTGCCCTCGAGGCGATCGACGCCGGCGTCACGACGACCGTGGACTGGTCGCATAACAACCACACCGTTGACCACGCCGACGCCGCCGTGGACGCGCTGACCTCCGTGCCGGGCCGGTTCGTGTTTGCGTACGGCAACATCCAGGCCGGGCCCTGGGAATGGTCGGCCACACCCGAGTTCCGGGCGTTCGTGTCGCGCCGGATCACCCAGGGCAACGACATGCTCGGCTTCCAGATGGCCTTCGACGTCACCGGCGACCCCGCGTTCCCGGAGAAGGCCGCCTTCGAGGTCGCCCGCGACCTCGGCGCCCCCGTCACTACCCACGCGGGCGTGTGGGGCGCCACCAACGACGACGGCATCCGGCTCATGTACGAGGGCGGGTTCATGACCCCGCAGACCGTCTACGTGCACGCGACAACCCTCACCCGCGACTCCTACAACCGCATCGCCGCTACCGGCGGTTACGCGTCCGTCTCCACCGAGTCCGAGCAGTCGGCCGGTCAGGGCTACCCGCCCACCTGGCACCTGCGCGAGCACAACATCCCTGTCTCGCTCTCGATGGACACGAGCGTCTGGTGGTCGGCCGACCTGTTCAGCGCCATGCGCGCGACACTGAGCGCCGACCGCTCGCGTGTGCACCTCGAGGCGCATAACAAGGGCGAGACCGTCACGCACCACCATCTGCGCGCCGAGGACGTCGTCCACTTCGCCACCCGCGGCGGCGCCAGGGCCCTCGGCCTCGACAGCAAGATTGGCAGCCTCGAGCCGGGCAAGAAAGCCGACATCGTGCTCATCAAGAACGACCACTCCCCCGTCATGTTCCCCCTGCTGAACCCGTACGGGCACGTCGTGTACCAGGCCGGGCGCGGCGATGTGCACACGGTCGTCGTCAACGGCAAGGTCGTCAAGCACGACCATCGGCTCGCCGATTCCGCGAGCCTCGGTACCGCCCGGCGGCACATCGACCAGACGGTCAGCTATCTCCAGGGCCAACTCGGCCCGGACGCCTGGGCCGAGGGCATGCACCCGGAGATCCCGGCGACGGAGATGTTTGAGAACCCGTACACCTACACCGAATACGGGAAGAGCGGCGCGGAGCAGAGCTAGCCCTGTGGTGAGCTAGCCCGTGGTCAGCGGGCTGGTGCCGCCGGACCCGAAGCGCCCGGCGTCACCAGCCCGCTCTCGTAGGCAACCACGACCAGCTGCGCGCGGTCACGCGCGCCGAGCTTCGCCAGGATGCGGCTCACGTGCGTCTTGGCGGTGAGCGGGCTGACGAACAGCCGGGCCGCGATCTCGTCGTTGGACAGGCCCGCCGCGACGAGCCGCAGCACCTCGCGCTCCCGGTCGGTCAGCCCCTCGAGCTGGCGGGCATCGGCCTTCGGCAGCTCGGGCCGGGTCGCGAGGTCGGTGATCAGCCGCCTAGTCACGCTGGGGGCCAGCAGCGCGTCACCGCGCGCGACCACCCGGACGGCGTGGATGAGATCGCCGGGCTCGGCGTCCTTGACCAAGAAGCCGCTCGCACCCGCGCGGATGGCCTGGTACACGTACTCGTCCGACTCGAAGGTCGTGAGAATGATGACCTTGACGCCCGCGAGGTCGTCGTCGGCGGCGATCCGGCGGGTCGCCTCGAGGCCGTCCATGACCGGCATCCGGATGTCCATGAGGACCACGTCCGCGCGCTCGCGCCGCGCGAGGTCGACGGCCTGCGCTCCATCGGTGGCCTCGGCGACGACTTGCAGGTCGTCCGCGCTGTCCACGAGCACCCGGAAACCCGCCCGGATCAGCGCCTGGTCATCGGCGAGCAGCACGCGGATCATGACCGCGAGCCTGTCTCGATCGAGCCGGTTTCGCCGGTGCTTGTCTCGAAACCCTCCGTGTCCGCAGGCAGCGGCAACACGGCGACCACCTGGTAGCCGCCGGCCAGAGCTGGCCCAGCCTCCAGCGTTCCGCCCACCGCGGTAGCCCGCTCGCGCATCCCGATGATGCCGTGACCGGTCCCCTGGCTGTCGGCGCCCGGCGCGATCCCCCGCCCGGTGTCGGAGACCTCGATCCGCAGCGCGGAGTCGTTATAGCGCAGCAGGACGGTCGCGGTCGCCGGTCCAGCGTGCCGGAAGACGTTGGTCAGCGACTCCTGGATGATCCGGTAGGCGGCCAGGTCGATGCCAGACGGCAGCGGTCGGGCCGCGCCCTCGCGATGCACCGTCGTCGCCAGGCCGGCCTGGTCGGCCCGGCCAACGAGCGTGTCGAGCTGCGCCAGGCCCGGCGCCGGCTCAACTGGGTCCGCCTCGTCGGCCTGCCGCAGGACGGCCAGGATCGCGCGCAGGTCCCGCAGGCCGTCACGGCTGGCCAGCCGGATCGCGCGCAGCGCGTCGGCGGTGGCCGCCGGATTGGCGGCGAGCACGTGCTCGGCCACCCCGGCCTGGACGCTGATGGTCGCCATCGAGTGCGCCACGACGTCGTGGAGTTCCCTGGCGATCCGCAGCCGCTCCTCGTCGACCCGGCGCCTCGCTTCCTCATCGACCCTGGCGTGGATGGACGCGACGTAGGCGCGCCGGTTGGCGATCGCGATGCCGCCGAACAGGGCAGCCGCAACCATCGCAACGATCAGGTAGAAACCGCCGCCTGTAGGGTTGAACGGGTTGCTCGCCGCCGTCGCGCCCATCAGCGCGGCGAGCGTCACCGCAGCGAGCACGAGAGCACGCCGGATCGGCACGAGCTGTGCCACGGTGAACAGGGCGATGGCCGGCGCCACCACAACGGCGCCGTTCTCATTTCTGGGGAAGCTGTAGGCCACGGCGAATGCCGTCGAGGCCAGCAGCACCGTCACCGGGTATCTGCGCTTGACGGCGAGAACCAGGCACGCAGCCGCGACGAGCAGCAGGGCAACGGTCGGGGTGTGCGGCATCCCGTGGCCTCTGAACTGCACGATGTCGGCCTGTTGGTGCGGATGGGCCTCCCCGTACGACCCGCTGACCAGCACGGCCGCGATCAGGACAGCGTAGATCGGGTCGCGGGCGGGTGAATCGCGCCAGCGACGCCAGAGTTCGCCGAGCCTGGCTTGCACATGATCAGCGTACGAGGCGGCGCTAGCCCCGGCGTCGTCCCGAGGGAGACCGGCGGCGTACTCCGGCGGGAGTACGCGGCGGCCGGCTGCTGCCGAAGGCGTACGGCCAAGTGCCTGCTCGCGGCAGACGTCGCCGGAGCCGCGAGCCGGAAGGCTGGATGGCGAGCCCGGCGGACCGACCGCCGGAGTCAACGCGGAGGCCCGCAATGAATGCCCTGACCCGCTTCGTTCTGCGCCACAAGCTGGTGGTGACATTGCTCTGGCTCGCGATTGCCGCGGCCGGCGTATTCACCGTCGGCGGCACGACGCACCGGATGACCAACAACTTCTCCATGCCCGGCCAGGCCTTCCGGGTGGACAACCAGATCGCCCGCGAGTACGGCAACGGCGGGTCGCAGACTCCGTACGTGCCGGTGCTGACCGCTCCAGCCGGCGAGCGGGTTACCAGCCCCGCCGTCGCAGCCGCTAGCGGCCGCGCGTTCGACGCGCTGCGCACGGTAGTGCCGGGCGCGCGCATCGCCGACTACGCCACGACACACAACCCGGCGTTCCTCACCCGCGACGGGCGGTCGACGTTCGCGCTGGTCTATACGCCGGACAGCACCAGCTTCGGCGCGCCGAACGAAGGGCCTGCCATCCAGCGCTCCCTGGCCGCGGCGGTCCCGCCGGGCTGGCACGCCGGCGTCACGGGTGAGCAGCTGCTCCAGGCCGGCGGCCAGCAATCCAAGGGCACCGGAATCATGGTCGAGGCCATGATCGGGTCGCTCGGCGCGCTGGCAATCCTCGCCTTCGTGTACGCCAGCTTCCTCGCCCTGCTTCCGCTGCTGATCGGCGGCGTCTCGGTCATGTCCACCTTCCTCCTCGTCGGCGGGCTGACTGAGATCACTGGCGTGAGCCAGATCGTCGAGTTCCTCATCGCGCTCATCGGCCTCGGCGTGGCGATCGACTACTCGCTGCTGGTGGTCAGCAGGTGGCGGGAGGAGCGCGCCGCGGGCCGCGACAACCAGGCTGCCGTGCTCCACGCGATGGAGCACGCGGGCCGGGCCGTGGTGTTCTCCGGGCTCACCGTCGCCATCGGGCTCCTCGCCATGATCGTGCTGCCCGTCCCCATGTTGCGCAGTGTCGGCATCGGTGGCGTGCTCGTGCCGCTGGTGTCCGTTGCAGTGGCGGTCACCCTGCTGCCGGTCATCCTGGCGACGGTCGGCCCGCGGCTTGACTGGCCGCGGCTGCGCACCGAGCGGACCGCGAGCCGCGCGTTCTCCGCCTGGGCCCGCGGCGTGTACCGGCACCGCTGGCTGGCCGCGGTTGGCGGGCTCGCGGTGCTGGGCGCGCTGATGGCCCCGGCGCTGTCACTGCACCTCGGTGAGCCGGGCAGCTCGGCGCAAGCCACCTCCGGTCCAGCGCACGAGGCGCTCGTCACCCTGACCGACGGTGGCGTCCCCGCGGGCGTGCTGACCCCGGCCGAGGTGCTCACCACCGGCGCGCCAGGCGTCGCCGGCCATGAAGCCGGGGTCGCCCGCGCCGTGCCAGGGATCTACGCCGCCGTCGCTCCCGCCACGGGCGACTACCACCGGGCAGGCACGGCCATCGTGACGGTCCTGCCCTCGGCGGAGAGTAGCCTGCCAGCCGGCCAGGGCCAGATGGCCGCGCTGGAGTCGGCGCTGATCTCCAAGCCGGGCGTGCTCGGCGTCGGCGGCGACGGCCCGTCGCTGATCGACTTCGACCACGCGGTCTACGGCGAATTCCCGCTCATGCTGGCGCTCATCGGCATCGCCACCTTCCTGCTGCTCACGAGGGCGTTCCGGTCAGTGCTGCTGGCCGCGAAGGCTGTCGTGTTCAACCTGATCTCGCTGGCCGCCGCCTACGGCGTCATGACCTGGATATGGCAGGACGGGCATGGCTCACACGCCCTGTGGGGCATCCCGGCCACCGGCGCGATCACCATGTGGGTCCCCCTGATGGTCTTCGCGTTCCTGTTCGGCCTGTCGATGGACTACGAGGTGTTCATCCTGACCCGCGTCAGGGAGGTCTACGACACCACCGGCGACGCTCGCCGGGCGGTCACCGAGGGTCTCGGCCGGACGGGCCGACTGGTCACCAGCGCGGCCGCCATCCTGATGCTGTCGTTCGTGTCCATGTCCACCGCCCCGATGACGGATCTGAAGATCCTGGCCACCGGGCTCGGCGTCGGCATCCTGGTCGATGCTGTCGTCATCAGGTGCCTGCTGGTGCCGGCCATGGTGGCCCTGTTCGGCCGCGCCAACTGGTGGCTGCCGACCAGGCTCGCCAGGGTCCTGCGGGTGCCGCCCGCAGCGCACCCGGGCGGGCAGCCCGAGCCGGCCAGGGAGCTGGCTGGCGTCCGGTAACGGCGAGGGCGTCTGCCCGGGCCTGCGGAGTCAGCCGATTCCGCAGGCCTGGGCGACCGCTATGGCCGCGCCTTCCCGGTTCGAGGCAGCCGGGATACCGGGACGCTCGAAGTAGTTCATGTAGACATCCGCGGCGCCGGCCGGGCTGGTCGCCGCGTTGAGCATCGGGACGTACTGGGCCCACTGCTGGTTGTAGGTGAGCAGCGCGGCGAGCTGTGTCTGCAGGTCAGCGGCCACATTGCCGGTCACGAAGCCGGCCGGCAGCGGAGTCCAGCCGATCAGGCCGCCGCCGCCCGTGCCGACCGATTCCGGTTCTCCTCTCGACTCCTGGTAGATGTTGCCCGCAATGCCGACCGCCGCCATCTTGGTGTAGCCATGCGCGACCAGGAAGTCGACGATCGTGGCGTAGTTGGCCGGCAGCATGCCGGTCCCGCCGGCGCCGTTGCCCGCGCACGGCGGAGGCGGGGGCGCTGCCGGGCTCGCGGTCACGCGGGGCGACGGCGAGGCGGCGGTGGTGGGCTTGACAGGCTTGGCGGGCGACGCCAGCGGGAGCCGGCTGGCGGCTGCAGCGTCGGTCGCGCCGCTGCCCGCTACCAGCGACTGCACCTGGTACGAGGCGAGGCCCCGCCCCAACGGATCCGGCTGCTGCCGATGCAGGTGCGCCGCGGCGAACGTGGCCGCGATGGCAAGAGCCGGGACAACCGCAGAGACCGCCACAGTTCTCCGCCGCGCTCGGGAGAGTCTGGACTGGGCGGCGTGCCGGCCAGTGCGCGTGCGCTTGCGGTGTTTTCGATGGGAGGTCGTCGCCGAACTCACTGCCTAGGCCGGTCCTTGCCCGGCTACGCGGCCTATCGCGCGTGCCTCTCACCGGGCCTGACCTGCAAAATCGTGGCAGGCCGGGGCGCTAGAATCCGGCGAACTTACTTATATAGACCATTCGAGCTATGTGTCGATGAAAACGGTCAGCGAGTCTGAAAACACGTGCGACGCCGACGATCTCGCACCCGGCCTGGCTGTCGTGGGCTACCAGGAAACCACCCAAAGTGACTACCCCGCATCACCTCGACACAAAGCAGCCGTCTCGCTACGTTCCGGTACTTGAATGCGGCACGGGGCACGGAGCATGATCGCTGCCGGACCCCAGTGACATTGACAGCGACCACGATTCAGCGGGAGACGGCGTGGATCTTGAGCTCACCGGCAAGCGTGCCGTGATCACCGGCGGCGGCAGCGGCATCGGAAAGGCGACGGCCACGCTGCTGGCCGAGGAGGGCGCGGACGTGGTCATCGCGTCCCGGTCGGCGGACCGGCTGCAGCAGGCGGCCGCCGACATCGCTGCCGCCGCTGGCCGCGCCGTGCACACGGCGGTCGTCGACACCAGCGATGAGGCATCGGTACAGGCGATGGCCGGGCAGACCGCCAGCCTCCTCGGCGGCCCGGTCGAGATCCTCGTGAACTGCGCCGCGATCCCCGCGGGTCAGCGACCTGTCGGCGGGTTCGACACCGTCACCAGCGAGGCGTTCTGGGCCGACGTGAACGTCAAGGTCCTCGGCTATCTACGCTGCGCGCAGGCTCTCGCGCCGGGCATGATCTCGGCCGGCTGGGGACGGATCATCAATGTCAGCGGCCTCGCGGCCCGGAGCACCGGCTCGGTCATCGGCTCCATCAGGAACGTGTCGGTCGCAGCGATGACCAAGAACCTGGCCGACGAACTTGGCCGCCACGGGATCAATGTGACGGTGGTGCACCCCGGCCTCACGAGGACAGAGGCAACCCAGGGCGTGGTGGCTGCCACGGCGAGCCGCGAGGGCATCGACCCCGAGGCGGTCGAGCGCCGGCTGGCCGCCGGCAACGCGATCGGCCGCATGATCACCGCCAGCGAAGTGGCGGCCGTCATCGCGTTCCTCGCATCGCCGCGCAGCATCGCGATCAACGGCGACGCTGTGGCGTGCGGCGGAGGCACGCCCAGGGTCATCCACTACTAGGCCAGCGGAGGTAGCTGTGGCGAGCCAGAACCCGGCCGACTACGGGCCCGTGCGTCCGGGCGACGAGCTCGACTGGGACCGGCTCGCCAGCTATCTGCAAGGCCACCTCGGCGAGCTCGGCGAGCTCGGGCCGCTGGTGGCAGCCCACCAGTTCCCGAACGGCGCGGCGAACCTGACCTACCTCCTCGAGTTCGCCGAGCGTCGGCTCGTGGTCAGAAGGCCGCCCTTCGGCGAGATCGCCGTCGGCGCGCACGACATGAAACGCGAGTACCGGGCTCTGTCCCGGCTGTGGCGCAGTTATGACCGGGCGCCGCGGGCTTACCTGCTCTGCGAGGACCACGCCGTGGCCGGCGCGGACTTCCTCGTCATCGACTACCGGCCGGGCGTCGTGGTGTGGGGCAGCGTGCCGCCGAGCATGGCCGGCCAGCAGGACGCCGGGCGGCGGATCGGGCTGGCCGTCGTGGACGCCCTCGCCGACCTGCACCGACTGGATCCGGAGGCCGCTGGCGTCGCTGACCTCGGTCGGCCAGAAGGCTTTCTCGACCGTCAGCTCGGCGGCTGGCGGGCCCGCTGGGCAGCCGTCGCGGAGCCGGTGCTGGCCAGCCTGGCCGCCGCGCCCGCCGGCACCGATCTCGTGGCCGAGGTAGGAGCGCGGCTGGCGGCGACCAAGCCACCGACAGTCAGGACGTCGGTGCTGCACAACGACTTCAAGATCGACAACTGCCAGTTCGATCCGGCCAGCCCAGACCGGGTGCAGTCCGTCTTTGACTGGGATATGGCCACCATCGGCGATCCGCTCGTCGACCTCGGCACCATGCTCAACTACTGGCCCGACCCGTCCGACGACCCGGACAGCCCGCCGCCGCATCCGGAAGGACAGCAGCACATGGCCCTGCCCACGCGGGCCGAGGTCACCGAGCGCTACGCCCAGGCGACCGGCGCCGACGTGACGGCCGCCCGCTGGTACGAGGCATTCGGCTGCTGGAAGACCTCGATAGTCGTCGCCCAGCTGCACCATCGCTACGTGCAGGGCAACAGCCATGACCTTCGCCAGGGCCTGAAGGGCGAGCGGATCCTGCCGCTGGCCCGTCGCGCGCAGGTCATCCTCGGCGGCGGCTGACGGCAGGATCTGCCGGGACCCAGCGCTCAGTCTGCTCCTGCCAGGTCGGCGGCTCACCGGGCAGCGGCGTGGGCGAACCTGCCCGCAGCCCGTCGATGATCACGGTCAGGTGCCGCTGCCGCATCGCCGCGGTCCGCTCGGCGTCGCCGACGCGGAGCATGCTGAGCAGCTCGAGCAGGTAGCCGACGTCGAGGAAGGCGACGTCGGCGCGCACGTCGCCGGCCGCCTGAGCCCGCCTGAGCAGCTCGGTCCCGAGGTCCTGCATCTGCTCGCCCAGCTCGAACATCTCCGCCGTCGGCGTGAACCGGCCGGCCAGCCGCGTCGTCAGCCCGTGCGTGTCGGCCGCCACGATCCGCCGCAGGAACTCGGTGTAGGACTCCCACGGCGCGGCATCCAGCTCGAGCGCCCGCCTCGCCTCCGCCAGGTAGATCTCCTGGCCGTTCCGGCACAGCGTGCGCAGCAGATCCTCCTTGCCGGCGTAGCGGTGATAAAGCGCTCCGATGCCGACACCGGCCTTCTCGGCCACCGCCGCGATCGGCGCGTCCGGGTCGGCCAGGAACACCTCCCTCGCCGCGGCGAGGATCGCCTCGTTGTTGCGCGCAGCTTGCGCTTGCCGCCCTCGGAGCCGCGTGGCATTCGTCGTGGTCATGGGCCGACTGTATCACTTGAACAGACTGTTCAGTTCAGCTAAGATTGCTGTTGAACAGAATACTTCGTTCAAATACTCATCCCAACACGGAGGTAGCGAGATGACAGCCACCGACATCACGCCGTTCCGCATCGAGGTCGCGCAGGCTGACCTCGATGACCTGGCGAGCCGGCTTGCGCACACCCGGTGGCCGGCCAGCCTGCCCGGCGCCGCATGGTCCCGCGGTGTCCCCGTCGGCTACCTTCGCGGCCTCGCCGACTACTGGCGCGAGGGCTTCGACTGGCGGGCCGCCGAGTCCCGGCTGAACGCCTACCCCCAGTTCACGACCCAGATCGACGGCCAGCGGATCCACTTCCTGCACGTGCAGTCGCCGGTGCCCGATGCCACGCCCCTGTTGCTCGCACACGGCTGGCCTGGCTCGATCATCGAGTTCAGCCATCTCATCGGTCCGCTCACGGATCCTGTCGCGCATGGCGGGACCACGGACCAGGCGTTCCACCTGGTCATCCCGTCCCTGCCCGGCTTCGCCTTCTCCGCGCCGCTCGCTGAGCCTGGCTGGGGTCCGCGGCGGATGGCGCGGGCCTTCGCCGAACTGATGAGGCGGCTTGGCTACGACCGGTACGGCGCGCAGGGCGGCGACTACGGAGCGTTCGTCGCCCCTGACCTCGGCCGGGTCGATCCCGAGCACGTGCTCGGCATCCACGTGAACGCCGCCACCATGGGCTTCGTCCCGTTCGGTGATATTCCAGAGGCAGAGCTGGCTACCTTCTCGCCGGTCGAAAAGGAGCGCGTCGAGCGGATGTCGGCCTTCCTCAGCGAAGGCAACGGCTACTTCCAGATCCAGTCGACCAGACCGCAGACGCTGTCCTACGGGCTCGCCGACTCCCCGGCCGGTCAGCTCGCGTGGATCGTGGAGAAGTTCAAGGAGTGGACAAGCTCCGGGCACGAGCTCCCTGAGGACGCCGTCGCCCGCGACGACATCCTCGCCAACGTGAGCCTCTACTGGTTCACCGGGACCGCGGGGTCTGCGGCGAACCTCTACTACGAGGCCATGCACGGTCAGGACTGGCCGACCCCGTCGGGCGTACCCACCGGTGTCGCTGTTTTCAGCGAGGACATAGCGATCCGCCGGTACGCCGAGCGAGCGAACAACATCGTCCACTGGAGCGATATCGACGCGGGCGGCCACTTCGCCGCGCTCGAGACGCCGGGCCTGCTGACCGCTGATATCCGCACGTTCTTCGGCGGGCTGCAGACCGTATCGTGATCAGCGTGACATCGACAGCCAGCGCACTCGCGCAGTGGGCGCACGACCTGGCGCCGTCCGACGAGGACCTCGCGCTGGCCGGCCGGTCACTGCTGGACACGGTGGCTGTGACGCTCGCGGCGCGCGATCACCCGGTTACCGCCCTCGCCGCCCGCCTTGGCGAGGGCGGGCACTGGGCGGCAGCCGGTCACGTGCTCGACTTCGACGACTTGCACATGCCGTCCACGACGCACGTCAGCGCGGTCTGCGTGCCGACCGCGCTCGCGGCTGGCGGCGGTGCGCGCGCCTACCTCGCGGCCGCCGGGGTGATGGCCCGGCTCGGCACCGCGCTCGGCTGGCCGCACTACTCGGCGGGCTGGCACGCCACCTGCACGGCCGGGGCGCCGGCGAGCGCCGCGGGCGCAGCGGTCGCGATGGGGCTGGACAGGGAGCGGATCGCGGC
>DASQIW010000252.1:0-2913 GCA_035631375.1 Streptosporangiaceae bacterium
AGCGAGCGCTGGGCGTTCGGAACCGGCTTCACCGACCCGCTGGCCGGGGTCGATACCAGCGTCCCTGACGGGGTCGACGGAGCCGACCTGGCCGCATACTGCCTCATGCTCGGCGACGACGCCCTGGTCATGTCGCACCGGTTGCAGCAGTGGCTGGCCAGGGCGCCGGAACTGGAAGAGGAGACGGCTCTCGCCAACATCGCTCTCGACCTGCTCGGCCAGGCGAGGCTGCTGTTCACCAGGGCAGGCGCCGCGGACGGAACGGGCCGCACCGAGGACGACTACGCCTTCCTCCGCGGCGAGCGCGAATTCCGCAATGTCCGGCTCGCCGAGGCGACCGACTCAGACTTTGCCGGGCTGATCGCGCGGCTGCTGGTGTTCAGCACGTGGCGGCTCGCGCTGCTCACGCGGCTGGCGCGCTCGGCCGACCCGGTACTCGCTGCCGTCGCCGCGCAGGGCGTGAAGGAGCTGACCTACCACCGCGACTACGCGGCCCAGTGGCTGATCATGCTGGGCGACGGGACGAGCTACTCGCGGGAACGCGCCGCGGCTGCGCTGACGGCAGTGGCACCGCTGGTATCTGAGCTGTTCGAGCCGACGGCGGTGGAGAGCAGACTCGCGGCCGCCGGCGTAGCTGTCGACCCGTCGCAGCTCCTCGCCGAGTTCGCGGATGTGATCGCGCAGGTGGTTGACAAAGCAACGCTGACGTGGCCGAAGGCGCTGGGTCTCGCCGGGGTATCCGGGCAAGCCGGGCGTGATGGCATCCACACCGAGGCCATGGGCTTTCTGCTCGCCGAGCTGCAGAGCGTGGCCCGCGCGACTCCGGGGGCGACATGGTGACCGAGCTCGCCGCAACGGAACTGCTGACCAGGGCGTGGGAGATCGCCGCCGCGGTCCCCGACCCCGAGCTGCCCGCGCTGACGGTGGCCGATCTCGGCATCCTCCGGGAGGTCACCATCGCAGACGACCGCCTGATCGTCTATCTCACGCCCACTTACTCGGGCTGCCCGGCGCTGCCCGAGATGCGGCGCGATGTGGCGTCGCGGCTGGCGGATGCGGGATTCGCGGGCGCCGAGGTGCGCGCCATGCTGAGCCCACCCTGGTCGACGGACATGATTACCTCGGACGGCCGCCGCAAGCTAGCCGAGGCTGGCCTCGCACCACCCCGTTCCGTCTCCAAGGCCGAAGGTCCGGTGCCGCTGACACTGTTTGCAGGCGGCCCGCCGGTCGCCTGCCCGCGGTGCGGGTCGGCCGCCACCGAGCGGACGGCGGCATTCGGCAGCACGGCGTGCAAGGACCTGCGGCGGTGCCGAGCGTGCGGCGAGCCGTTCGAGCACATCAAGGAGATCTGACATGACCGCGCTGACGGTCGGCGAGGCCCGCGCGGCACGGCGGCAGTTCCACCCGCTGACCGTGGCGCGGGTGGACCGGCTCTGCGCAGATGCCGCTGCCGTGACGTTCGACGTGCCAGGCGAGCTGGCCGGGGAGTTCCGGTTCACGCCGGGCCAGTCACTGACGCTCCGGCGCTTGCTGGGCGGGCGGGACGAGCGGCGCTCGTACTCGATCTGCGCTCCGGCCGGCCAGCCCCTGCGCATCGGCGTCCGCGAGGTGCCAGGCGGCGCGATGTCCGGCTGGCTGGTGAACGAGGTGCGGCCGGGGGAGAGGATCGAGGTCCAGCCGCCGTCTGGGGCGTTCACCCCGGATCTGAGCGCGCCGGGGCGGCACGTGCTGATCGCCGCGGGTTCTGGCATCACGCCGGTGCTGTCGATCACGGCGTCGGCGCTGGCCGACTCGCGGTCGGACGCGACGCTGCTGTACGGGAACCGGCGCGCCGACACGGTGATGTTCGCCGACGAGATCGCCGACCTGAAGGACAGTTATCCGGAGCGGCTGCAGCTGGCACACGTACTGTCCCGCGAGGCGCAGGAGGTCGAGCTGTTCAGCGGCCGGCTGGATGCGGCGCGACTGCGACGGCTGCTGCCCGCGCTCTGCGACGTGGCGGATGTCGACCACTGGTGGCTGTGCGGGCCGTACGGCATGGTGACCGACGCTATGGCCGTGCTCGCCGAGCTGGGCGTCCCTGGTGACCGAGTGCACCGGGAGCTCTTTTACGTCGAGGACACTCCGCCCGAGCCCGAACAGCACGCCGAGGCGCCCGTGACCGGCGGGTGCGAGGCCACGATCATTCTCGATGGCAGACGGACGCCCGTGACGATCCCGATGGGCACGCCCGTGCTGGACGGGGCGCAGCGGGCGCGGCCCGACCTGCCGTTCGCGTGCAAGGGCGGGGTGTGCGGGACATGCCGGGCGCGGCTGGTCTCCGGCGAGGTCCGGATGCGGCGGAACTTCGCGCTCGAGCAAGCCGAACTCGACGCCGGGTTCGTGCTCACCTGCCAGTCGCTGCCGGTCAGCGGCGAGCTGACCGTTGACTATGACGCCTGACTCTCTGGTCGTGTTGCCACAGCGGGGGTGGTGTTAGTTGAGGGCGGCGGCCTGGACGCCGGTGACCTGGAGGGTGCCGAGGCGGGTGTAGGGGGTGCCAGGGGTGCCCTGGTAGATGAGGTGGTTGGTGTTTTCGAGTTCGAGGATGACGGCGGCGGTGGCGGGGGCGAGGCCGGGCCCGGCGGCCAGGGTGCCGGGCAGCTGGGTGAGGGGGTTCCAGCCGGTGGCGGTGCTGGTGGCTTCGGACAGGGTGTGGCTGGGGGACTGGCAGGCGAAGTAGGTGATGCCGGTGGCGGCCTGGGTGGCGGCGGCGGGCTGGCCGAGGCAGGGCCAGGGGGTGGGGGTGTACCCGGTCTGGATGGTGCGGGTGTGGATCTTGCCGTCGGTGGCCAGCACGAAGAAGGTGAGGGTGCCGTTGACCCGGGCGATGGCCGGCCCGGCGGTGATGGTGCCGGTGCCGCCGAGGCTCTT
>DASQIW010000253.1:0-9452 GCA_035631375.1 Streptosporangiaceae bacterium
AGCCCGCTGTCCGCAGGGTATCCAGCGCGTGCTCGGCCGGCCGGAGCATGGCAGCCGTGGCCGGCTCGCGGCCCGCCACGGCCACGCTGCACCTCGGGTAGGCACGGGCAGCCTGGCGGATCGTTCGCGCCTGAGCCCGCACCTGGTCCGTCCACGCCGGGCCGGGGCCTGGCGATTGAGCGGCGTCCACCTTGGACATGATCGTCGCCGCGATGCCGTCGAGCAGCGCCGATGTCGACGGCACGTGCCTGTACAGCGGTATCAGGCCGCACCCGAGCTCGGTGGCGAGCCGGGTCATGGACGGGGCCTGCGGGCCCTCGGCCTCGATCAGCTCCATCGCCGCCGTGATGATGCTGTTGCGGGTGAGCACCCCGTGAACCTAGGCCGCGCCCTGTGACGCGGCCGTGACAGCTACTAGCCGGGGGGACGACCCCCCGTATCCCCCCGCGGGTCAGATGACGCCGTCCCCGATGGCCTGCCGGATCCACGGGATCACCTCGTCGAGCATGTCCGACAGGGAGGTGCTGGCCTCGAAGCCGAGCATCCGCTTGGCCTTGTCGGTGCTGGGCACCCGGCGCTGCACGTCGTACTCGAACGGCTCGTCGTGGACGACGCGCAGCGGCACGTCAGCGCCCTTGATCTTCTCCCAGATCACCGTCGCGAGCTCGAGCACCGTCGTGGACTGCGCCGTGGAGAGGTTGAAGTCCTCGTTCAGCGCGTCCGGGTGCTCGATCGCGTCCGCGATGCCGCGGGCGAGATCGCCACCATAGGTGTAGTGCCGAACCTGGCTGCCGTCGCCGAGGATGTGCAGCGGGTCCTGGCCCTTCAGAACCTTCTGCACGAGGTCCGGCACGACGTGGCTCATGGCGAGCTTGACGTTGCCCGACATCATCTCCTCGTCGCCGAGTGCGCGGCTCTCGCCGATGCCGACGCAGTTGAACGGGCGGACGATCGTGAATGGCAGCTTGTACTGGTCGTAGGCGGCGCGGGCGAAGTATTCGACCGCGAGCTTCTCGAAGCCGTAGGAGGACAGCGGCGGCGGGCACTCGCGCTCCTGGCCCTCGTACGACGGCCACGCGTCCGCCGATTCGTACACCATCGACGACGACATGTACGTGACCTTCTTCAGCCGCCCCGCCCGGTGCGCCGCGATGGCCGCATCGCAGCTGGCCGCGATGATCCGCTCGTTGGTGGCGAGCAGGTCGTAGGCATAGGCGTGGAAGTAGGAGATGCCACCGATCATCGCGGCGCCGGCGACGAAGTGGTCGCAGTCGGAGAGCAGGCTGGTCATCAGGTCGGTGTCGCGCGCGTCGCCTTCGACGAGACGGTAGTGCGGGTGGTCGTCGTACGACTTGAGGACCTGCCCGTACTTGGAGAAGTTGTCCAGGCCGATCACGTTGTATCCGCGGTTCAGCAACTCATCGACCAGGTATCCGCCGATGAATCCGGCCGACCCGGTGACCAGTATCTTCTGCATCGCTACCTTGTCTTTTCCGTCGTACGCTCTCGCAGCTCATCCAGGGTGATCCTGCGGCCGAAGGCGAGCCGGTACCACTGGAGGTACTTCGGTATCCAGGACGCAATCTGGAAGTTCGACACGCCATGCTGGCGTTCGAGCCAGATGGTCGGGATCTCAGCGATTGGCAGCCGGAGTCGGCGCGCCTTGGCCGTCAGCTCGAGGCCGATCTCGAAGCCATCGCGGCTCTGGATGCCTACCGCCTGGACGAACGCGGCCGAGTAGGCCTTGAACGAGTTGGTAGCGTCCCTGGTCCCGACCCGGGCGACGAGGTGGAGGCTACGGCCGGCCAGCGAGGACAGCATCCCCTTGAGCATCGGCCCGCCGACCTGCTGGCCGCCCGCCATGTAGCGCGAAGCGGCTGCCACCACCACGCCGCGCTCGACGAGCCGGACCAGGTCGTCGATCTGCCGGGCGTCGTCGCAGCCATCGGCCATGGTCACGACGACGACCGGGGTCGTGGCGTGGTCGATGCCGTACCTGATGGCATTGGCCGGGCCGCGCCCGTAGGTGCTGACCAGGCAGCGCAGCCGGGGCTCGGTCTCGGCCAGCCGGAGGACCACCTTGCGGGTGGTGTCCTCCTCGAAGTCGACCACCACGAGCGTCTCGCAGGGGAGCAGGACGGACTCGAATATCCGCTCCAGCACCGGGACGATGGCCTCGCCCTCGTTGTATGCCGGAATCACGACCGAGAGCCGCAGCGCGCCCGGCGGAGCGGAGACGGTTAGCCGGGTGCTGTCAGCGTCGGCGGTGTCGTGGCTGGCTAGGCGGCTCCTGGCCATCAGATCAGCACGCCCCCGCCGCGGAGCCCCCAGATGTCGATCACCGGTTTAGTGGTGGCCAGCCTGGCGTACTCCGGGTGCGGTGCCCCGATGATCAGCAGGTCACAAGACTCGACAACCTCGTCGAGCGGCAGCAGCGACTGGTCGACGGTGACGTAGGGATCGGTGCAGCGAACCCCGGCGGCGGTGGAGGTCAGCACCCGCTTGAGCTTGTAGGCGAGGCTGGATCGGATGTCGTCGGAGCCGCCCTTGAAGGCCATTCCCAGGATCCCGACCGTCATCGACTCGAGGTCGTACCGCCGCTTGAGCCGGTCGACCAGGTAGAGGGGCATGCCCTCGTTGATGGTCATCGCGGTGGTACCGAGCGTGAAGTTGTTGTTGTTGAACGCCTCTACCTGCATGGTGTCCTTGAACAGGCAGGGTCCCGCTGCGAAGCCCGGCCCTGGCATGTCGGCCGCCCGCGGGTAGTCGAGCATCAGGCCCTGGCGGATCCGCTCGAAGTCGAGCCCGCGGTCGTTGGCGATCATGTAGAGCTGGTTGGCGGTGGCGAATTTGATGTACCGCCAGACGTTCGTAAACAGCTTGGCCAGCTCCGCTTCTTCCGGCGTCATCCGCACCCGACGCGCGGTCAGCAGCCCGAAGAGAGCCTCCGCCCTGTCGTACGCTTCGTCGCGCCGCGCAGAGACGATCTGCGGCAGGTCAAACAGCTCTGTCATCGCCTTTCCCTCGGCGATGCGCTCGGGGCAAAAGGCAACGTCGATCGCGCGACCCAGCCGGGCGACGAGTTTTTCCACGAGTGCAGTCACGCCCGGGTACACGGTGCTCCGCAGGATCAGCAGCTGCCCGTCCCGCAGGTATTCGCCGCACCCGGCCAGCGCTCGCGGGACCGCCTGCTGGTCGGGATTGAGGTGCTCGTCTACCGGTGTGCCGACCACCACGATCACATGCGCAGCGGTACTGACGATATGGGGATCGGCGGAGGCCACCAGCCGGCCGTTCGCAACGGCCTTCTCGAGTACCGGCGCCGCCCCCGGCTCCTGAAACGGCATGTGGCCGGCGCTGACGAGGCCGGCCGCGGTCGGGTCAATGTCGTAGACAGCGACCTGAGCACCCCGGTCAGCGAAGGCGATCGCCAACGGCAGCCCGACATGACCACACCCGCCGACGACCACCACATCGCGCTCGAACGAGTCACTGCGCTGAAGCGTCACCGCTACCTCATCTGCATTGTCGTCTATGTCCGAGTTCCATCGGGACTGACGCGCCGCCCGGCCGCCGGCCCCGTCATCTCAGCTCAGGTTGGCAACTGCCGCGTGATGAGCGCCGGCCGCCGCGCGACGCGCCGCTGGCCTGGCGGTACCTGCTTCCGGTCGCCGTGCGGCGACGACGCCTACGGCATCAAGACAGGCATTTTGTTGAACGCGAATCACAATCGACCGTCCCCCCGGATGCGGTAGACATCGTCCGCACCAGCTCCGGCAATTGCGGCACACCCAGGCACTTCGCCGGCTGGCACCTATCGTCCTGGTATTGCGATACGACCGCGGGCACTTCCGCCACGGCGGCGACCCCGGCAACCAGGGGCAGCACGACCGTGCGCCCATCCCCTAGGTGGACAACTGCCCCCGCGCTGACCACGAGAACAACCATAAGGGGTGCGGCCCAGCTGAAGTAGCCGAGGTAGGACTGGTTCCAGAGATTGTCGGCTGAGCAGGCCACCTGGGCGTGGTACGAGGATCACCGTCGCTGACGCCGGCCACCGCCGTGTCGATGACGATGGGGAGCCCGAACCCGGCGGCGAGATGGTGCAATGGAGATCATGAGCCACCGGGGCGGCCCCTCTGCCCACGCAGCGCGAGCCATGGTGCCGCGCGGCCGCACGGGTGCGGCGGATCACCGAGCGGGCTGGCGCGACCGGCAACGCACGTTACTCGTATCGACGCTCTGCGTGGCAGTCGGATTCGCCTGCTACGTCCGCCTGGGCAGCACGCGCGCCGTTGACTCAGACGGCGCCGCGCAGGCGCTGCAGGCATGGGACATGCTGCACGGCAACCTGCTGCTGCGCGGCTGGACGCTGTCGGACGTTTCGTTCTACACCACCGAGCTGCCGCAGTACATGGTGGTCGAGCTGGTGCGCGGGCTCCGCGCCGACGTCGTCCAGGTGGCCGCGGCCATGACGTACACGCTGGTGCTAGTGCTGGCGGCGCTGCTAGCCAGGGGAACAGCGACGGGCCCGTCAGCGCTCGTACGGGTGCTCATCACGACCGGGATCATGATCGCGCCGCAGGCTTCGGCCGGCGTGAAGGTCTTGGTCTCCTCGCCGGATCACATCGGGACGACGGCACCAGTGCTGCTGGTCTGGCTCATTCTGGACCGGGCCCCGCGGCGCTGGTTCGTCCCGGTAATCGCGGCCGTGCTACTGGGCTGGGCAACGGTCGCCGACACGCTGGTGCTGTTCATCGGGGTGCTGCCGGTTGCTGCGGTATGCGCAGTGCGCATCTGCCGCGCGCTCATCGCCGAGCGAGTGCCGCTCCGGTCCTTGTGGTATGAGATCGTGCTCGGCGCCGGCGCCCTGATCGCCGGGGTACTCGCCGAGATCACTCTGCGCGTGATGCGCGCGGCAGGCGGCTTCGTCGTGAATCCGCCGATCGCCCACGCCCACGGCGTTACCGCCCTACCCCACGCGCTGGGCGTGACCGGCCGGGGCCTGCTGCTGCTGGCCGGTGCGGACTTCCTGGGCGGCGCTAGCCAGGCGGGCGCGGAAACTGGCATTGCCTGGCTCCACCTAGCCGGGGTCGTAGCGGCCTGCCTCGGCGCCGCGGTGGCGATGCGCCGGTACCTGCGGGACCTGAGTCTTGTCGACCAGGTCCTGCTGGCAGCGATCGTGATCAATCTGGCGGCCTACGTGTTCACCACTGAGTCCTCCTCGATCCTCGCCACCCGGGAGGTCGTGGCGGTGCTGCCATTCAGCGCGGTGCTGGCCGGTCGGATGCTGGCCGACGGCACGCTGGCCATCAGGGGAGCCCTGATCGTTCTGATCGTGCTGCTGGCCGGTTACCTCGCCGGTCTTGGCTACGCTCTGGCCCGGCCGTCGGTTCCGCCGGCCAATCAGCAGCTGACGTCCTGGCTGGCGGCACACCACCTGAACTCAGGCCTGTCTGGCTACTGGCAGGCAAATGTCGTCACGCTGGCCAGCGCGGAACATATCCGGCTGCGCCAGATCACGACAATCGGCACGCGGGTGGTCCCGTACCAGTGGGAATCCAGCTCCCGCTGGTACGACCCGCGCGCGGGGTCGGCGGACTTCGTGGTGCTGACCGCTGGCACGCCCGAATACCCCGGCTTTGGTGACCAGGTCGCGGTGCTGGCGACGTTCGGCAGCCCAGCGCGCGTCTACCACGTCGGCCCTTACGAGGTAATGGTCTGGCATCAGAACCTGCTTGACGATCTTCGTTGACGGCATTCCTGAGGATCCGTCGGCGCGCCCCGCTCGCCGCACGGGCGCCAGTCGATGTAAAGATGAGCAGCGGCGGAACCCCCAGGGAGGTGCTCGATGGACGACAAGGAAATCTTCCGAACCATCGACGATCTCATCAGTACTGAGCACGACCTGCGCGCCCGGCTGGCGGCGGGGGAGCTGACGAGCGAGCAGGAGCGTGAGCAGCTCCGGACGGTCGAGGAGCAGTTGGATCAGTGTTGGGATCTGCTGCGGCAGCGCCGTGCCCGGCGCGAGTTCGGCGAGGACCCGAGCGGCTCAGCGGCCCGGCCAGCCAACGAGGTCGAGGGTTACCTGCAGTAGGGCGAGCACGCTGGACCGGGAGCACAGATGCGCATAGCGAGGTTCGCCGTTGGCGACGAGGTTCGGTACGGCGTTATCGACGGCGAGTCGGCTCAGGCCAGCGGGCAGCGCAACGGTGCCAGCGCCGCCGACCTGACGGTGGCGGAGCTGTCCGGTCACCCGTTCGGGCCTGGCACCGAGGTGAACCTCACCGGTGCCCAGTATCCCGTGCCCGATGTGCGTCTCCTCGCTCCGGTGCTGCCGACCAAGATCGTCGCCATCGGCCGGAACTATCTTGAGCACATCAGGGAGATGGGCAACGAGCCGCCATCGGAGCCGCTGATCTTCCTGAAGCCGTCGACCGCGGTGATCGGCCCGGCCGACGCGATCGTGCGGCCGGACGGACTGTCCAAGAGGGTCGACTTCGAGGGCGAGCTAGCGATCGTATTCGGCAGGCTGTGCCGCGACGTGCCCCGTGAGCGGGTGCCCGAGGTGATCTTCGGCTACACCTGCGCCAACGATGTCACCGCCCGGGACCTGCAGGCCTCCGACGGACAGTGGAGCCGGGCCAAGGGCTTCGATACGTTCTGCCCGCTCGGGCCGTGGCTCGAGACCGAGCTGGACGCGGCCGATGTCCAGCTCACGACAACGGTGAACGACGAGGTCAAACAGGATTCGCGCACGTCGTTGCTGATCCACGACATCCCGACGCTGGTCAGCTACGTCACCGCGGTGATGACGATGCTGCCTGGAGACGTCCTGCTGACAGGGACGCCGGCTGGGGTCGGCCCGCTCGTCGCCGGCGACACCGTCTCGGTGCAGATCGAGGGCATAGGCACGCTCACGAACCGGGTCGTGGACAGCAGCTGAACCCAGAAATGCGCGCGTTGGCCGCCGCGTCCGGGTTCGGCTACACTGCACAGGCTGGACCGCACCACCCGGCGGGATTCGCCGTGACTGGTGTGATCCGATGGGGTATGGGGTAATTGGCAGCCCGACGGGTTCTGGCCCCGTTAGTCTAGGTTCGAGTCCTGGTACCCCAGCGATTCAGGAGCGGCGCCGACCACGTTCGGCGCCGGTGGCGCGCAGAATCAGCAGGACGACGACGGCGCCGATCACCGAGCCAATGATGCCTACGCCGCGGAAGTGGTTCGTCTCGATCTGGTGGTACTCGATCAGTTCCCACAGGAAGCCGCCGACGAACGAACCGACGATGCCCAGCAGTGTCGTGCCGATGAAGCCGATGTTGTCGCGGCCCGGTACGAGCAGCCGGGCGATCGCGCCGACGACGAAGCCGATGACGATCAGGATGATGATGAAGGCAACCATGCCGCTCATCTACCAGAGAACGGGCTCACTATGCATCGGGCGGATTGTCCGGCCGCGGCACCGGTTTGGCGCGGGCCCAGGCGGTGCGCTAGCCTGATGGCCGCTTAGCAGCCTGGCCCCGTCGTCTAGCGGCCCAGGACGCCGCCCTCTCAAGGCGGTAGCGCCGGTTCAAATCCGGTCGGGGCTACAACTCATAACCGCAGGTCAGCACGTCAGTCGCCGGCCTTGGCAGGTTCCGCGCCCATGTTGCGCGGGTGCGTGCGTCCGGCTGCTGGGCCAGGCGGCGGCTGACAAGGCCACATCGCGTCGCCAGAATCTATCGCTGCGCCGAGCCGAGGCCTACCCTCATAGGGACTCGCGCCGCCGCGCTGCGTCGGTGCCCGTCGCGACAGGGCCGCACACGGAGCCGAAGGGAGTCCGGGTCATGGCGGTGACAGGCAAAGAGTCAGAGATACCACCCGATCTGGTGGCGTGTTTCTGCTGCGGACAGTTGTTCGGGACGGACGAGATAACCCGTTTCGAGCATCATCCGGATCATGGAGTGTGCGGCGGATGCGCGGCATGGCTGCACAACCGCAGCCGGCCCATTCCCCGGAAGATGAGCCGGCCCGTGTGGCACCGAATCGGGCCGCGGCGCTGGCGCCGGGAATGACACGTGGAAGCACGTCGGGAGTGACTGGCAGCTCAGCGGCCGCGAGTGAGAACGACCCCGTTACCTATTGAGGTGGGCGGAGTCTCGCTGCGTTGAGCGGCGGTGCGGGCAGTGGCTCGCCCTGGTAACCGCCGACTGGGCCAAAGTCGCCCGACTGCCAGGCGGCAGTCGCCGTGACAATCTCCTCCGGCATGCGCGCCACGAAGTTCCACCACATGAGCAGCCGCTCGCCGAGCGGCTCACCGCCGAGCAGCATGAGCGTGCTGTCGGCGGGCGCGGCGAGCATCGCCTCGGGCCGACCAGTCGGCAGGTACAGCAGCTGCCCGACGGCCAGCTCAACGGTGTCCACGCTGGCCTGGCCGCTGGCGACGAACACGACGTGCTCGAAATCGGGTCGCAGCGGCAGCAGGCAGCTCGCCGCTCGTCCGGCGGCCGTCAGTTCGGCGCCGACGATGGGCGAGAACGCGGTCGCCGGTGAGCTCGCTCCCGCCAGCTCGCCCATGAGCACCGTGATTGCGAAGCGGCCAATGCGCGCTTGCGGCAGGCTGGCGTAGTGCTCGAAGGCCGGCGGCACGTGGCGGCTGGCATCGCGGAGCGCGACCCACAGCTGGACTCCGTGCAGCGTCGGGCCATGGCTGGCCGGTGACTCTTCGGCGTGCGCGATCCCGTGCCCAGCGGTCATGAGGTTGAGCTGACCGGGCCGGATCAGCTGTTCGCTGCCGAGGCTGTCGCGGTGCAGAACATCTCCCGTGAGCAGCCACGTCACCGTCTGCAGGCCGATGTGCGGGTGCGGTGGGACGTTCATGCCCGCGACGCCGTCGACGTCCGTCGGACCATAGTGGTCGACAAAGCACCAGGGACCGACGCTGCGGCGCAGTCGGAGGGGGAGCAGTCGGCGGACTGTCATGGCGCCGACGCGGGCGTCCCGCGCCGCGGTCAGTTCAAGATCATTTACTTCGGGAACGGGGTTGCTTGCGACCTCGGTGTTAGCTTCGACGGTGCTCATGGGGTGACTCCGTTCGCCGTCGTTACCCGTGCTACCTGAGTCTGCCAGCGCGGCGTACGGCTGGCACTTGCGAGGTCGTAGAAATGTCTGACCCTCTCGATACTGTTGGCGAAGAAGGTCGCTAAACCTGTCAGATGTCGCGAGGAGGTGAAGCCGGTGGACGACGCGTCCGGGGTGGATGAGTTCGGGGTGGATGAGGATGGCCGGCTGAACCTGTTTGGCCAGTACGCCGCCGCTGGCGGCGAGCCGCCGGGTGGTCCGTGGGATGACGAGGTGGACGCGGGCTGGGATCCGTCGGATCACGCCGATGCGTGGGAGGACGACGGGGACGGGGCGGAGGCGTGGCTGCGGTCGCTGCCGCCGGTGCTGCGGGCGGAGGTGGAGGCCCG
>DASQIW010000254.1:0-16895 GCA_035631375.1 Streptosporangiaceae bacterium
GTCACCTCCGCGCCGAGGCCATGCAGGATCTGGGCGACGTCCAGGGCCGGCGAGTCGCGGACGTCGTCGGAACCTGGCTTGAACGCCGCGCCGAGCACGCACACCGACTTGCCGGCCACCGATCCGCCCGACAGTTCGCACGCGAGGGTCACCATGCCGGTGCGGCGGCCAAGATTGATCGCGTCGACCTCGCGGAGAAATGCCAGCGCGTCGCCGGCGCCCAGCTCGGCCGCTCTGGCCAGGAACGCGCGCACGTCCTTGGGCAGGCAGCCGCCACCGAAGCCGAGGCCGGGCCGAAGGAACGCGTGGCCGATCCGCGGGTCGGCGCCGAGAATCTGCGCCAGTTCCGTGACGTTGGCCCCCGCTGCGTCGCACACTTCGGCGACGGCATTGATGAACGAGATCTTGGTGGCGAGGAAAGCATTCGCGGCGACTTTGGCCAGCTCGGCCGTCGCGAGGTCAGTGACGTAGAACTCGACCCCGGCCTCGATCTGGGGCGCGTAGACCTCGCGCAGTACGCGCTCGGCACGTACAGAGGTGACGCCGATCACGAGCCGGTCCGGGTTCAGCGTGTCCTGCACGCCGTGACCCTCGCGGAGGAACTCAGGATTCCAGCAAACCTCGGCGGCTGTGCCGACCGGAGCCAGGCTGGCGACCCGCTCAGCGAGCGCGGCAGCCGTGCCGGCCGGGACTGTCGACTTCCCGACGACGAGGCAGGGTCGCGTCAGGCCCGGTGCCAGCGCGGAAATGCAGGCCTCGACCTGCGAAAGGTCGGCGCTGTGTCCGTCCCGGCGCTGCGGCGTGCCGACACAGACGAAGTGCACGTCACCAAACTCGGCCGCCTCGGCGTAGGAGGAGGTGAAAGCGAGCCGGCCCGACGCCAGGCCGTCTTGCAGCAACTCGTCCAGGCCGGGCTCGAAGATGGGTGCCTGCCCGGCGTTCAGCCGGGCCACCTTCTCCTGGTCAATGTCGACGCCGAGGACCTCGAAGCCCTGAGAGGCCATGCAGACCGCGTGCGTCATTCCGAGGTAGCCAGTCCCGAGCACCGTCAAGCGCGGGCGGTCTGCCATGTGATTTTCTCCTGACCTGGGAAGCCAAGTTCGTCTGTCGGGGGACAGTCTTCGGCTCGCCGATGTACCGACCAAGGCAAGCCCGCCCTTGGTCAGATACTACGCATAAGGCAGATAACATAGCGCCAAAATGCGTACCTCGCCTGGTTCTCCGGTGATTCCGCCCACGAAGCCCGCTCACCTGAACGGACGTGGTTACCATGATCACCGAGCCCGGCGGAACCGCGCCAGTATACAGATCGAGCCGACGAAACCCCCAGCGCCCTCCGGGTCGGCATGTCCCATGAGGCCGCCGACGAAGGGCGGTACTGCGCCGCTCTTGCGGCTTGGCTCAAGGGGCCGTGCCGTACATGTCCTCAGCGCTCCGGATCTGCTGGACCGAGCGGTTGACAAGGACCTCGTGCTTTTCCATGACGTTGAGGATGTCCCTGCTCCGGTCGGTGAGAAAGCCCATGCCACCTGGCTCACCCTGAACCCGGAACCACACAACGATCCGGCTGAACGGCGTCACGACCAGCTCAGCGATCGCTAGCTCCGCATAGCGCGCCTCCCAGCGCGGCACGATCCACCGGCTGATCGGGATTCCGCGCATGCGGACACCCCAGTCCATCAGGTCGAGCCTGACCAGGTTGCCGCTCGTCATCAGCCCGCGGCACATGATGCCCCCGTAGCACGTCAGCTCCGACTCGCCAGCCGGAGCCGAAGGCTCGAGGATCCGCTGGCAGGCCCGCGCTCCCCTGATCCAGGTAGCCACGCCTAACACCCCCACCACAACGACGAGCCCGACCAGGATGCCGATCAGCACGAGCCCTCCTCGGCGCCAGGACGCTGCTCGGCGACCGGCCCTAGATGAGCATCCCATCATCGACCGGTCCACTGCCCCACGGCGGCCACCCGTAGATACCAGGATGAGTTCGTCCTGGCCGCGGAAGTAGGCTCGCGGTCATGAGCGAGCAGCCGGACAGCCCTCAGCCGCCAGCCGCCAAGCGTGTCCTCACCGAGCGGATCCACCATGGTGACACCGTCATCGACGAGTACGCCTGGCTGACCGCCAAGGACGATCAGGAGACGATCGCCTTCCTGGAAGCCGAGAACTCCTTCACCGCTGCCATCACGGCCCGGCAGGATGGCCTGCGCGAGGCCATCTTCACCGAGATCAAGACCAGGACCAAGGAAACCGACCTGTCCGTCCCGACGCGCAAGGGCAGCTGGTGGTATTACGCGCGGACCATCGAGGGGCAGCAGTACGCCGTGCACTGCCGCCGTGCCGTCCGCCCGGATGACGAAGGCCCGCCCATATCGGCGGACGGCGCGCCGCTGGAGGGCGAGGAGATCCTGCTCGATGGCAACGCACTGGCCGGGGACAAGCCGTTCTTCGCGATCGGCGCCCTCGATGTCAGCCCAGACGGCCATCTGCTCGCGTACTCGACTGACTTTGACGGTGACGAGCGCTACACCATGCGGTTCAGGGATCTGCGGACCGGTGAGACGGCACTGGATGAGATCCCGGACACCTATTACGGCAGCGCGTGGTCCGCCGATGCGAGCGCCCTTTTCTATATCACCGTCGACGACGCCTGGCGGCCGTACCGGGTGTGGCGCCACATCGTCGGCACGCCCGCCAGCGAGGACGTGATCGTCTTCGAGGAGGCCGACGAGAAATTCGGGGTCGGCGTCGGGCTGTCACGGAGTGAGCGGTACCTGATGATCGGCTCGTCGAGCAAGCTCACCAGCGAGATCCGGCTGCTTGACGCGACGACGCCGACCGGTGAGTTCACCGTGGTGGCGCCGCGGCGGCACGGTGTCGAGTACGACGTCGAGCATCAGGTGCTCCCGGACGGGAGCGAGCGGCTGCTGATCCTGCATAACGAGGGTGCGCTCAACTTCGAGCTAGCGCAGGCCTCGGTCGGCCAGCCGGCCGACTGGACACCGCTGATCGCGCACCGGGACGACACCCGGCTGCTCGGCGTGGACGCGTTCGCCACCCACCTCGTGGTCTATCTCCGCCGGGACGGCCTCACCAGGCTCCGCGTGCTGCCGGCCGGCGGTGGCGAGCACGAGATCGACTTCCCGGAGCCGATCTATCAGGTCAGCCCCGGCGCGAACCCTGAGTATGAGACCGGCACGTTCCGCCTCAGCTACACCTCCATGATCACACCGAGCTCGGTCTACGATTGCGACGTCGCCACTGGCGCCCTGGCCCTGCGCAAGCAGACGCCCGTGCTACCGGGCCCGGACGGCAGGGCCTACGACCCGGCCGACTACGAGCAGCTCCGGCTGTGGGCGACCGCTGATGACGGCACCCGGATCCCCCTTTCGCTGGTGCGCCGCTCAGACGCGCCGCGTGGGGCGAGCGCCCCGTTCCTCCTCTACGGG
Source organism: Streptosporangiaceae bacterium (assembly GCA_035631375.1). GTDB lineage: Bacteria > Actinomycetota > Actinomycetes > Streptosporangiales > Streptosporangiaceae > JAJYUU01. Next base: position 3,447 of record DASQIW010000254.1, read on the forward strand.
TACGGCAGCTATGAGATCTCGCTCGACCCCGCGTTTTCCATCTCCCGGATCTCGCTGCTGGACCGCGGCTTCACGTACGCGATCGCGCACATCCGCGGCGGCGGCGAGATGGGCCGCCGCTGGTACGACGACGGAAAGATGCTCCGCAAGATCAACACCTTCTCCGACTTCATCGCCTGCGCCCGGCACGTGGTCGCCGAGGGCTGGACGTCGCCGGAGCACCTGATCGCCAGGGGCGGTTCAGCCGGCGGCCTGCTGATGGGCGCGGTCGCGAACATGGCTCCCGCCGCGTTCGGCGGGATCGTGGCACAGGTGCCGTTCGTGGACGCGCTCACCTCGATCCTCGACCCGACGCTGCCGCTGACCGTGCCGGAGTGGGAGGAGTGGGGCGATCCGCTGCACGACCCCGAGGTCTACCGGTACATGAAGTCGTACACCCCTTACGAGAACGTCACGCCGGGACAGGCGTACCCGCCGATCCTGGCCGTGACCAGCCTGAACGACACCCGCGTGCTGTACCACGAGCCTGCCAAATGGATCGCCAGGCTGCAGGCCGAGGCGAAGGGCGGCCCGTTCCTGCTGAAGACCGAGATGGCGGCGGGCCATGGCGGGCGCAGCGGCCGCTATGACGCCTGGCGCGAGGAGGCACTCGTGCTGGCCTGGATCGTCACGACCGCCGGGGCCGCCTGATCACGGCGGCAGTACTCCCTCGACGAGCCGGGCCGGGACGACGTCAACGGCAAAAGGCTTAAGGGCCCGGAACGGGGTTGCTCCGTGCACGCGGCCCTTTTCCACGTACTGTCCGGCGGGGCCGAGCTCGAATACCGTGAGCTCTGGGGCGCGGTGTCACATCCCTGTCACAGCCGCTGAGTTCGCTGCTTGGTGAGCACGGGCCGGCCTGCCCGGCGAACCACGAGCAGAGGACAGCTCCATGCGACAACGCTCGCCGGCCATAGACCCGGACCCGGTCAGGTCCCCGGCGCGCGGTGTCTTGTCCACGCGCGGTGTCTTGTCCAGTCGTGGTGCCTTCCCTGCTCCGGGAAGGCCTGTCGTGTCCGCAAGGGCAGCCCATAGGGTGCCAGCGCCCCCGGCGCGGAATGTTCAGGGGAGCGCTGGCGCGACGGTGTCCCAGCACGTTGCCCGCCAGCCGCAGCACGTGGCGAGGCCGTATGACTGGCTGCTCGGCGATATCACGACCGACCTGGCGACGGGGAAAGATCCGGCTTTGGCCCCCGCCGGCGCGTCTACGGGGCTCGCTGGGCGTTTGACCCCAGAATGGTCATCGTCAAGAACATCGCGCCGTCTGTTTGCACGGCGTGCCCATGCGAGAGCAAAGGCGGGAGCGGACGGAGGTGTGATGGTTCGCAGGGCACTCCTCGATCGCGGCGACGAGCTGGCGGCCGATTCCGAGGCCCATGCGCGCGGGCGAGCGCCGTCCCAGAGTCACGTCCAGTCCCCCAACCAGGCACAACCCACTCACCGACCGTTTCGAGCCGAGCGGGCCGCGCCGCACTGGCGCGGCGCGGGGGGCCGGTGGCTGGTCTGGGTCGGCCGTGTCGTGCTGTGGGCGGTGATCGTGCTGATCGGGTACCGCGGTGTGCTCGCCATCGTCGGCGGGCCGAGTTCGGCGCGCCCGCTCGCCAGCCCGCGCGCCGCGGCGGGCGCGAGCGCGCCGTTCCCGGTGGCTCTGGCGGAGGCCTACGCCCTGGAGTTCGGCGACATCTACCTGAACTTCAGCCCGGCGACCGCAGCGTCGCGCAGCAAGGCGCTTGCTACGTTCCTGCCCGCCGGAGCGGATCCGCAGCTCGGCTGGAACGGTGCAGGGACCCAGCAGCTGCTCACCGAGCAGGTCGCGGGGATCGCGGTCCGCTCCGCGCACACAGCCGTCGTCACGCTGCTCGCCAGGCTGGGCAATGGCAGGCTGATCGAGCTCGGCGTTCCCGTGTACGCCTCTGACGGCAGCATGGCCGTATCTGGTAACCCTGCCCTGCTGCCAGGGCCGGTCACCGCCATCGTGCCGGCCGTGGATCAGAATGCGGCCGACCCGGCCACAGAAACGGCGCTACAGAGTCAGCTGGCCGGGTTCTTTGCGGCCTACGCAAGCGGGGACCAGGCGACACTGGCAAGGTTCCTCGCTCCGGGTGCGCACGTCACCGGGCTGGGCGGCGAGGTTAGCTTCGGCGCTATCGATGCGGTGCATGCGCCGCCTGGCGGTTCGACCCGGACCATTTCAGTGACCGTGACCTGGAAGTTTCCGGCCCGACCAGCTGGTCGCCGAGCCCGAGCCGTCGCGTCCGCATCGCCGGCGCTGCAGATGACCTATGAGCTGACCGTGGTGCGACGAGCCGGCACCTGGGATGTCCAGTCACTCGGCGCCTCGGCGCCCACAGCGCAAGGACCGCCATGACGCTACGAGATCGCATGCGACCGCTCGCCCCCGATGGCCGCGCTCACTCACCCCCGGAGATTCGATGTCCGCTCACCTGCTAGCCAGCGCACCCGCGGTGGCCCTGAGCACGCAAGGCCTTGTGAACTATCTGCAGGGTCTCTTCGGGCCTCTGTTCCTGGGCATCGTCGGTATCGTTGCGATCTTCTTTCTCTTCACTCGCGAGATCATCCGCTTCGTGCAGTTCATCGTTCTGGCGGTCGCCATTGCCGTCGTTTTCTACACGCCCAGCATCGTGCAGACCATCGCGGCGGGCATCGCGAATGCCCTCGGAGTGCGCTGACACCGCGGTCGGCTCGCGGTCGGCCTGGAGCTAGCGGGCGGAAGGAGGCGACGCGTGGAGCTCCCGACGTATACGAACATCTGGAAGATCGAGAAGAGGCTCTACAAGCTCTACGACTTCCGGCTGCCTATGCCCCTTCCGATCGGTCAGGTTGCTGCCTTCCTCGCGATCGCAATCCCGTACATGCTCGCTCTCACCCTGGCGGGAATGCCATTCAGCCATACCTGGGTGTGGCTCTACGTGCTGCCGCCAGGCGTGGCGGCCTGGCTGGTGACACGTCCGGTGCTCGAGGGCAAGCGACTGCCCGAGCTCGTCGTGTCCCAGGTGCGCTACCTGACCGAGCCGCGCACGTGGTGTCGGCTCGAGCCGCTGGCTGAGGCCGACCACGTCGAGGTCGTGGCGCGAGTGTGGCGCGCGACGGCTCGGCCCGCGCGGAACACCACGGCCGATCCCGATGAGATGCCTACGGTGCAGGCACGCCCGGCAGCCACGCCGCGGCCGGTATGGCCGGACCGGCCGGCAGTCAGGCCGCAGGTCCCCGAGCCCGCCGTCAGCGCTCCTGGTCGCCTCCGGCCGCCGGCGCAGGCAGTCGCGACGATCGTTACCGGGGAGCCGGCCGTCGGGGTGGCAATGCCAGCGGACCAGGAGCGGGCCCCCGCGGCCGGATCCAGTTCAGCGCCCACAGCGATTGCGACGGACCTCGAGCAGATCAGCAACGCGGCTGCGGTGCCCTCTGGCGGAGACGACGCCGCCATAGCCGCGGCCGATGAGGCGGGGGCCGCTGGAGCCGTTGAGGATGCAGCCGCAGGGACGGACGAGATCGCGGCGGCGCCGTGCGGGGCGCATGATTCAGCTCCCATCGCACAGGCTGCCGGTGCAGGCAGCACGACGACGGTCAGGCCAGTGCTCCGGGTGCGCGACGATACCGGGGGCACGCGTCCGCTGCACGTCGTGGAGCGCGCGCTGCGAACCTCCCGGGCTGGCTGGCGTGATCGCGTTGTCGTGGTACCAGGGGGGCACCGGCCCGGCAGCCCGGACTACGCCCAGCGGGACCAGGCGAGGGCCCGGCTCCCACTGGCCGGTCCGGCCCGGATCGTCGTGCTTGGTACCACCGCGGGCGCTGGCCAGACCGTGACAACCCTGCTGACCGCTCAGCTACTGGCCATCCTGCGTGGCGAGGCTGTCGCGGTGGTCGATTTCGGTGGTCGGCCGGGCTCGCTGACCGAGCTGGCCCGTCAGGTGCCGCGGTGGCTGCCCCGGCATGCCAGCGGCCAGGCTGCCGGAGGCTGGGCGAAGCCGGGCCTGGAGCGAGGACTGCAGGTCGTGACGGCCGACCATAGCGGCCCCGGCCCGCGCGACGCAGACCGGCTGATCGACGCTGTGGTCGCCCGCTACCCGATAACCCTTGCCGATCCTGCGCCCCCAGATGTCCCGCGTGCAGTACAGGTTGCGGACCAGCTCGTCCTCGTCACCCCGGTCGGCGCCGGCTCGGCTGACTCCCTCGCCATGACGCTGGAGTGGCTGGAGGCTCACGGCCGCGGTCGGCTGGCAAAGACGTCGATCACGGTCCTCAATGGGGTGAGCGCGCCGACCACCGAGGACACCGACCGCGCGACCACGGTGGCCTCCGGCCGCTGCCGGGCCATCGTGCGGGTTCCCTGGGACAACAGCCTCGGCGCCAGCGGCCAACTCGGCGCCGCGACGGTGCAGGCGTACACTGCGCTGGCCGGCGTGCTGGTGACCGGGCTTGCGGATCCCGTACTGGCCGGGTCAGCCGGAGCCGGGAGCGCCAGCCAATGAGCGCGCGCACGCTTGGCCGCGCCCGGATGTCGGTGCGGTATCTCGACGACCGGATTGTTCTCACCGAGACGCACGCCTGGGCGTACTTCCGGCTGGCGACCGTGAGTTACGAGTTCACCACACCAGCGGAGCGCGAAGCGCTCGCCATGAGCATCACGGTGGCGCTGGCTGCCATCCGCATGGCCGATGCCGAGGTGCACCTGCGCATCGCGAATCGGCCGTACCCGGCGGCCGAGTGGGCCACAAGCCTGGACGCCACCTCCGATGGCGGTGCCGGCTGGCTTCCCTACCTCGAGGAGATGTACCGGCAGGTCTGGGCGAAGGACTTCTGGGCCAAGGAGGTCTATCTCGGCGTCCGGCTTGGCCAGCGCGGCGTGCGCGCGCAGTTGTCCAGCGGCGGTGGCATGCTGGCCCACTTCACGAACTCGTACCGCGCGGCCGAGCAGGTGCTCGGCATGACCGACGAGGCGGTGCCAGCGGCCGAGATCGTCCGGTGGACCGAGCAAGCCGAGCGCATCGGCCGCGCGCTTGGGTCCAGTGCGCTGGCGGCGGCGCACGCAACGTGCGACGAGGTCGCCTGGCTGTTCAGGCACGCGCTGACCGGGATGAGCGGGCAGCCGCCGCCGTCGGCGTCCCGGCGCCGGAAGTGGGGTCCCGGTGAGATCGAGTCGCTGCTCGAGGGTCAGATTGACAACGGGCGGACAGTGCTGCGGCTGGCTCAGCTGGGCGGCGAATCGTGGGCCGCGTTCCTGTCGTTTGCCAGGTTCCCCGACGTCATGTACTTCCCGGAAGGGGAGCCCTGGCTGCACCACGCCGACGCGCTGCCATTTCCGGTTGAGCTGAGCCTGCGAATGCGGCTGATCGCGCCGGCCCGTGCCAGCAAGGATGTGAGCAGGCGTCTGGCGCACGCCAGGGACATGGACGCCCATATCAGGGAGGCCGGCGCCGACCTGCCGATCGCCCTAGCCGAGCAGATCGAGGCTGCGAGACTCCTCGAGCACGGCATAACCAAGGAGCGGCTGCCGTTCGTCTACGGGTGGCACCGGCTCATGGTGCATGCGCCGGACCGCGAGATGTGCATCCGCCGGGCTGAGGCCCTGATCGAGCACTACCGCGACATCGGTATCGACCTGGTCAACTCGACCGGCGATCAGTTCTCACTGCTCTGCGAGTCGCTGCCGGGGGATCGGGTGAGGCTTGCCTCCTACCTGCAGCGACAGCCGCTCTACACGGTCGCAGGAGGCATGCCGACGGCGACCGTCGACCTGGGTGACCGGCGCACCGAGGACGCGGGCTGGATCGGTCCCTACATCGGCGAGACAACGGGCCACGCGCGAGCCGTCGTCCACTTCGACCCACTGGTCGCGGCTGCGCGCAACAGGCCGACCGCGGTAGCGATTACCGGCGAGCCAGGCGGCGGCAAGACCACTCTCGCGCTGCTGCTCATTCTGCAGCTCGCGCTCCGGGGCGTCACCGTCGCGGTCATCGATCCCAAGGGCGACGCTGAGTCACTGGCGGGCTGGCTAGTCAGCCGCGGGCGCCAGGCCAGGGTCGTGCCGCTGGGCAGCGCTGCGCCGGGTCTGCTCGACCCGTTCTCGTTCGGCGACGATCTGGCCGAGCGGCGGACCATGGCGACCGAGACCTTGCGATTGCTGCTACCCAGGATGAGCGAGGAGCGCGAGAGTGCCATGATCCAGGCGGTGGCCGCGGTCGCGGCGGGCGAGCAGCCGAGCCTCGGCCAGGTCGTGAGCCACCTGGAGCAGGCTGACGATCCTGCCTCGGTCAATCTCGGCGCGCTGCTGCGATCCATGGCGGAGATGAGGCTGGCGCGGCTGTGCTTCGCTCCGTCGGGGGGCGAGCGCATCGACGCGGCTGGCTGGACGACGGTGTTCACTCTCGGCGGGCTGACGCTTCCGGACACCGGCATCGGCCGGGATGACTACTCCTACGAGCAGCGGTTGTCGGTAGCGCTGCTGTACCTGGTGTCGCAGTTCGCTCGCCGGCTGCTCAACGGCATGGAGCGGCGGCAGCCCAAGGCGATCTTCCTGGACGAGGCGTGGGCGATCACCTCGACCCCGCAGGGGGCCAAGCTCATCCCCGAAGTGTCCCGGATGGGCCGGTCGCGCAATACGGCGCTGATCATGGTTTCGCAGAACGCCGGTGACCTGCTCAGCGAGCAGGTCACGAACTGCATCTCCAGCGTGTTCGCGTTCCGCTCGTCCGAGCAGTCAGAGGTAGCCAACGTGCTATCGCTGCTGGGAATCGAGCAGTCTGCCGAGCACAAGGCTGCGCTGCGGGGGCTCGGCAATGGCGAGTGCATCTTCCGTGACCTCGACGGCCGCGCCGGCCGGATCGCCGTGGACCTGATCTCGGACGACCTGCGCCGATGCCTGGACACCAACCCGACCCGGGCGCATTCGGGGGAGGCGCTCGCGGGTCCGCTCGCTACTGAGCCGGATCAGCCCGGCGCCGGCTGACCTGCCAGCACGCAGGAAACGACCTCGCACTGGAGCCTCCCCGATGTCGAGAACCAGCCTCCCGCGCAGAGTTGGCGCGGTAGCGGCTGCGCTCGCGGCGGTGCTGCTGCTGCCGCATTCTGCGGGTTCCACTGGGCAGCCGGGCCAGCCGGCAGGGCCCGAGACCCGCGGTGCGATCCTGACGGCTGCGGTGACGCACCAGGGCCCCAGCGCAACTGGCGGGCTGTGCTCGGTGCCAGGGATCGGTGACATCGGCGGCCTGTTGGGTTTCTGCTCGCTCGGCAGTTCCGGCCTGGTCGGCGACATCAACAATGTCTGCCAGCCGTCGCTGCCGGAACCAGCGCCCGCGAACGCCGGCATCGACGCGATGGTCGCTCCGCCCCGTGGCGGAAAGCAGCCCGCGACGCTGTACGACGAGTACGGCGTGGCCGGGAACTACTGGGCGGCCACCAACCTGCAGTGCTCGGATATGACGTCACTGATCGGCAACAACGTTGCGGGCATGGTGTTCGACGCGGCGAAGTCGATTGACCGCGTCACCATCACGGTCTACCAGTCAGCGGCCGGCGAGGGCATCGTCAGCTGGCTGCAGCGCGTCACCGACACGTTGATCACGAGCCTCGGGCGAGCGATCTACTTTCCGTACTTGTCGATCGTGGTCATCCTCGCGGCAATCTGGCTGGCGTGGCAGGGACTGATCCGCAAGCGCGCGACTCGCACGATCGAGGGCACCGTGTGGATGATCGGCGCGTGCGCGGCCGCCATCTTCCTGATCGGCGCGCCAGCAGAGGTCACGGGCGCGGGCAAGGGCGTAACGGACGGGATCTCCCAGGCCCTCAACTCCGCGTTTGCCAAGCTGCCGAGCCCGGGCCCGAGCGGATGCGTGCCCGTGCAGAAACGCGACCCCGAGGTGCAGCCTTCCGTCTACAGCTACACGTCCGGCAGCACCGTCGTCGACCAGAATGCGGATGAGTTGTGGAGCGTACTCGTCTGCAAGCCGTGGCTCGTCGGCGAGTTCGGCACCTCCGTCTACGCGACCGGCAACGCCACCCCGACGGTCGTCAACACCTACGGGCGGTCACTGCTGTGGGCGCAGGCCATCGCGGCGGACGAGAAGGCGACGCCGGCTCTGATCCAGGCGAAGCAGTCGGCGTTCCAGGGCATCGCCGCGAGCCTCCAGGAGAAGGATCCGGCGATCTATCCGCTGTTCCAGGGCAAGGAGTGGACGAACCGGCTGGAAGTAGCGTTCGCAGCACTCTTCGCGGCGCTGGTCGCTGGCGTGCTGGTGCTGCTGATCTCTGTCACCCTCATCCTGCTCAAGCTGAGCTTCCTGCTGCTGCTGATCGTCGGCCCATTCTTCCTGCTCATCGGTGCGCATCCGGGATTCGGGCGGATCGTGGCGCTGCGCTGGGTCGAGATGCTCGTCGGCGTGCTGCTCAAGCAGGGCGCGGTGGCGCTAGTGCTGAGTGTCCTGCTGTATTGCTACGCGCTGATCATGGGGACAAGCGACGCAGTGCTGCCCTGGGCGCTCAAGATCCTGATGATCGCGCTGGTCACGGTCGCCGCGTTCATCTACCGCAAGCCATTCCAGCACCTGTTCTCTGCCGTTGGCTACGGAATGATCGGCTCGCCGGACCGGGCCGAGACCGATCTGTCCCGGGCGGCGGCTACCGCGCGCGCCAATACGATGACGGCCGCCACAGCCGTGCCTGCACTCGCCGCTTACCGTGCGGCACGCTGGGCCCGGCGCAATCCCGGTCAGGCTGCGCGAGTGGCCATGGCAGCCTCCGGAGGTGGCGCAGCGGCCGGCGCGGCAGCGGTCGCGGCCGGGCTGCAGGCTTCAGGATCTGCGGAGGTCGCGGGGGCTCAGCACGGGACTGGCGGGGCATCAGACGGCAGCGCGGCCGTGGACGGCAGCGCGGGCAGGGCGATACCGGCCCGGGTGCGTACCGCGGCGACAACGGTATCGCCACCTGCAGCTGAGCCGCCGCCGCTGAATCTGCCGTCCCGATCCGGCGTGCTCGGTTCTGCCGCAGGAACCGGGGGACGTGCCCTCGCGGGCGGATCCGGGGCGTTGAGAGCCGCAGGCGGCGCCGCGGCTGCCTTCCCTCCGTCGGCGCCCGGTGCATGGCCTGACGGTCGATCGGCCGGAGCCGCGGGGTCCTCGACAGTCCGGCAGCCGAGTGGCGCGCCGCCCCGCCAGGTGGCACGTCCGCCGGCGCCCCGCCAGGTCGGCCTGGGCAGTCGCCTGCGTGCCCCGCAGCCGTCGGCTTCAAGCCTGGGCCGCCGTCCGCAGGAAAATGTCAGCGCCGGCCAGCGTGCGGCGCTACGCCCGTCATCGTCGGTCGGACCGCAGCCCGATCGCGCGTCGTCCTCGGGCGGCCAGCCGGTTCCGTGGCAGGGCCAGTCAATGACCGGGCCGCTCGCGCGCAGGGCTGATCAGGCGGATCGGCCGGTGCCGTTCTGGCTGCGGCCGCTGCGCCGGCGGTAGTCAGCTCATGGACGCCAGCCCAGCTGCTCGGCGAGTGGCGTTCGCGGTCATCGTGTGCGCGTTTGCCGCGCTCGGCACCTACCTGCTGGTGCCGAGGTTCCATCACGCACGCACGCCAGAAGGGAAGCCTCCTGCGGCCAGCCCTCGCCTGACGCCGGTCCCGGCGCAGTCAGCAGTGCGTGCCGCGGGTCCGCCGAGCATCTACCAGTGGCTACCGTTCACGCAGGCGGGCCTCACCGCGGCAGCGGGGACAGCGGTCAGGTTCTGCGATGCGTACGGTACGTACTCCTACACAGAGGACGGCGCGGCCTACGTCGCACCGCTTCAGGCCGTCGCCTCCGCGCAGCTGGTCGGGCGGATCGAGGCTGCCTATGAGGCGCCCGGCCTAGCAGCGACGCGGCACGGCGAGAAGCAGGTCTCGGTCGGCACAGCCACGATCACCTCGATCCGTGCGTTCGGGCCCGGCAGTCTTACCTTCGTCGTGCTGGTAGTCGACCAGATAACGAGCGCCGGCGGCCGCAGTCAGCCGTCCACCACTTACGCGGTGACCGTCACCGGGTCCGGGACAACCTGGCAGGTGAGCGATGTCGAGCTGGCCTCGGCAGGTAACTCGTGATCGGCGGGGCTGCCCTCGGACGCCATCGCGCCATGGTGGCACTGGCGGGGGCAGCCGTTGTATTGACGGCCGTGCTGACCGGGCCGGTGGTGATGTTCGCCAGCGGTGGCCTGCTCGCAGTCAGCGGCACCTCTTGTACCGGTGCGAGTGGAGGCGGCGAGGCTCAGCCAGCTGCTAGTCAGTCGGCGCGTCACGCGATCCCGGCTGGCTACCTCGCGCTATTCCGTTCGATCGGTGCTCGATACGGGGTGCCGTGGGTCGTGCTGGCCGGCATCGGCAAGGTCGAGAGCGATGACGGCCAGAGCACGCTCCCGGGCGTGCACAGCGGCGCTAATGCCTTCGGGGCGGCCGGGCCGATGCAGATCGGCATCGGCGGAGCGGCGGGCAACCAGTGGGGCGGATCTCCGGTACACCCGGCGAGCGAGCGTGTGAACGGCGTCGCCACCGACGCCAACGGTGACGGGGTCGCAAGCGTCTACGAGCCGGCCGACGCGATCGCTGGTGCCGCCCGTTACCTGCTCGCACACGGCGTCCTGACCAACGTCGCGCAGGCGATCTTCGCCTACAACCACCTCGAGTCCTACGTGCAGTCAGTGCTGTCCGTAGCTGGCCTGTACGCCAGCGGCGGCTTCACGGTCAGCCAGGCCAACCCGGCCAGCGCGCCGCAGTGCCTGGTCGCGGCCGGCGAGACCGGGCTGGCTGGCCAGGTTCCTTCCGCAGTGGCACGCGCCGCCGTCACCTACGCGGAGCAGCAACTCGGTAAGCCCTATCAATGGGGTGCCACCGGACCAGATGCTTTCGACTGCTCGGGGCTCGTCATGATGGCCTACCAGGCTGCGGGGATCTACATCCCGCGCACTTCTGAGCAGCAGTGGGCCCTGGGCCCGCGGATCACCGACCGCCACGTTCAGCCCGGCGACCTGGTCTTCTTCGCTGGCGCCGACGGCACGTCCGCCAAGCCTGGCCACGTAGGCCTGGTCATCGGCAAGGGACTCATGATCGAGGCGTACGCCACCGGCTTCCCGGTACGGATCGCGCCGTATGGTGATCGTGATCCCGTCGGCTTCACCCGGCCGTGGGCCGTCACCAGACCGGCTGTGGGTTCCCACTAGAGCTCGCCCGCACAACCTCCCGGATGCAGATCCGCCGGCTCTGCGGCGCTGGCACACGATCATCATGGCGGCATTGGGCGGGCGGGCCTAGCGCATAGCCGAGTCGCGGCTTTCGATGCCACGCAGATGAGCAATCATGCAGGCGTGGTGAACGTCTCCCGACGCCTCGGGCAGGCCACAGGCGGTGAGCCGTCATGAGTGCGCCCGCCAGTCCGGAGCGCCGGAGTGCCAGTCGTCGTTCTGCCATTCGAGCGGCACGCGGACCGAGCCCTGCTCGGTCCGGCTGGCCACCGTGATCTCCAGCTCGCGGGCCTGAGGGCTGACCGGCGGGTGCAGCCGCAGCGGGAACTCGGCCCCGGCTGTGCTGCCGACTATGGGGGACCGCTAGCTCCTACCTCGCGCCAGGGCTTCGTTCCCCGGCGGGGCGGCGGAGTGCCATGGCCTGGCCTGACGATGCCGTGTTCGTAGGCGTAGACGGCGATCTGCACCCGGTCCCGCAACCGGAGTTTGGCCAGGATGCGGGCGATGTGGCTTTTAATGGTGGCCTCGCTGAGGTAGAGCGTGGCGGCGATCTCGGCGTTGGACTGGCCCTGGGCCACCAGCCGCACGACGCCGAGTTCGCGTTCGCTGAGGCCTCCGGATGTAACTGCGGACTCCGTGCCGGGAGCTGGGCCGCGGCAGAAGTCCTCGATCAGCCGCCGGGTTATAGCGGGCGCGAGCAGGGTCTCGCCGGCCGGCGCCGAGCGCACCGCGCCTGCGAGTTGCTCGCGGCTGGCGTCCTTGAGCAGGAAGCCGCTCGCGCCTGCCCTCAGCGCGTGGTAGACGTATTCGTCCAGGTTGAAGGTGGTCAGCATCAGGATCCGCGCCCGGGACCCGGACTGGACAAGCCGCGCAGTTGCTTCGATGCCGTTCATGAGCGGCATGCGGACATCCATCAAGATCACGTCGGGGTCTAGGCGCCGTGCCTGGACCAGCGCCTGGCCGCCGTCGCAGGCCTCGCCGGCGACGGTGAAGTCCGGCTCGGATTCCAGCAGCATTCGCAGGCCCTCGCGCACGAGGTCCTGGTCGTCGACGATCAGGACGCTGATCACGATGGCTCGCCTAGCGGCAGGAGGTCGCCGAATGGCAGCCGGGCCTGGACGGCGAACCCGCCGTCGGGCCGCGGCCCGGCGCGCAGTTCACCGCCGAACACCGCAACCCGCTCGCGCATCCCGGCCAGCCCGTGCCCGCTGGCCGGGGCCTGGCTCGGCGGCACACCGGTTCCGTTGTCGGTGACGTCGATCGTGACAGCGTCCTGGACGCATCCGATCCGCACGTCGGCGCTGGCCGGGCCGGCATGCTTGAGGACGTTGGTCAAGGCCTCCTGGACGATGCGGTAGACCGACACGTCCACGGCCGCGGGCAGCCCCGCCGGGTCGCCGTCGATTACCAGGCTTACCGGCAGCCCGCCCGCGCGGACGGTTCCGGCCAGCGTGTCCAGTTCGCTGATGCCCGGCTGCGGGGCGAGCTCGATATCCCCACCGGTGTCACGTAGAACGCCAAGAAGGCGGCGGGTGTCGGCCAGCGCGCGCCGTGCGCTGCTCTCGATCTTCTCCAGGGCCGGCCCGGCTGGCTTCCCTGACGCCCTGGCGCCGGACGCCTGGAGTACGACAACGCTGAGGTGGTGGGCAACGATGTCGTGCAGTTCCCGGGCGATCCGCGCCCGCTCGGCGGCCGCGGCCTGCTCGGCCTGGCGCTGCAGCGCCGCGTTGCGCGCGGTCAGGGCGGCGGACTGCCGGCGGGCGCGGACCAGCACGCCGGCCAGCCAGCAGGCCAGGAGCGGGATGGAGAACACGCCCATGCTCACCCCGCCCGCGTGCCGTGAGAAGGCCAGCAGCAAACCCTCGCTGGCCAGGATCAGGGCCACGCTGATGGCCAGGCTGACCGCCGCGCGGCGCAGGCTGGCGTACGCGCCGAGCGCGTAGGCCCCGGCGAAGAGCACGAGCAGGAACGCCAGTGTCTGCGGGGGTTGGCGGGTGACCATGTCTTCCAGGGCCACGCCAGCCCAGATCGCAGTCCACATCGCCAGCGGCGCGCGGCGGCGCAGCGTCAGCGCCACGCCCATCAGCAGGGGCAGCAACGCCAGCAGCCAGGCCGGCCCGGCGACCGTGGCACCGACCAGGCCGTTCGGGCCCCACACCGCGAGGGCAGTCAGGCCGGCCGCCGCCATCCCCATGCCGGCATC
>DASQIW010000255.1:0-16852 GCA_035631375.1 Streptosporangiaceae bacterium
GCGCCAGATCCTCGGCATGCTGCAGGTCACCGGTCAGGCCGTAACCGAGCCGCACCAGCCCGGACCAGCGGCCGGTCATGAAGTCACTGAACTCGGCGTCAGCCGCAGCATCCATGGCCACCTCCACCCGCAAAGACACCCATGGGGCGGCAGACCGTTGCATGCTGTGCGCCAGGGCGCCCTCAGCATGCCAGGGTGCGGCGGCTCAGTCGAGATCGAAGGCAGCGTGAATTGCCGCGGTGAGCGCCGCCTCTTGAGCGGGCAGCAGGTAGCCGATCTGGGCGTCAGCGTCCTCGCTGAATCGACGCAACCGCAAGCGCAACCGCAAGCGCTAAGAGGTAAGCCCAGTGACCCGCTCGCGGGCCGACACGATCCGCCGCAGCGTCTCCTGGCGGCCCAGCACCTGCAGGGACTCAAACAACGGCAGCCCGACGGTACGCCCGGTCACGGCGACCCGCACGGGCGCCTGCACCTTGCCAAGCGAGAGGCCGAACTCGGTCCCGATCGCCTCGAGTCGCTCGCGCAGCGCGTCGGCCTCCCACGAAGCGTCGGCATACGCCGCCTCCGCTGCCTCCAGGATCTCGGCGGCGGGTTCCTTCATGGCCTTTGCCCACGAAGCTTCGTCGCGCGCGGGCTCGGCCAGGAAGGCGAAGTCGACCATCGGCACGATGTCGGCGAGCAGTGCCACCCGCGTCTGCGCGAGAGGTGCCAGCACGGCAAAGACGGCCGGATCGAACCGCTCCCCCGGCCACGGCGCGACATCGGCCCCAAGCCACGGCTGGCACGCGGCGATGAACTCTTCCACCGTCAGCGCCCTGATGTACTCGCCGTTGAACGCGCGCAGCTTCTTCACATCGAAGAAGGCAGGCGACGGGTTCACATCCTCGACCCGGAACTCCGCCACCATCTCGTCAAACGGCACGATCTCCCGGTCGCCGCGGGGCGCCCAGCCGAGCAGCATGAGGTAGTTGCGCATGGCCTCGGCCAGATACCCCTCGGCCCGGAAGTCCTCCAGCGCGACCTTGTCGCGGCGCTTGGACATTTTCTGCCGCTTCTCGTTCACCACGATGGGCAGGTGCCCCCAGACTGGCGGACGCTGTCCGAGCGCCTCCCAGAGCAGCTGCTGCTTCGGCGTGTTCGGCAGGTGTTCCTCGCTGCGCAGCACGTGAGTGATCCGCTGATCCATGTCATCGGCGACGTTCGCCAGCAGGAAGAGCACGGAGCCGTCAGCACGTGCCAGCACGAAGTCCTCGATCGACGAGTTCTCGAACACGGTCTTGCCCCGGACAAGATCGTCGATGATTGTCGCGCCCTCGTCCGGGGTGCGGAACCGCAGGGCGCGCCCCACTCCTGGACCAAGCCCGCGATCCCGGCAGTGACCGTCGTAACCGTGATACCGGTCGCCAGTCCGCTCGATCAGCTGCTCGCGAGTGCAGTCGCAGTAGTACGCCCGCCCGTGCTCATGCAGGCTCCGCGCCGCCGCCGTGTGCTTGGCCAGATTGTCGGACTGCAGATAGGGCCCCTCGTACTGACTGCCGTCGATGCCGAGCCAGCCGAGTGCGCTGATGATGCCGTCGATCCATTCCGACCTGTTGCGCTCGGCGTCAGTGTCCTCAATCCGGAGCACGAGCGCGCCACCGGTCTGCCGCGCGACCGCCCAGTTGAACAGGACTGACCGCGCGCCGCCGACGTGGAAGTATCCGGTGGGTGACGGCGCGAAGCGGAGTCGGACCTCAGGGCCCCAGGTAGTCACCTTCCTGAGCTTAGTCGAGGGGTCCCCGGCCGCCGCGAGCCGATAAACGGCGGCGATCGCGGCGGCCCCGTTCCCCTCTTCTTATGGGTTTATGAAGACCTTCGGCGCGGGACTGCGAGCATCGCCACGGGAGCCACGCACAGCATCGCCATGGCCCAGCCCAGGCCGAGCCGCTGCGCCAGCAGGCCGACGACGAGCGGACCCAGGCCGCCGACCAGGCCGGCCGCGCTGGTGAGCGAGACGGCGAGGCCACTGTGGCCGGGCAGGCTGCCGTAGAGCTCGGCCTGCAGGACCGGGTACCAGGGCGCGGTCACCAGGGTCAGGGCCGCCAGCAGCGCAAGCTTCGGGCCGATGCCCGGCACGAGCAGGAACGCCGGGAACAGGATCAGCGCGAGCGGGACGCTGGCGCGCAGCACGCTGCGGCCGTCCCGGCGCTCCAGCAGGCGGATAAGGATCGCGTCGCCCGCGAGCCCGGCGCCCAGCCGGACCGCGACACCGAGCGCCGCCACCGTAGGTGAGGCGTGCACGACCGCCACCAGGTAGACCGCCAGGAAGGCCGTCAGCACGTCCAGCAGCAGGTCAGACACTTCGAGCAGGGCAAGCCAGCGCAAGGCCCCGGAACGGCGCACCAGCGCGGCGGCAGGCCGCCAGCCAGGCCAGCTCTTCTCGTCATCGGGCTCGGATACAGCCGCTGCTGCGCCGGCCGCGCCAGGCTCGCTGGCCGGCCCGGCGGCAGGCGTCTGCTGGTGCTGGCGCTGGCCCGGACGCGCCCGGCCCGTGACGGCAACGGCAGCCCAGGCCGCCGCGGCAGCCACCGCGACGATCGCGAACGCCAGCCGCCACGTGCCGCCCGCGGCCAGCACGGCGGCCGCGAGCAGCGGCCCGGCCACCGCCCCGGTCGACCCGGCGAGCGTCCACCGGGCCATGTGCTGGGCCTGGCGGTCGGGCGCGGCGTCCATGAGCGCGGCCTGGGTCAGGCTGACGAAGGCGCCCGAGGCAGGGAAGAACACGGTCAGCGCGATCACCAGCACGGCGAACGAGTGCGCCAGGCCTGCCGCCAGTACGGCGCCGATGAGTACTAAGCCGCCGCCGAGGATGAACCGGCGCCTCCGGGCGCGGGGGCCGCTCAAAACTCCCATGGGCAGCTCGAGCAGGCTGCCAACCACCAGCGGGATAGCCGTCAGCAAGCCAACCTGGACGTAGTTGAGCGCCAGGTCATGGCGGATCAGTGGCAGCGCCGCGCCCTTGGTGCCGTCAAATAGCTCGTCGACGAGCTCAACCGCGAGCGCTGCCAGCAGTGCAGCGATGCCGGGGCGGGCGAGCCTGGCGGTTGCCGGGACCGACTCCGTACCGGCCTTCAGCCGGGTGATTCTCATGTCCGTTCCTTCCGCGCCGTCAGTTGCCTGGACAGGCGCGGAAGGCGGACCACGGGCCGTTAGCTCAGTTCACAGTCAAAGGAAACCCACGTGACCGATGCTAGTCCGATTGACGCGGAGGCTACGCACCACCACCGGCGGGCAGCTCCGGCGTCTCGGGCGCACTGGCGATCTGCGACTTGAGGGCGGCTAGCTCCTTGTCGACCTGGGCATTCGAGCCGGCCTCGTCCAGCTCACGCTGAATATCGTCGGTGTCGCCGCCGACATCTTCGAGGACGCCGGATTGCAGCAGCTCGTCAGTCGCGCTGGCCCGCGCTTGCATGAGCGCGATCTTGTCCTGGGCGCGCTGGAGCGCCGCCCCCGAGTCCCCGAAGCTGCGGGAGATGCCGGCCGCCTCCTCGTTCACCGAACTCTCGGCTGAGGCAGCCGTGTACTGGGCCTTCATGACTTCCTTCTTGGTGCGGAAGTCGTTGACCCGCGCCTGCAGCGTGCCGAGGGTCTGAGTCATCTTCTGCTCTTCCTCGTTGAGCTGGTCGTGCTGCGCGGTCATCTCGTCGATCTGCTGTTGCGCCGTGGCCTTGCGGGACAGCGCCTCGCGGGCCAGATCCTCCCGGCCCTGCGCCAGCGCCGCCTTGGCCTGGTCCTGCAGGTGATCAACGGAATGCTGCAGCTGCTGCTCCTGCAGCTCGAGCCGCTTCTTCGAGGCCGTGATATCGACCAGTGCGCGGCGGACCTGGGTGATGTGGTCCAGCATCTGCTCGTAGGAGTAGTCGAGCATCTCATTCGGATTCTCGGCTGCGTCGAGTGCTTTGTTCGCCTTTGCGGAGACGATGTCGTGTGCCCGCTGGAAGAGACCCATGGGAAATTGCTCCCTGCGACGGTGGAACGGAGCCAGGCCTTACGCAGCCGAGACTACCGCGCCATTTGATAAGGGAACGGGCTCGCGCGGGGCCGGTCCTGCTTGCCGTACCGCGGCCGGCTTCACCGGACAGGTGCCGCGACCGGGCTGCCCGGCTACGCTCGCAGAGTGCAAATTCGCTCGCTCGGCTACCGCACGGATCTCATGATCCGGGCCCTGGAGGGGAGTCAGCTCGAGGACCGCGGCGATTACCTCGTCGTCCGCAGCCCGCATAATCCGACGTACTGGTGGGGCAACTTTCTGCTGGCGGCGCCCAAGCCGGGGCAGGCGGGTCGCTGGGTAGCAACTTTCACGGCTGAGTTCCCCGACGCCCGCCACATCGCCATCGGCGTCGACGTTACCGAGATCAGCGCCGTGGACATCGGCGAATACATCGCCAGGGACCTACGCCTCGAGCGCTCTTCCGTGCTCACGGCGCAAGAGCTAGCCGACCCCCCGCGGCCGAACCGGCGGGCGTCCTACCGCGAACTGTCCGGCGACAAAGACTGGCGGCAGTCAGCTGACCTGCGGGCCATGGTCAACGCGGGCGAGCCCGGCAGCGATCCGGACTTCCTGGAGGCGCGAGTCGCCGCTGAGCGAGCCCTCACCGAGGCCGGACACGGTTCCTGGTTTGGCGCGTTTGTCGACGGAGTCCTGGTCGCCCAGCTCGGGCTCATCACGGATGGCTCGGGGGTCGCGCGGTACCAGAACGTCGAGACGCACCCGGACTGGCGGCGGCGCGGGCTAGCGGGTTCCCTGGTCTGGGAGGCTGGCCGGCACGGTCTCGACGCGCTCGGCGCGGGCACGCTGGTCATCGTGGCCGACCCGCTCGCCGACGCCATCAGGGTCTACCGGACGCTCGGGTTCGCCGACGCCGAGACTCAGGTCGGCTTCGAGCGTCAGCCGGACTGAATACCGATATCGCTGGCGAGGGGCTACCTCAGCCGGGACAGTTTTGCACGTTTCCGCCCCAGGTGACCGGTTCGAATGAGAAGCTGTGTGTCCAACAGCACCTTAGCGTGTGATCGCGGTCACCTTTGGTGATCACGCTGCCCTGACCTAGCACAGCGTCTGCACGTCGCTGGCCGTCGTAGTCGGCCGGCATTCCGGGTGGAAGCCGAGCGCTCCCGCGCTCCCGCCAAGGGTTCCTTGTGTCCGCTACGGTCGCCCGGCACCGAAAGCCTGCCCGGTCCACGCCTCCTCCCACCACGTCAGCACGACACCGCAAGCAGCCGCCCCGGCGGCGCGCCGGTCGGGCGTCCACCCTGGCCTTGACAGCCCTCGTGGTGACCGGCGGGGCCGCACTGGTGCTCAACCTGTCGCAGAGTGCACCGCGGCCCTTGTCAGCTAGCCGCCCGGACGCGCTCGGCCAAGCCGCGGCCCAGGCAGGACTGCATATGGACGGGTCAGCGGTGCGCGACCTGCTGACCAAAACGGCAACATCGGCCAGGTCGCAGCCGGCCAAGACGCCGGCGGCGGCCTCGACCCCCGTTCCCCGGCACTCCGCGCCGCCGCCGCCGGTTTACCTCAACCCGTTGCGCTCGATCACCGGCCTGATCCCCCAGCGCATCGACATGGGGGTCGACTTCGCTGGGTCGGGCCCGGTGTATCCGATCGGCGACGCCGTCGTTACCAGCGCCACCGGAAGCGACTTCGGCTGGCCGGGCGGCGGCTGGATCACCTACCAGCTGACCGACGGCCCGGCCGCGGGTCTGATGGTCTTCGTGGCCGAAGACGTTCGGCCGACCGTGCAGGCCGGAGCCCATGTCACGCCGAGGACCGTCATCGCCGAGATGTCCAACAGCGGGGATGGCATCGAGACCGGCTGGGCGATGCCGGACGGGAGTTCCGCGGAGTCGCAGCTCGGTGTGGCAGGCGGAATCAGCGGCGGCGGCCCGTTCCCGACCATGGTCGGCCTCAACTTTGAGCGGCTGCTCGTCGCCCTCGGCGTGCCCGCCGCGCCCAACGCCGGCCAGGCCGGTTACGGAGCGCTGCCGTCGGGCTACCCGGCAGCCTGGACGGGTCTCGGCGCCTAGCCCGGACTCTCGCGGTCTGGGGAGCCCTCCCCGCGGCCCTTGTGCTGCGTTCACGGGAGACCGCATTCTCAGGTCGTGCGATACACCGCCCTCCCGATCGTCGCGCTGTGCGCGCTCGTCGCCGGCTGCTCAGCCGCCAGCTACGTGCCTGCTGCGAGTGGCCCTCGCCTCAGCTCTGCGTCTCCGGCCGAGCCAACCCCGGCGCAGGCCCTGTCGACCTCTCCAGTCGCATCGCCCGCTCCCGTTCTCGGCCAGAGCCGGGGCGCCACGGAAGGGTACGGGTCGGCCCGTCCGGCCTCCATCAGTAACGGTGGCGACCCGACCGGAGTCGTCACGAACGTGTCGTGGCAGTCCTGGGGCGGCCCGCAGGCGGTCGGAACCGGCACCGCTTACTACGATCCGCCGAACGTTCCGGTCGCTCAGTCGAAGGCCGAGCAGGCGACCGTGGTGGCGTTCGACCTGGGAACCTGTGACGGGCTTTATATGTACCAGGCCGTCGAGTGGTACTTCCCGGCCTCCGGCGGGTCTTTCAATGCCAGCAATTACCTGAACGTCTGCTCGTGGACGTACCACCCGATCAGCGGACCCTGACCGAAGCCGAAGCCAGGACGTCAGTCTCGTTGCCGCCATTTTCTCGGTGATGCGCATCCAGGTCTGGCAGGCGTAACCTGCACGTCATGAGCGACGCCGGGCCGCCAGGATCTGATTCAGGCACGCCAGGTGCGCGGCGGCAGCAGGGTGGCGGGGCTTGGGCCGGCTACCTGATCTTTTCGCTGATCCTGCTGTGGCTGATCGTCGTGGCCGCGCAGGCGGCATACCTGCGCGAATGGCCGAACTTTGCCGGAGCGACGTTGTTCACTCTGGCCTTCCTGGTCGTGCCTACGGGCGGACTGAAATGGCTTCGCCGTCTCGTGCAAGCCAGGAAATCGTCGAGGCGCCCGGGCTGACCGCTCTGGCTTGCGCCGCTGAGCGAGTCCACGGGACGGGGTCGCGGCCCGCGTCGGGGTTCACCAGGGAGCCACCTCATCGGGGCCCAGGACTCGGAGGCTGGCGATCTGGCCCGAAGCGGTCAGCAGCACGAACAGCCGCAGCGGTTCCTCGGTGCCCGCGAACGTCATCAGGGCGGCTACCTCGCCGAGCGGCGATGTTCCATCAGCCAGGGACCGGCACGAAACCGACACCGGCCCGGGGTCGCCGATCTGCCGGAGCGCGACCTGCCACATCTGGCCCAGGCGCTCGGGGCTCAGCCTGGCCTGACCCTCTGGGCTGAGGTTCCGGTGGATCTCGGAGAACTTGCCGTCAAGCAGCGCCTGGGGCCATGCTGCTCCAGCGTGATGCTGGCGTTCGGCCCGCCGTCAAGCCAGCGGCCGATCTCGTCATCCAGCGCAAGCACGGCGTCCCCGACGAGGCTGGCGAGCAGCGCGGCCGTCATGGTCTTGGTGATCGATCCGATCTCGAACCGCGCGTCCTCCGGCTGCCCCGCGCTGCGCGAGAACGCCGCACCGCGGGCGTCGACAGCAGTGACGGCGACGGCGACGGCGTCACCGACGAAGGCGCCGTCCAGAGTCTCGAAAACAGCCTGCGCTTGCACCGAACCCCATCCCATGGTCGGACGGTACCGCGCCGGGTCGTGTCGTGTCGGATCGATTTTCCGCCCGCCAGCCAGGTGACGGCTACGGGGATGACGGCACCGGGCAGGTGAGCTCGTAGCCAACGTGCTCGGTGAACGGTCCTCCGCAGCGGTAGCAGAGGCCGCCCTCGGGGCACTTCAGATCGTCGCCCGAGTGCACCGCTCGGGGGTAGCCGCACCGGTAGCACGGTGCGAACGGCGCGACTTGAGATTGCCGCTCCATGACTGTCCGCTTCGAGCGATAACGGCGGTACAGGGCAGCCGGGATCGCGACGAGCGCAGCACCCAGCGAGAGTAAGAAAAGCGTAGCGGCCGTCAGGTTCGCCGCATCGCGCATGTCGGATCCGCCGTGCGCGCCGACAATGAAGGCGGTCACGAAGCCGAGCCAGGCTGCACCAAGCGTCAAGCCCGGCCAGTTGCGCCACCACGGCGACGCGGGCGAGCCCTGCCAGGTCGCCGCGAGTGGCGAGGAACCGGGCGCACCGGCAACTGGCCGGGCGGTGGCTGCCGTCTTTCGTTGTTCCAGCAGACGGTCGTACTCGGTCTGCACAGGCGGTTTCAGGTCGGCTCTGTTCAGGCCGTAGTCGAGCGCGTACGCCGCTTCCTGCCCGGGCGTCAGTTTCATGGGCGATCCGCACCTTCCCCGGCATTTGTCCGAAGGCTATCCCGGAAGCAGAGCGTCCGGGACCATCGCTACCATCCGGCCCATGACAGCAACCACTGATCCGGCCGACTCGGAGCGCGCCTCCCCCGATGAACCGATGGAAGCGCAGTTCGGACCGCACCGGTTCGCCGCCGGCGAAGGCGGCGGCAGCGAGCAATTCCGCGGAGCCAGGCTTGAGGCTGCGGACGTGCGCGGTGCCCGGTTCATCGACTGTGACCTGACCGGCGTCACGATCCGGGACGGCTGGCTGGTGAACGTCAGCATCTCTGGTTACCTCAGCAATCTCACGGTCAACGGCGTCGACGTGGCCGATTTCGTCAGCGCCGAACTAGACCGCCGGCACCCGGAGCGGGTGCAGTTCCGAGAGGCCCGGACGGCCGACGACGTCCGCGCCCTATGGGACACCATCGAGCGGCTGTGGGCCCAGGCAACCGCGCGAGCCGGGCAGCTGCCCGCGGCGGCTGTGAACCAGCAGGTCAATGAGGAGTGGTCATTCGCGCAGACGCTGCGCCATCTGGTCTTCATCACTGACGCGTGGGCAAGCCGGACAGTGCTGGACGAGGAAATGCCCTACCACCCGCTCGGCCTGCCGCAGAGCTGGTATCCGGCGGCGGCCACGGGCGCGCTCGGCATCGACCTGACCGCGCAGCCCGGCTACACCGAGATCCTGGCCGCCCGCGCCGACCGGATGGCCGTGATGCGGCGCATCGTGGCCGACCAGACGGACGACAGCCTGGGGCGGCCATGCCAGCGCTCGCCCGCTCCCGGTTACCCGGATGAGGAGCGCACCGTGATCGGCTGCATCGCCGTGGTGATCGACGAGGAGATCGAGCACTACCGGTTCGCGGTCCGCGACCTCGCCGTGCTAGAAGCCGGAGCTACCCGGCCCTGATGGCTGCCTTCTGACCCAGCCACTCGCCGACAGCCGCTAGGCGTCCCGGACGATCTCATAGCTGAGGTAGGCCAGGCCGTCACCGACAGTCCGGCTGTCGGTAAGGCGGACCGGCTTGGCGCCGCTAGTCTGGCCGAACAGCCGCTCGCCGTCCCCCACGACGACCGGGAATACGAACAGCCTGAGCTCATCCACAAGGTCGTGCTCGAGGAGCGTCCGCCCGAGTTGATAGCTGGCGTAGACGACGATGTCTCCGTCCACTTCCTGCTTCAGCTTCGTGACCTCGTCCAACACCTTGCCCGTCAGGACCGTTACGTTGGTCCACTTGGGGTCCTGCGGGGCCGCGGACACCACGAACTTAGGCAGAGTGTTGAGCTGGTCCGCCCACTCGCCACGTCGCGATGCCCACCGCGCCCCGAACCATTCGTCGCTGCGCCGGCCCAGCAGCAGGGCCGCTGTGCCCGTGGCCTCTGCGTACTCGAACTTGGCCCACTCGTCGAGATCCTTGCCCCCGTACTGGCCGAACCAGCCGCCGCGGCTGAATCCCTCCCCGCCGTCGGGGTCCTGAATCACTCCGTCGAGCGACATATTCGTGCTGATGACGATCTTTCCCATCTTCTGTTCTCCTGTTTTGCCAGTGTTGTCAGCAGCCGCTGGGCTGAACGCCTCCGCGCGAATGCCGAGGCCCGCATCGTCCGGGCCAGCCGATGATGGATACACCGCCGCGCCGCGAAACCGGGCGCCCGTGACCCGCCCAGTTCGCGCATCCGGCGGTGTATACACGGGAACGCCGCAACTCGCGGGAGGGAAGGTGACGTTCGTGAAGCCGGCCGGATCGGACCTGATCGCGCAGGCGCGGGCGGGGGACGGCGAGGCGTTCGCCGAGCTGACCGAGCCGCACCGGCGGGAACTGCAGGTGCACTGCTACCGGATGCTCGGATCTTTCCAGGACGCCGAGGACGCGGTGCAGGAAACGCTGCTGGCCGCCTGGCGTGGACTGGGCGGGTTCATCGAGGAGCGCGCTTCGCTTCGCACCTGGCTGTACAAGATCGCCACCAACCGATGCCTCAACGCCATGCGTTCGGCCCGCCGGCGACCTGCCAAGGAGTGGGACGTGCCGCACGTGGAACCGCCCGAGCCAACCCGGCTCGGCGAGGTCGTATGGCTGCAGCCGTATCCCGATTCCCTGCTGGCGGGTGCGGCTGCTGTGCCGCCTGGCCCGGAGGCACGCTACGAGCAGGCCGATGCCATCTCGCTGGCGTTCGTGACCGCCCTGCAGGTGCTGGCGCCGCGTCAGGTGGCCGTGCTCATCTTGCGCGATGTCCTCGGATTCCGGGCCAGTGAAGTGGCCGGCATGCTGGACACGACTGTCGAGTCGGTCAACAGCGCGCTCAAGCGCGCACGCGCCCGCCTGCAGCATCGCTTCCCACCCGGCGCCGGCCACCAGCCGCCTCCTGCCGCGGGCTCACCAGCCGAGGACGCGATCGTGGCAAAGTTCGTCAGCGCGTGGGAATCCGCGGATGTGGACGCTCTGGTGGCCCTGCTGACCGAGGACGTGTTCATGTCGATGCCGCCGATGCCCTTCGAGTACGAGGGTCGAGATGTGGTGGCCCAGTTCTGCGCCAGCCTGTTCGGCGCGGGCCGGCGATTCGAGCTCATCCGAGCGCGTGCCAACGGCCAGCCAGCGTTCGGGGCATACCTGCACGGCCCGGCCGGCAGGCGTCACGGGACTGGCCTCTACGTCTTGACCCTCACCGGTGGCCGGATCTGCGCTATGACCCGGTTCGAGGCCAGCGTGCTGCCATGGTTCGGCCTGCCGCTAATGCTCGGCGAGGGGAAGCCGGGTCTGCACGTCCCGCGCTGAGGCCGGCCGGTGTGGCGGCGCCAAGGCCGCCAGGCTGTCAGGCTGTCAGGGCTCGAGATTCAGCAACGCTCTGCCGCTGGCGAAGTCCACCGGAACCGAAACCTGGTCGTGCGCGATGAGCCAGGAGCCGTCGATCTTCTGGAAGCACGCCGTGTACCGAACCCAGGGACCGATGCCATCACCGTTGCCCGATGTACCGCTGAACCGATTGAAGCTGTGCCCGAATGCCACGGCCTCGCCCACGGTGATCGTGAGGTCGCGAATCTCGTAATTGAGCGGAGGCTGGAATACCGCAAACGCCAATTCCCAATTTTTCAATTTCGCCTCTGCTCCCAGGGTCTGCAGCGGCGGCCCGCCGACGTCGAAGGACACCATGTCCGGAGCGAAGCACGCCCTCAGGCCCTCGAAGTCCCTGGCGCGAATCGCCTCAACCAGCTTGTCGATGAGCTGCCGAATGTTGGCTTCGTCAGCCGCGCTCTGTGAAGTCATGATTGTCGCCCTCCTCGGCTCCACTTGCCCTCACTACTGAGACAGCCCTCCACACCGGGATGTGACGCGAGCCCGCGACCGCACATCCTGGACGCCATCCGGCGGGCGTACCCGGATGGGACACGATGAGAACCCAAGTGTCGTTTGGCGCTGCTGACCCGAACGCCCGCCGAGCATCGCTTCGTCGATGCGAGAGTTGTGATCATGACCACGGGTGCC
The DNA here is from genome assembly GCA_035631375.1 of Streptosporangiaceae bacterium. Taxonomy (GTDB): domain Bacteria; phylum Actinomycetota; class Actinomycetes; order Streptosporangiales; family Streptosporangiaceae; genus JAJYUU01. The sequence continues at coordinate 11,822 of DASQIW010000255.1, forward strand.
GATGTGCTCCGCGATGCTTTTGCTGCGTCCTGCAAGTCGCTGGATCGCATTCTCGACGGAGTCAGCGACGAGGAGTTCTTCTGGGAGCCGGTGGCAGGATGCTGGACCGTTCACCGCAGGTCAGAGAGCCGCGGGGTGAGCGCTGACGGCAGCGGGGAATGGGTCATCGATTGGGACCCAGCCCAGCCGAAGCCGGCCCCGTTCACGACAATCGCTTGGCGCACCGTCCACACCGCCGGGACGAACTATCTCTACTGGGAATACGCGTTCGGCTCGGCCTCGCCGACATTCGATCTTGAACTGCCAGGGAACGCGGCTGACGCGACCCAATTTCTGTCCGACAGCCAGCGCCAGGTCACGCAGACGCTTGCCAGCCTGACCGAATCGGATCTCGACAAGATGGTGCGGCACACCTCTGGTGGGCAGCGGTCGGTGTACCGCATCCTCGCGGGCTTGATCAACGAGCAAGTGCACCATGGGGCTGAGATAAGTCTTCTGCGTGATCTTTACCGTTATCGGAGTTCGCTGACAACGCCGAACGCGCGCTAGCGAGTCCACCGAGCGCTGGTGACCATCGGCTTGGCGCCGTCTGCCCGTCACTGACCCTAAGTCGCCGCTGCAACTCATCTGATCGGGCACGGATCGGGTATGGACAAGGTAGTCGTCCAAGTCAAGCGCACTAGGGGGACACCATGGCGAAATTCCTCGCGATTGCCTCGTATACGACTGACGGGATGAGAGAGCTAGCTGACCACGGCGCTAGCGGAAGGATAGAAGCGTCGAAGAAGCTGGTAGCCGAAGCGGGCGGCTCGATCGAGAGCTTCTACTACGCCTTTGGCTCCGATGACGCGTTCATCCTCATCGACCTGCCGGACAACGTTGCGGCTGCGGCAACGGCGATTGCCGCGGGGGCCAGCGGCGTCGTAGTCAACCGCATGGTGCCGCTCCTGACGCCCGCAGAGATCGACGAAGCGGTGTCAAGGAACTTGCACATGGCGAGCCACACCCGGTAAGCGGCTCATCGACTGGGCCGGCAGCGCGAGACTGGCCGCTGCCGGCCAGAGTCAGTCGACGGTACCTGCAGGCGGCGCGGAGTGAGCTGGCTCAGCCCTTAACGTAGGCAAGGGTCTCGGCTACCCGACCAGCCCGTACCCGCAGCACGTCAACGCCGCGGACATGGCCATCTGCCCAGCGGTAAAGCCACCGGACGATGACCCGATCGCCTGCGCCGAAAATCTCCTCCATCTCAAAATGCGTGGTCGGCGAGCCGGCGAAGAAGGCCCGGCACGCCTCGAGCACCGCCTGCCGCCCGACGTGTCGGGTCCCGTCAGGTGCCGGGCTGGTGGCGTCAAAGACGCAATCGTCGGTGATCAGATCACCCAGGGCGTCGAGGTCACGACGGTTGAGTGCGTCGTGGAACCTCTGAATCACCTCGCGAGCCTCGTCATCCATCGCCATGGCCTCCCCTTGCCGCGCCAGCCTGCGTTCCGCCAGCAAGCTCTCGTCGATCATGCCAGCCGACGGTTGCGGGGTGGGCGCGCCCTCTGCCGATCAGCATTGCGCACGCGATCGCCGCCGGCCGGTTGCCCAGGCATCATGATGATCCCTTCGACCGCATGCTGATCGCACAGGCATTCGCCGAGGGACTGACGGTCGTGACGCACGACAAGCGCTTCACTGACTATCACGTGCCGACGCTGCCTACCTGACAAACCTGTCGGGCACGGGGGCGAAACTCAGTACGCGCCTGACGGCTGTGGCCTGCGGTCCAGACAGCCAATGGCCTGATCGTTCTCGTGGAGCGGGTGACAAGAATCGAACTCGCACTATCAGCTTGGGAATCTGTCCTGGCTCACAAGAAGGGGCGTACCTCGACCTGGCGGTTGCAGGCCCACGAGCCATCGGCCGCGAGCTTGAGGGCGACGTCGAGGTCGGGTGCCTCGATGATCCAGAGGCCGCCGAGGTATTCCTTCGACTCGGCGAACGGCCCGTCGGTGACCAGGCCGGCCCCGCCCCGGTTGTCGACCACGGTGGCCGGGTCGGGAGACCCGAGGCCGCCCGCGAAGACCCAATGGCCCTCGGCCTGAAGCCGCTCGTTGAAGGCGTCGATCGCCGCCGACTCGTCGGCCGGGCCGGAACCGCCGGTGGCCGGGTCGGAGCCGTCGATCACGGTCAGCAGGTACTGCATCTCGGACCATCTCCTGTGGGTCAGGCCGCCCGCGCCTAGCGGGCGGCTGCTCACTAGGGCTACGAACGCGGCCGGGCCGATCCGACAGGCCGGGCTCGTGGATGTGGCACTCAGGCGCACCGGCTGAGCTGCGGCCATGGTGTGGAGCGGGTGACGAGAATCGAACTCGCACTATCAGCTTGGGAAGCTGACGTTCTGCCATTGAACTACACCCGCGGATCGTTGCGGCCCAGCCGTAAATCTCGCCGACCGGTCGGCCGCGACCTGCCCCGACATGCTACCGGATGCCGGTAGGGCAGGACGCTGCCTTCCCAGGCCGGGCGTTCGCCTGCCCGGACGAGCACCGCACCTCAGCCAGGAAACGGTAAGTTGCCAGCGTGCTGCTCTCTGACCGCGACATCAGGGCCGAGCTGGACTCTGGCCGGGTCCGTCTCGATCCGTACTCACCCGAGCTCATCCAGCCGTCGAGCATCGACGTCCGGCTTGACCGCTATTTCCGCGTCTTCGAGAACCACAAGTATCCCCACATCGACCCCGCCGTGGAGCAGCCAGAACTGACCAGGCTGGTCGAGCCAGATGGGGATGAGCCCTTCGTCCTGCATCCAGGTGAGTTCGTCCTGGGGTCGACTTATGAGGTCATTTCGCTGCCGGACAACCTGGCCGCGAGGCTCGAGGGCAAGAGCTCGCTGGGCAGGCTCGGCCTGCTGACGCACTCGACCGCTGGCTGGATCGATCCGGGATTTTCCGGTCACGTGACGCTCGAGCTGTCCAACGTAGCGACTCTGCCCATCAAACTCTGGCCGGGCATGAAGATCGGCCAGCTCTGCCTGTTCCGGACCAGCTCCCCAGCCGAGCACCCCTATGGCTCGGCGCTCTACGGCTCGCGGTACCAGGACCAGCGCGGCCCCACCCCGTCGAGGTCGTACCTGAACTTCTACCGGTCGAAGGTCTGACGTCTGACGGCCAGCGCATCCCACCATGGCCGCCGGAGGGCTGCGTGACCTTTTAACTCCGGCGTTACCAGCGCGAATCACTTCGGCAACGGCCGCACGACATCGTCGAGAACGCGCTGGCAGAACGGGGAGGTTGAGCTAGATGGCCACGTGGAGGATCAGGATCAACCTGTCCGACGACGCGCAGAGCCGCGCCCGGCTCGCAGAAGTGCTCGCGAGCCAGCAGGTCAGCGCCGTGCAGCTGACCCCGCGGGCCGGCACTGAGTCGGTGCTGGCTGGCGATGTCGTCCTGGAACTGCCGCGCGACGACGAGCTCGGTGACATGCTCACAGCGCTGCACATGATCAGCCCGCAGGTCTTCGTGCGCCGAGAGACGAGCGAGCACGGCGGCCCGCTCGCCGTGCTCGCCCAGGCCGACTGAGTCCTGCGGGCGACTGACTCCGGCACGCCGCGCTGACCGTCGCGGTCAGGCTGGCGGCTGGCCCGCTGCCCGTAGCCGGGCGAGCTCAGCGCGCAGCGCCGAGGTCTCCCCCTCCAGCTCCCGCACGCGCTCCTCAAGTTGCAGCACGCGCCGCACCGCGGCGAGGGTCAGGCCATCGTCCATCAGCTCGGCGACGTATCTGACGATGACGATCTCGTTCCTGGTGTACCGGCGCTGGCCCCCCGCCGACCGCGAAGGCCGGACGACGCGGAATTCGTCGAGTCGCCGCAGGAAAGCCTGCTGGACCTCCAGCATCTCGGCAACCTGGCCGACCGTGAACAGCGGCATGTTCGAATCGTCCAGGGGCAACGAAGCCATGGTTACCTCCCGGCTCAGCTCCCGCCCGAGCCCCTCGCGCGCACCTGGTTAGAGTCCTCAGGGCTCGCGCGCCCCGGCAGGTCCGCGGTCCTGGGCCCGCGCGATGCACCTCGCGCGGGCCCTTCGTAGGTTACTGCGATGATCAGGCCTCGACGGCGGCCTGAGCCCCCGCGCTGACCTCGATCTTCCGCGGCAGAGCCCGCTCCTGCAGCGGCACGGTCACGCGCAGCACGCCCGCGTCGTACGCAGCCGAGATGTTCTCGGCGTCCACGGCGTCCGAGAGCCGGAGCCGGCGCGTGAAAGAGCCCATCACCCGCTCCCGCACGTACGGCTTCTCGCCATCGGCGTACTCCTCGGACCGCTTCGCGCTGACAGTCAGCCAGCCGCGGTCGACAGTCACGTCGATGCTGTCGGTGTCGATGCCGGGCAGGTCGAACCGCAGCTCGACCTCGCCGTCGCGGCGGATGACATCCATCCGCATGGCCGCGTGCCCGCCGTCGGCAGTCCGCAGCACCCGGTGGAACTCTGCGAACGGGTCGAACGATGTAAGCAGCATGTCCCTCTCACTTTCCTTGGTTCCCAAGACTCCAGGCCTAGGGTTACTCGCTCATCCACTAGAGCAAACTTGCAGTCGGAGTTATATATTCCATGGGAACGTGGTGCGATCTAGTCGCGGCCGCGTCCAACCGCGCGGCCGAGGGCGCTCATCAATCCGGCATCTCGGGCGAATGCCGCAGCGCTGCACGCCGCTACAGGGCGTGGTGGGGCCAACGCTGCCCTTCTATGGGCAGCAAAGTCGCCAACGTAGCCCGAGCGGCTCCGTCGCGGATCAGGCGAGCCGCTCGATGATGGTGGCGTTCGCCTGGCCGCCGCCCTCGCACATGGTCTGGAGCCCGTACCGGCCGCCGGTGCGCTCCAGTTCGTGCAGCAGCTTCGTCATCAGGATGGCCCCGGTCCCGCCCAGCGGGTGGCCGAGAGCGATCGCCCCGCCGTTGGGATTGGTCTTTGCCAGCGAGGCGCCAGTGTCCCTAGCCCAGGCGATCGGCACCGGCGCGAACGCCTCGTTGACCTCGAACACGTCGATGTCGTCG
>DASQIW010000256.1:0-2744 GCA_035631375.1 Streptosporangiaceae bacterium
GAAGGCCGGGTCGGCTTCAGCGCCTTCGCCATTCCTGGGTGCTAGCTGCCGGGCCGGTGTGTCGCCGGCTGCTGCTGCTCTGCCTGTGGCGCTTCGCCCGCCTCTGCCGCCCTCGGTGCGGGCAGGTTCGGCTCATAAACGTCCTGGACCATGCCGACTGCCCGCGTGGTGTACGCGCGTTCCTTGCGGATGTCGCGGATAAAGGCAGTCCACCACGTTAGGAGCGCGCCGATGCGGTTACGGAAGCCGGTCAGGAACGCGATGTGGATGAACAACCACACCACCCAGCCCGGGAATCCCGACAGCTGCATCGGACCAGCGGAGACCACGGCGCGACCGCGGGCGATGTAGGCGGCTGAGCCGAGATCGAGGTACTTGAAGGACTTGGTGGTGGGCTCGCCAGCAAGCTCGCGCTTAATCCGGCGGCCTGCGTACAGCCCCTGCTGCATAGCGACTTCGGCGACGCCGGGGAGCTTGCGCAGGCTCATCATGTCTCCGATGACCGAAATCTCCGGGTGGCCGCGGATAGTGAGGTCGTCCTGTACCTTGATCCGCCCGGCCCGGTCATGCTCTGCGCCAGTCGCTTTCGCCAACGCCTCCGCGATCGGGGATGCCGCGACGCCGGCGGTCCAGAGGACGGTGCCCGCGCTGTAGCGGGTCTCATTGCCGTCGTGATCGCGCGCGACCAGTCCGTCCTGGTCAACCTCGGTCACGAGCAAGCCCATGTGCAGCTCCACGCCGAGCTTCTCCAGCTCGCTGGCGGCCCGATGGGACAAGTTGTCCCCGAACACGGCCAGCGGCGCTGAGCCGCCGTCGAACAGCAGGACTCGGCAATCCTCCGGCCGCGCCCGGCGGTACTCGTCCCGCAGTGTCTTGGTGGCCAGCTCGCGGATCTGGCCGGCCAGTTCGACGCCCGTCGGACCGCCGCCGACGAGCGCGAACGTGAGCCAGTGTCGCTTTTCCGCCGGGTCGTCTGCGGTCTCCGCCATCTCGAACGCGCCGAACACGCGTCGCCGGATCGTGAGCACGTCGGAGATCGTCTTCATGCCGGGTGCCCACCGGGCGAACTCGTCATGACCGAAGTAGGACTGGCGTACTCCGGCCGCGACGATCAGGTGGTCGTACGGAACGTCGATCTCGCCGCCGCCTGGCCGCTTGCAGATGACACGGTGGCCGGCGGCATCGACATCAACCGCTTCAGCGGCGATCGTGCGCACGTTGCGATGCTTTCGGAGCAGGCGCCGCAGCGGCGTCGTGATCTGCCCTTCAGACAGGATCCCGGTCGCGGACTGATACAGCAGGGGCTGGAAGACATGCTGTGCCGTCTCATCGATCATCGTGACCGAGGCGGGTGCTTCTCGCAGCGCCCGGGCAGCGAACAAGCCCCCGAAACCGCCCCCGATGATGACCACCTTGCCATGGATGTCTTGATTATTCATCGCGCGCATCCCCCGAAGCGTGCTGACTAGGCCGGGTCGTGCCAGGGCACCCTGTCCGGCAGCAGGTCGTCGGCCTCCTTGGGCCCCCAACTGTCGCGCGGGTAGGGGTGTAGGGGCACCGCGTTGCCGAGGATCGGGTCCACGACGCGCCACGCAGCCTCGATGGTGTCCTGGCGAGCGAATAGCCAGCGTTCGCCGGACAGCGCCGCGCCGATGAGCCGGTCGTAGGTACGCATGTCACCGGCGGGCATCTCGGCGAAGGTCAGGTCCTCTTGCTGGACGACCCACCCGGCGCCTTGCTTCTTGCCTGCCAGCCGCAGGCCCACCTCGGCGTCGGGGTAGACACGGAACCGCAGCGAGTTGGCGACGGCCGCTGGCTCGAGGCCGAGTACGTCGTGCGGCGGCTGGCGGAACCGGACGTACACCTCGGTGGCGGTCACCGGCATGACCTTGCCCGCGCGGATGACGATCGGCACCCCGGACCACCGCCACGAGTCGGCCGCTAGTCGCACGGCGACGTAGCTCTCGGTCGTTGAATGTGGCGCGACGCCGTCCACGTTCAGGTAGCCGTCGTACTGGCCACGAACGGTGTCATCGGGTGTGAGCGGCCGGAGCGCGCTGATGAGCTGCGCTTTGGAGTCCCGCCACGAGTCCATACCCTTCCTGTGCGGCGGCTCTGCCATCACGCTGGCCAGGATCTGGAGCATGTGATTTTGGAGCACGTCGCGGATGGCGCCCGTCCGGTCATAGAACCGGCCCCGGTCGGATACGTCGAACTTCTCGGCCATGGTGATCTGGATGCTGTGCACGTGGGTGCGATCCAGCAGCGGCTCCAGGATCGAGTTCGCGAAGCGGGCGAACAGCAGGTTCTCCACGGGGTCGAAGCCAAGCCAGTCATCGACCCGGTAAATCGCCGACTCCGGGTAATACTTCTCCATCAGCTGGTTCAGCTTCTGCGAGCTGGCGAGGTCGCTGCCGAATGGCTTTTCCACCATGACCCGGGCATTGGTGGCCCGGCCAGCCTCGGAGATGCCCTGCGCGATACGCCCGAACAGCGGCGGCGGCACCTCCATGTAGAACAGGACGTTCTGCCCCTGACCGATAGCGTCTGACATCGCCCTGTATGTCGCTGGGTCGTCGAGGTCTCCGTCGACGTACCGGAGCAGGCCGAGCATCTTGGTCGCCGCAGGGGTTGACGGGTCCATCTTGTTCAGCTTGAGGGAATCCGTCGCATACTTCCGAAACTGGTCAAGCCCCCAGCCGCTCTTCGCCACCCCGATCACCGGGACGTCGAGCACCCCGCGG
>DASQIW010000257.1:0-12130 GCA_035631375.1 Streptosporangiaceae bacterium
GCTGATAGCTGGTCCACTGTGTGTATCCGTGCTGGGTGAGGAAATGCAGGACGTGGAGGTTCGTGGGCTGCTTCAGGGCAGCGACGGCGCCTTCCTTGGAGCTGTGCACGACGGGCATCATCCGCTGGAACGTCGAGTTGATGACCTGATTCATCGCGGACGGGCTAACCGTCGTGCCGCCCTTGGTCCACCACTGGCTCACGACGACAACGGGACGAGCCGGGTCGCTGACGAAAAAGCTGAAGCTGTTCCTCGCGACCTCCGGTGGCAGGTAGTGCAGGCGCAGGTACAGCCCCGTGGCGAAAGCGAGCCCGGCGTAGGCGGCCAAGGTGACGGCCATCGCACTGACGACGCGGCGGATGAGCATACCGGCCAGGGCGCCGATCGCGAAGGCGGCCAGCGTCCAGGCGGCGAACGCCACCCCGCGCAGATCGAACATGCCCGCGCCGAGCGAATTTGACGGGATCGGAAAGAGGGTCAACGGGTTACGTGCGAGGAACAACGGCTGGTAGTACCACGAGAGCAGCGCGCTGAAGGCGCCTGCCGCGGCCGTGACCGCGACCGCGAGCGGCACCAGCTTGGCGAGGGCCCACCGCCACCGCCCGAAGCCCTGCGTCCAGGCGTACCGGAAGGTGCCCGTCTCCAGCTCCCTGGCCAGCACCGGCGCCCCGGCGAACGCGCCGATCAGCGCGGGCACAGCCTGCAGGTTGAAGCCATTCGCCAGGAACGAGCCGACTCGGAACTCGCCGATCAAGCGGCTACAGGCAAGGGAGGTTGCCGGGTGGCACGCGGCCGCTGCAGCGTAGGCGTGGTGCAACTGAAGGCCGTTGATCCACACGTATACGGCCACGGCGCCGAGGAACACGACGACGCCAGTCAGCGCGAAGCGATGCTGCCGCCAGGTGACCCAGCCCATCCGCCGCCACGGCACCGGCCGCAGGCTGGCGTCCTCCGCCGGGCGCGCGGGGATGGACAACGCGGTCACTGTGTGACCCCTGACGGCTCGGCGTCCCGCAAGAGGGTCGGTCCCGGCAGCGCCGCTGCGCCGGGCTCGCGCAGGTACGCCAGGACGAGTTCTTCCAGGCCGACCGGGTGCGCCTCCCAGCCCGCCGGAACCGGATTGTCCGCGGTGGCGCGGACCAGCATGTGGGCCTGGACCTCACCGCGTCGCAGCTGTACGACCGGCCGCCCGGCACACCTCGCGACCTCGCCAGCCGGGCCGGTCAGCATGCGGTGGGAGGCGAGGAGGTCGTCAACCTCACCAGCTACCTGTACCTGGCCCCGTGACAGCACGATGAGGTAGTCGGCCACGCGCTCGAGCTCGGCGAGGACATGCGAGGACAGCACGACGGACACGCCCTCGTCGGCCATCGCTGTCAGCACCGTGGCCATGAAGTCGTGCCGGGCTATCGGGTCGAGCATGGCAACCGGCTCATCCAGCAACAGCAGCAGCGGGTGTCTGGCTAGCGCCAGCGTCAGCGCGAGCTGCGCCTGCTGGCCACCGGACAGCCTGCCGGCCTTGCGCTTCAGCGGAATGCCGAGGTCGGCCAGCCGGGCTTCCGCATAGTGCCGGTCGAAGCGGTGGTTCAGGTTGCGGGTCAGGTGCAGCATGTCCGCGGCCGACAGGTTCTTGTACATCGGCGTGTCCTGGGCGACGAACGCGATGCCGTCGAGAGCAGCCAGCGACCCGGCCGGCCGGCCACCGAGCACGGTGACCCGGCCCGCCGACGGCGTCGCCAGGCCGACCGCCATGTTCAGCAGCGTCGTCTTGCCCGCGCCGTTCGGGCCGACCAGCGCGGCCACGTGCCCGGCCGGGATGGCTAGCGTGCACTCGCGCAGCGCCCAGGTGCTGCCGTAGCGCTTGCCCAGGCCGCTAGCTTCGATGACGTTCATGCGACGCCCGCCGTCTCGCCGGCCGCCGCGCCGCCGCGGGTGCGCGACGACCCGTTGCGGCGCTCATAGAAATCCCGCAGCGCGCTGGTGAACAGCGCCACGATCCCGTCCTCGTCCAGACCCGCCCCGTCCGCTGCAGTCAGCCAGCCCGACAGCGAACGGCGGAGCGTGGTCAGCTCCGGGAGAGCGACCTGGCTGAGTGTGGCCTGCACGAAAGTGCCTTGACCAGGCCTGCCGACCGCGAGGCCCTTGACCTCCAGGTCACGGTAGGCCTTCAGCACCGTGTTGGGGTTGATCGCCAGCGCGGCGACCACGTCCCTGACCTTCGGCAGCTGATCGCCCGGCTTGAGGTAGCCCAGTCGGAGCGCGTGCTCGACCTGCTGAACAAGCTGCAGGTAAGTCGGCACACCAGAGCTCGCATCCAGCCGGAACTCGATCGGCGACCCGGCCGGGGCATGCGCAGAGACATTGCCGTCTGCGCCAGTCCTGATCGATTTATCTATATCCATAGAACAACGCTACAGCGGCGTACGGCATTGTCAAGCAGGGAGTGGTGCTGGAAGCCGCTTTCAGAGGGTGACGAACTCCAGCTTGCGGGCGAGCAGAGCCGGGATCACCTGGGCGAGGGCCTTCACCGTCTCTATTCGGTTACCGCCGCCGTCGTGGCAGAGCAGGATGTCACCGCCGCGGCCAGTGTCCAGCACGCCCTCGATGTGAGCGACGCCCGGCACCGTCCAGTCGCGCGGATCAACGTCCCAGTCCAGCGGTATCAGGCCGTAGACCGACAGAGCGTGGAACACCGCAGGCGACCACCCGCCGCCCGGTGCGCGGAACACTGTCGGGGCGGTCTTTGTCGCATCCCAGATCCGGTTCAGCCCGTCGGCCACTTCTTCGTGTACCTGTGCCGGGGTGAGCGCGGTGAACGGGATCGGGTGCCACATCGAGTGGTTGCAGATCGTATGCCCGGCGGCAACTACCTGACGGGCCACCTGCGGGTACCGCTGGACGTTGATCCCGATCATGGAGAAGGTTGCTTTCACCCCGTAGCGCTGCAGCACCTCGAGCACCATCGGCGTGTAGACCGGATGCGGACCGTCGTCGATCGTGAGCGCGATCGCGTTCGCTGGTGCTCCGGGCAAGATCTGCGGCACCCGGTTTACCGGCGCGCTCCAGCGCTGGGCAAACTCTGCTGGCACGGCCGCCGCCGTGGGACCCGGTGACGGCCAGGCAGCGGGCGAGGCTGACGGCGACCCGGCCGATACCGGCGTCGCGAGCCTCGTGCTCGGTTTCGCAACCGGATGAGGACTCGGCCTCACCGGACCTGAGCCTGTTGTGCTGACCGTGTCACCGCAGGCGGCGGCCGCAGCCGCGACAGCCGCGCCGATGCCGAAACGTAGCAGCGACCTCCGGTTGACCCTGCCTTCCCCTGAGCTGATCATGGCGCTGCGTCAGGTTGCGTGCGCGCTGGAGTACAGGAGCATTTCGACGGGCTCAAATGGTGAGACCGCAATCGTCAGGCTGGGGGCCTCTGCGCAGTAATCCAAGACGGCTGGCATATCGACGGCGCCCCCGCCGGATGGCAGGCTGACCCGAACGGTCGTGGAGCTGTCTGCGGCAGCGACGTCGCAACGGTAGGAGTTCATCCTGATCCAGGCTGCGCTTCCCTTGGGTAGGTAGACCGGTTGTGGCATCGCGCCAGTGGTCATCTGGTCACCGGCATGGGTATATCGGTAGCCCAGAACATGCCGATCGGCGTCGAGGGCCGTGATGGCCGGGTAGCCGTCCAGGACGCACGGGGCGCCGAGGTTGGTGAATGACCAATCGCGCGTGTGCTGCCCGGTCGCCTCCGATACGGGTGGGCCTGGTTGGACGTTCAGGTGTGCGGTCTGGCAGGGCTGAGCGCCCGGGATGTTCGCCGGCCCGGTGGAGACGACAAGGGTGACTGGTGTATTGGCGGGCACGCGCGAGCCCCCGGCAGGAGTCTGCTGGATCACCGACCCCGCGACCACAGTCGAACTGTGTTCAAGGCGGTAGCCGGTGAGCAGGTTTGCCGTCGCCACGGCCACCTGTGCTGAATCGGCGTAGACCTGGCCCACGACATCAGGGACGGTCATGAGAACAGTGCTGGCGCTCGGCACGGCCGGAGAAGTGGCGGTCGAAGCCACCCTGGGGTGGCCGCCTGAGCAACCGCAGGTGAGGGCGACAGCGACCACGATCGCCGCGGAACCGTATCTGGCCCAACGGCCGTGAGTGCGCGCAGCAGAGATCACGCACCTATGACGGCGGGCCGCCGGGTTAGGTTGCGGCCGCGACGAACGCTAAAAGGTCAGCACCAGGCGACCCCTTGTGCCGCCAGCCTCCAGTTGCCGGTGGGCCTGCGCCGCGTCCTCGGCCGGGATCTCCCGCGCTACCCGCAGCGTCAGCTTCCCCGCCGTCACCAGCCGGGCCAGCTCTGCCAGCTTGGCCGCCTCGCGCAGGTAGTCGCTGACCAGGATCAGCGTGACCGCAATGGACCGCTCGGACTCGCCGGGGAACGGGCGCACCGCGATGAGCTGCCCGCCGTCCCTGATCGCCGGCAGCACGGGCGGCCCGATCAGCGCGGCGTCGACCACCGCATCCACGCCCGACGGCACCTCGCGCCGGATCCCCGCGGCGAGCCCGGGCCCGCGCCGCACGACCACGTCTGCGCCGAGGCTCTTGATCAGGGCCGCGTCGGCCGGGCTGGCGTCGCCGATCACCTGCAGCCCCTCGCTCGCGGCGAGTTCCATCACATAGCCGCCGACCGCACCCGCCGCGCCGGTCACCGCGAGAGTCTGCCCCGGCTGCAGAGCAAGCTTGTCCAGCGCCAGCCGCGCGGTCAGCCCGTTCATCGGCAGTGTGGCCGCAGCGGCCAGGCTCACCCCGTCGGGTACCCGCGCGACCGAGTCGGCCGGCACGACCACGTACTCGGCCTGCGCGCCGCGCCCGGCCAGGTACGGCAGCACGATGGCGAACACCCTCTCGCCCGGCAACCAGCCCGCGCCTGGCCCGACGGCATCGACAACGCCCGCGAGCTCCCAGCCGGCCACATACGGCGGGCCGTCACCCTGCGGGGGCGGCCCGAACACCCCGGCCCGCATCGCAGTGTCACTGGGATTCACCGTCGCCGCGGCGACCTTGATCCGTACCTCACCAGCCCCCGGCTCGGGTACCGGCAAGTCCACGATGTGCAAAACGTCCGGACCGCCGAACGTGGTGACGCCGACCGCGCGCATGTCAACCTCCTTGGCAGAGCGTGAGCAGTTCGTCGACCCCGGAGACGTGCAGGTGCGGCTGGCGCTCCGGCGGCAGGTGACGGTAGGAGTCGGGGCCGCCGAGCCCGGAGGACACCGCGACCGCCAGAGCGCTCCCCCGGTGGGCCATCGGCACCTCGAGCTCCGGATCGTCTCCGACTACGACCAGATCCGCGACCGGTACTCCGAGGCGCGCGCCCGCCGTCCGCAGCGCCGCGAGCGACGGCTTCCCCACCAGCCGCGCCCGCACGCCGGTCAGGCTGCCGATCATGGCCGAGATGGCGCGCGACGTGCCGATCGAGCGTCCGCCGGCGGTCGCGAAGAACAGCGACTGCGACGCGCTGTACAGCCGGGCCCCGGCCCAGACCGCGTGACACGCCGCCTCGAGCGCAGGCAGCGTGAATTCCGGGAACCAGCCCGCTAGCACCGCATCGACCGCAGGCGGCCGGCCGTCCGGCATGACGACCTCGATGCCCGCGTCGTGCAGCGGCCCGATGATGCCGTCGCCACCGAGCACTAGCACCCGCCGATAACCGCGCCGGACGAACACCGCCACGGCGCTGCTCGCGGGCGTCAGCACCGCATCGGCCGGCAGGTCGAAGCCGATCGATGTGAGCGTGCGAGCCAGGTGCTGCGGGGTCTTCGTCGTGCCATTGGTGAAGACCGCGATCGGCAGGCCCCGTCCGGCGACCCAGCGCGTGATCTCGACCGCCCCGGGCAGGGGTGCGAGTCCCTGGTTGTTCCGGTCACCGAGCACGAGCGTTCCGTCCAGATCGAAAACGTATCCGCGGGCGGCACGCAACCTGGCGAGGGGGGTAACGGGGCCGTCAGCCACGCGGCGCTCCGTCGCCTGCTGAGCGAAGGGCGAGCCGGAATCCTGGCTTGTCGATCAGCAGCTCGTCGGCCGGCGGCCGCGCGGCGAGGCCGCCAAGAAGGTCGAGCACGGGCTTGAGCTCCGGGTTGTACCGCCGACGGGCCGGGCCGGCCGCCAGCATCGCGTCGACCTCGCCGGCCGGCATGGTGGCCCGGAGCAGGAATTCCTCGTCGGAGATGCCGCGCGGCAGCTTCTTCCGCAGCTCCTCCGGCGGCGCGGGCGGCGGCTGGGCCATCAGCTCCCTGGTTCTCGGAAGCTGATGGATGCGGTCGAGGATCGCCTGGTCCACGGGCGCCGTCGGACGACCGAACTTGCCGAGCACGTACAGGATCGTCTGATCGGGCACGTTGCTGTAGCGCTCCGTGCCCAGCACGTTGACCAGCGCCTGGCCGCAGACCATCTGCGGGAAGGGCGTGACCATGATGGGGTAGCCGAGCTCGGCGCGCACCCTCGATACTTCCGCCAGCACCGCGTCGAACTTCTCCGACAGTCCCAGCTCGCTGAGCTGGCGGCGAAGCGTCGTGACCACGCCGCCGGCCATCTGGTGGCGGAGGAACGACGCGTCGTATTCCTGCGGCAAACCGGGCGGCAGTCCCTCGGCCGCAGCCAGCATGGCGAAATAGCCGGACGCGGCGGAAAGGAGCCGGTCGTCCACGTCGACGGTGTGACCCAGCTCGCGCAGGTTGGCCACCACGCGCTCGGCATTAGGCAGCGACGTCCCGTTCGCCAGCGGCCCGCACGCCACCTGCAGCACATCGACCCCCAGGTCGGCGGCGGCCAGGTAGGTCAGCGGCGACAGTCCGATCGTGCAGTGCGAGTGCAGTTCCAGCGGCAGCCGCCCGGCCAGGGCCGTCCGCACGGCGGGAAACAGAGTGCGCGCCCGCTCGGGGGTCAGCAGCCCTGCCGGGTCCTTGACGTAGACCCGGTCGAAGTCCGGCGACGCGGCCATCTGCGCGGCCAGGCCGGCGTAGAACGCGTCGTCGTGCACCGCGCTGATGGTGTAGGTGAGCGCCCCGATGACCTCGGTGCCGCCTGCCGCCTTGACGTCGCGGGCCGACTGCAGCATCGCGGTCATGTCGTGCATCGGGTCGAGCACGACGAATCGCTGCATGCCCGCGGCGACCAGCCGGCGGTAGGCAAGCCGGATCAGGTCCTGATGCACGGGTTCCCAGGAGATGAATCGCAGCCCGGAGCCGATGAACTGCAGTGGCGTGTGCGGCATGGCCTCGTGGGTCAGCCGGATGCGCTCCCACGGGTCCTCGCGATGGGTGCGCACGGCCACGCCCATGTGCGTGCTGGAGGTGAAGTCCAGTGCCCGGAAGCCGACGCGGTCCAGCAGCGGCGCGATCTGCACGATGTGCGCGGTCCGCAATCCGGTGGCGCCCCACAGGCTCTGATTGCCGTCCCTGAGCGATACGTCGACGAGCTGGATGTCAGCCATGTGAATACAGCCACCGTTCCAGGAACCCGGTATCGACGCCGCCCGCCTCGAACTCGGTGCTGGCGGTCAGCTTCTCGTGCAGCCCGATCGTGGTTGCCACCCCGCCAATGTCACACCGGGCGAGCGCCCCGCGCAGCCGGGCGAGCGCCTCGGCCCGGTCCCGCCCGCTGACGATCAGCTTGGCCAGCAGCGAGTCATACCACGGCGGCACCGCCGAGCCGGGCTGGACGTGCGTGTCGACCCGGATGCCCGGGCCGACGGGAACGACGGCCGTCGTGACCGTGCCAGGGCTCGGACGGAAGCCGTCGGCCCAGTCCTCGGCGTTGATGCGGCACTCGATCGCGTGCCCAGACAGCGCGACGTCGTCCTGATCGAAGCGCAGGGAGTTGCCCTCAGCGATCCAGATCTGCTCCGCGACGATATCGATACCGCTGATGGCCTCGGTGACAGGGTGCTCGACCTGGATCCGGGCATTCATCTCCAGGAAGTAAAACGCCCTGCGGGCCGGATCGACCAGGAACTCGACCGTGCCAGCGCCGCGATAGCTCAGGTGGCGGCCGAAGTTCACCGCGGCGTTCCTGATCGCCGTGCGGAGGTCATCATCGAGCAGGGGCGCGGGCGCCTCCTCGATCAGTTTCTGGTACCGCCGCTGCACCGAGCAGTCCCGGTCACCGAGGTGGATGACGCTGTCGCCGTCGCCGAGCAGCTGAACCTCGACGTGCCGGCCAGACGGCAGGTAGCGCTCGAGGTAGACACGCGGATCGCCGAAGGCCGCGGCGGCCTCGGCCATCGCCATCGTGACCGTGCCGGCCAGCGCGTCCGCTTGACGAACGGGCCGCAGCCCGCGGCCGCCACCTCCGCCCACTGCCTTGACGAGGACAGGGAAGCCTATCGCGGCGGCGAGATCCGCGGCCTCAGCGACGCCGGCCACCTCGCCGCCCGCGGCCACCGGCAGTCCTGCCGCCGTGGCGTGCGCACGGGCCGTCAGCTTGTCACCGACCGCCTCGAGCTGTGATCCGGTCGGGCCGATGAAGACAATGCCCGCGGCCTCGCAGGCGCGGGCGAGTGCCGGGTTCTCGGACAGGAACCCGTAGCCAGGATGGATGGCGTCCGCGCCCGCCGCGCGTGCGGCCGCCACGACGGCGTCGACGCTGAGATAGCTGTCAACGGCCGCAGCCGGGCCAAGCCTGATGACCGAGTCGGCGAGCCGCGCGGGCATCGAGTCGCAGTCGGCGTCGGAGGCGGCGAGCACGGCCTCGATCCCGAGCTGGCGGCACGTGCGCAGGATGCGGGCGGCGATCTCGCCGCGGTTCGCGATGAGGATGCGGCGCAGGATCACTGCTGTTCCCCGGTCGGCCTGACGCGCATGAGCACCGTGCCCTGCCCCGCGAATTGCGCGTTCTCCGCGAGAATCTCCGCGACCGCGCCAGTGACGCCCGCCGTCACCGAGTTCATCAGCTTCATGGTCTCGATGATGCAGACCACTGTGTCCGGCTCGACTTCGCTGCCGACCGTCACGAAAGGCGGCGCGCCGGGCCGCGGCGCGCGGTAGAAGGTGCCGAGCAGCGGGGCCCGCACGTCGACGAGTCCCTCCGCGGCCGCGTCCGGAGCGGGCTCGCTCGGCGCCGTCGTCGTGGCGGCGGGCTCAGCCAGCACCGCCGGCCCGGCCGGCTCAGCCAGCACCGCCGGCCCGGCCGGCTCAGCCAGCACCTCGGTCGCCTGCGTCCAGCCGCCGTCAGCGCTGCGCCGCAGCGACAGCCGGAAACTCGCGGTCTCCAGCGTCATCTCGCGGTACGGCAGGCCGTCGAGCAGTTGCAGGATATCCCGGACATCCTCGCTGGTCAGGTCCACGTCAGTCGTCCCCGCGGGTCAGCACAGGACGGCTGAGCTGCTCGAACACGTGGTCCATCGGCCGGGCCTTCGGGCGGGCCAGGGGCTCGCCCGTCCGAGACGACCAGACGGTTTCTGCCCGGCTTTGCAGCAGCACGATCTCCTCGCCGGTCACCGCCCACTCGATGTCCTGCGGCGTGCCGTAGTGCCGCTCCACCCGGGCGCCGAGCCGGGCCAGTGCCCGGACTTCCTCATCGCTCAGGCACGGCCGCGAGCGCAGTTCCGCCGGGACCTCGGCGACAGTCGTGCCAGACCCCTCTGGTGCCATGCGGTGGAGCCGCAGTTTTTCGGCTACGACGCGCCGGACGATCTCGCCGGTGACCTTGCTGACGACGAACGAGTCAGGTGTGACCTCGCCTCCCACCAGCACCGAGCCGAGCCCCCAGCTGCCCTCGATGGCGACCACCGACCGGTCACCCGTCGTCGGGCTGCAGGTGAACATGACCCCTGCCGACCGGGGATCAACCATCTGCTGCACCACGACGGCCATCGCGACATCGTGCTCGGGCATGCTCTGCCGGAGCCGGTAGCTCACCGCCTCGGCGTTGTATAGGCTCGCCCAGCACCGGCGTACGTGATCGAGCACCGCGACAGCACCGCGGACCCACAGATAGGTGTCCTGCAGGCCAGCGAAGCTCGCTTCCGCGGCGTCCTCGCCGACGGCGCTCGAGCGCACTGCCACCGGAACGTCTGTCCCGAGCGCCTCATAAGCGATCGAGACGGCCGCGGCCACCTCTGCTGGCAGCGGCGCCGCGACAATCCGGGCGCGGATGTCCGCGGTCGCGCGCTCGATGGCAGCGATGTCGAGGCCGGTCAGCGCGGCAATGTCGGCCTCGATCGCGCCAGCGGGATCGGCCGCCCGCATCGCGCGGTGGAACGCCGGCACGGCGACCACGAAACCAGGCGGTACTGGCAGACCCGCCCGGTGCAGCTCGCCGAGGCTGGCGCCCTTGCCGCCCGCGACTTCGCGATCGGCGGCGCCGACCGCGCGCAGCGTGCAGACCAGGCCGCCCGGAGCCACGCTCAGCCCAGGATGCGGACCACGCCGCGGTCCCCGTCGACGCGCACCAGCTGCCCGGTCTTGATCCGCCTGGTTGCGTGCCCGGTGCCGACGACCGCCGGCATGCCGTACTCGCGGGCCACGATCGCGGCGTGCGACATCGCCCCGCCGATGTCCGACACCGCAGCCTTGATCTTGCCGAAGACCGGCGCCCAGCTCGGCGCCGTCACCGCGCAGACGAGGATCTCCCCGTCCTGGACCTGACCGATCTCGTTCACGCTGGTCAGCACCCGGGCGATGCCCTCCACTACGCCCGGTGATGCCGCGTAGCCGTGGACTTCCTGGCCGTCGTCGCCCTCAGCCGCGGCCCAGGTGGCGAGCGTCTCGGCGGTGATACCCCAGAGCATCCGCACGGCCGGGTCGTTGAGCGCCTCAGGCACAGGCCCCAGCGCCGCCGGCGGTGACCAGCCCTTGAGCACCTCGAGCATCCGCTTGCGCTCGGCGATGATCGGGCCGAAGTGGCGGCTGCCGAGCGGCTGCGAGCCTGCCGACCAGGCCAGCATGACGTCTGCCAGCGCCATGTCGATCTCGCTGTGGTGCAGCTGGAAGATGTCCTCGGTCTCGGCGAGCACGCCCTGGCGGACCAGCAGGTCGCCGAACTCGCGGATCTTGGCGAAGAACTGGGTGGTGAACCAGTGCTCGCAGTAGAACTTGTGATCCTCCACGAACGGGAAGACCAGCCGGGCCAGGCCCAGCATCTGATCGAAAGCGGCGCGCTCCTCCTCGCTGGTCAGCAGCGCACGGTAGTCCGCTGCGATCCGCTCACGCTCCGCCTTGAGCTGGTCGGTGGGGCGTTCCAGCGACTCGCCGTCGCGTACCAGCCGCACGTACCGCGGCAGCGCCGTAAACGGCACCGTCAGATCCTCGTTCCAGCTGCGGTGGTGATGGTAGAAACCGTCTCCGGTCGACACGTGGAACCAGGGCGTGCGGGCCTCGGCCAGGGCCGCGAGCCAGCGCTGCCCGCCCTCGCCTCGCTCGGCCATCGCGGCCAGCACCTCGTCGGCGTTGCAGCCCTCGGTGAGCAGGTCGTCGACGTGCTGCTCGACCGCGACCCGGGCGAGCCGCTTCAGCTCGTCGTCAGGGCGGTACATGATGACCTCGATGCCCGCACACATTCGCGCGACCATCTGATCCGGGATCTCGGGGAAGGCCTGCTTGCAGAACTCGAAGAACACCACGTAGGCGCCATAGCCGAGCATGAGCATCTCGGTGTGGTGGTGCCAGGCCTTGGAGAACAGGTCGACGCAGCGGTGGAAGTTCTCGCGGAGGTAGTGGTTCTGCGCGATGCCGACGTTGTTGAAGACGACGTCCGCGTCCTCGATCGCGGGCAGCTCAGGCACCTTGATGGCTTCGATCTCACCGATCAGCCCGGCCATCTTGGCCTTCCAGCCCTCGTACAGGCTGTCCCAGTTCTCGTAGTAGTGCCCGGCCCGCTGCTGGAACGTCGCGAGCCGCTGCTCGATCTCGGCCGGATCGAGGACCGGGATGGCGGTGATGTAGACGCGGCCGTTCACGATCCGGTGCTCGATGCCCATCGTGGTCGGGAACACGAACAGCCGCGCGGTGTTCGCGCCGATCGCGGTGTACGGGACCTCCGACGTTATCGTGTCGAACGCGGGTACCGGCTCGGGGAAGTGCATCGCGTTGTGGAACCAGAACCTGTTGTCGTCCTCGGGCTGGAATCGCGTGTAGTACTGATA
>DASQIW010000258.1:0-8419 GCA_035631375.1 Streptosporangiaceae bacterium
CGCGGAGCGAACCAGCAGATAATGTCGCGCGGCTGAGCCATTACAGGCGGCAGCGCCAGCGGGTGCAGCTGACTTTGCTCAGCGCACGCCGTCAGCCACGCGAGGTTATAGTGACCGCAGGCGTACGGGACGCCTCCGGTCCGCGGACAGGGCTGAGCCCACCCGGGGGTGACTTCTCAACGGCATGGCCATCAGGCCTCCTTTCGGCCTGACGTAGCGGACCGCAGGCGGCGAAAGGAGGTCGCAGTGGCGACCGCACGTCTTCCCGACGATCCGAGCTTCGAGCAGCTGCGCAAGCAGGCGAAGGACGTCCGTGACCTGAGCCGGGCTGGCCTGCAAGGCGCTCTGGATCTGGTGGGTGCCCACCACCCCGACGGCCCGCACGCGGTGTCCCTGGCGGGCGCGCAGTTCGTCGTGGCGCGCCACTACGGGTTCGCCTCATGGGCCGCACTCCGGCAGCACGTCACGGCCATCGAGCACTACCGCAGGGCACCGGACGAGGTGGAGAGCGCCGACACCGGCCAGTTCGCGGACGAGTTCCTCACGCTGGCCTGCCTTCGCTACGGCGGCGACGACTCCGCCTCCCGCTGGCACCGCGCCGCGCGGCTGCTCACCGAGCATCCGGAGATCACCCGGGCATCGGTCCATGCGGCAGCCGCGGCGGCCGACGCTGCCGCGCTCGAGGCGCTCCTTCACCACGACCCAGCGCTGGCGACCGCGGAGGGAGGACCGTACCGCTGGGAGCCGATCCTGTACCTCGCCTACGCCCGGCACGACCCGGCGATCACCGAGGACGCGACCGTCAGGTCGGCCCGCCTGCTGCTCGACCACGGCGCCGACGCCAACGCGGGGTACCTCTGGCACGGGCTGATCCCCCCATTCACCGCTCTGACCGGGGCGCTGGGCAACGGGGAGGGCGACCAGCCGCATCACCCGCACGGCATGGCACTGGCCAGGACGCTGCTCGCTGCCGGCGCGGACGCTAACGACGGGCAGGGCCTGTATAACCGGCAGTTCGGCAGCGATGACAGTCACCTGGCGCTGCTGTTCGACTTCGGGCTGGGGACGGGTAATGGCGAGCCGTGGCGAGCGCGCCTTGGCGGGCGGGCCGAGTCCCCCGCCGATCTGATCAGGGGGCAGCTGCAGTGGGCGGTCATCCACGATATGCGCGACCGGGTGCGGCTGCTCGCCGAGCACGGTGCCGACGTCCGGACCCCGTTCGAGCCGCAAGAGGAAAGGATCGTGCAGTGCGCCAACGCAGCTGACGGCAGGACACCAGCTGAGCTGGCTGCGGTCTGCGGCTGCTGGACGGTGCTGGACTGGCTAGTCGAGCACGGCGGCGTGCCGCGGCCCGCGACCGATGGCGCAGACGGCCTCATCTCCGCGGCGCTGGCGGGCGACCGGCGCACCGCTGAACAGCTCCGCGCGCACGCCGGTCGGGCCCGCGCTGAGCGTCCTGGGCTGATCGTCTGGGCAGCGGGACGGCGCGCCTGGCACGCAGTCCCGCTGCTGGCCGAGCTCGGCTGGGATGTGAACGCGCGCGCCAGGACAGACGCCCCGGTGGAGCAGCAGTGGGAAACCGCGCTGCACGCTGCCGCGGGCGCTGGCGAGATCGACGCGGCCCGCATGCTCGTCGGGCTCGGCGCTGATCCTGGCATCCGCGACGGCCGGTTCGACTCCACGCCGCTCGGCTGGGCCCAGCATTTCGGCCACGAGGGCATGGCGGACTACCTGCGACCGATAACGCCGGCGATACCAGGCGAATGACGGCCAGCAGCCCTGGGCGCATGCCGCAACCCCAGCAGGCAGCGCGACCGATTTACTTGAAGTAGTAGTACCAATTGCCTGAATAGTTGGCCTCAAAATTCTCTTTGCTATCCACCTGGATGGCTATCTCGGACCTGGCGAGATAGCCGAACTCATCGTGACGCTTGGCAAACTCAAAATAGGTGTCAGCCCAGGTCACCGGCAGCGCAGATGCCATGAGCGTCCGCGCTTGCTTGTCCGTGTGGACGAACACGATCGGCGGCCCCGCGAACCGCTGGATGCACCAGAACTGATCCCCTATGGCCAGGCCGGCCGTGAAGTCCTCAAGTTCGCTGGCGGTTACCAGGTCGTGCACTTCCCACTTGGCGGCACGCTCGAAGTCCTCGAAATACACGAAGATCTCGTCCGCGCGCACTCTGGCGTGCCGCTGGCTACGGGGAAACCCGAACATGGCAGGCAGATCCGCCTCCCGCACCGACTCCGTGAACAGGACGGCCACCGCCCGCTGCCTGTGCTTATCGGGCCTGAACGGTCCCCGGACAAACGCGCGGTACTGGTCGGTGCGTTCGAGGACAACGCCGAGACGCGGCGTCGTGCCCTCTCCCCGCGGTCGGCTGGCGATGTCCGGGAGGACTGCCAGCGGGGAGACCCCGTATCGCTCACGGAAACGTTCCATGAAGACGCCGTAGACGGGGTCCACAAGGGACCGGCCCTGTTTGATCCGCTTGACGCGCAGGTAGTCCGGATCTTGCGGCGTTACGAAGCTCACCTGCCCGCTCCATCGCTCACGGCGCCATACCGCTGGCCGTCCGGAGGCTGGCCAGCGGCGAACACGTCGTGAAGATCGTCGGCGACCCGGGTGATAACGTCGCCACCTTCCAGCTGCGCGAGCAGGTCGCCATCGATGGCATCTGCGCCGAGCGCAGCGCCGAGCAGGTTGCCACAGATCGCACCGGTACTGTCGCTGTCGCCATCGTGGTTGACCGCGTGCAGCACTCCTGACCGGAAGCCCTCGGCGGTAAGCGCGCAATGGGTGGCGATGGCAAGGGCTTCCTCGCCCGTCCACCCCTGGCCGAGTACACCGATCGCATCGGCGCTCAGCGGCCCAAGTTCGGCGGCACGTACCGCGGCGACCAGCGCGGTGGCCACTTCCTCGCTCCCGTCGGCTTGCTGGAGCCTGGTGATCGCGGCGGCGGCCGCGCCGCGCAGATCGCAGCCGAGTATCAGGTCGCTGACCATCAGCGCGAGTGCTCCGGCGGCCAAGTAGCCGCTGGGATGGCCGTGAGTGAGAGCCGCGGCCTGGCAGCCGAGCGTGAAAGGGTCGCCGCCCGCGAGCCCGGCAGGCGCGACGCGCATCACCCCGCCGCAGCCCTTGCTGTTATTGACCGGCTGGCTGACTGTGCCGGGATGCCCGGCGTGCAGAGCGCTGAGGCACGTCATGCCGGGAGCGCGCCCGTGATGGAGGAACTCCTGGCTGCTCAGCCAGCCGCTGGATGGCTCTCCATATTGAGTGCTCAGCCAGCGCTGGTATGCGCGCCAGATCGCTGCAACCGGGTCGCGACTGCTTTCCGGCCTCAGCTGGTCGCAGAGCAGCCCTTCTGCGGTAAACAGGGTCATCTGAGTGTCGTCGGTGATCGCCCCGGTCCTGCCGTATGCGGGTACGTACCCCCTGATCCCGGACGGCCCGTGGTTATGACGGATCTCAGCCAGGGATTCGAACTCGATTCCGGCGCCGAGTGCGTCACCTACCGCGCCGCCGAGCAGGCAGCCGCGGTACCGGTCACGCGGCGCCGTCATCTCTCGGCGCCGATCCGCCTGGCCAGCGCCGGACTCAGCGGGTAGGCCCGCTCGTCTGGCAGTTCCCCGCCCGCGTCCGCGACCCGGCCGGCGGCAACCAGTTCGCCGGCCTCGCGCACCGTCGCAGTGATGTCGGTGATGGAGCGGATCCACTCGTCGCAGTAGCGGCGCACGGCCTCGCCGGACAGACCGACCTGGATCGCCCGGCGGGCAAGCCGTTCTCCGGCCAGCGAGCGGTCAGGGTCCCACTGGACGCGGACCGGGGAGGCATCCCGCATCACCTCCCATGCCACCGGGCTGTCATGCGTGGCGGGCTCGAAGTGGCTCAGGCACGAGTGCGCCAGCGCCCACTCGAACCCGTCCCGAGTGACCTCGATCGCCAGTACGCGTTCCTGACCGGGCTTGGTGGCCCAGCCGCACCGGTGCATCATCCAGCCGAAGGACGGCTTGATCCAGGTCATCCTGTGCCGGCCGAATGGCGGCACGAACGTGCCGGCCCGCACAGCGGCGTCTGCGATCTGCGGTGCGTATGCCTGGTAGACGGTCACCGTCTCGGCAGTGTAGGCGGCACGAACCATCCGCGTGGCCTCGTCATTCATGGCGGATCTCCTCCTGCGGCCGGAGCATGGCCGGGTACATGACGACTGCGTCGCCGCGCCGGTACAGCAGCGGCGGCCTCCCCCCGGCCTGGCCGGCTGCGGCTTGCGGTGACCGCTGCGCCTCGACGACGAACCCGTCGGTACTCAGTACCTTGCGGCGGAAGTTCCCGAGGTCCGGGGCGGTGCCCCACACTGCCGCGTACACACGGCGCAAGTCGGCGAGGGTGAACGGTTCCTCGACGAAACTTGCCGCGAGCGTCGTGTACTCGAGCTTTGACCGGACGCGCTCAACCGCGTCGGCGAGGATGAGCGGGTGGTCGAAGGCCAGCGCCGGGGCATCCGGGCCGCCCTGTTCCAGTCCAAGGTCCTCGACTGGCCACCATCGGGCAGCTTCGGCGTCCCCGCCCGGGCGCGGGTCAGGCAACTCAGGAGCGAGCGCGACGTGAGCGACCGACACCACCCGCATCCGCGGGTCGCGGTCCGGGTCGGAATAGGTGCGCAGCTGCTCGAGGTGGCCGGTGAACGTGGTGACGCCAGTTTCCTCGGCTAGTTCCCGCAGCGCCGCGTCACCTGTGCTCTCGCTGGCCCGCACAAACCCGCCCGGCAGCGCCCAGTAGCCTCGGTAGGGATGGTCGCGGCGCTGCACCAGCAGCACTGCCAGCACACCGGCGCGGATCGTGAACACGGCCAAGTCCACCGTCACCGCGAACGGCGGGAACTCCCCCGGCTCATAGGCGCGCAGGAACTCCTGCTCGCCCGACCTCTCCCCTGCCGTGCTCATCGCGCTCCCTCGTCTTCCGCCATCGCTGCATCGGTGATGGCCGGCCCGAAGGCGGCCCGGCGCGCCAGTATCTCGTCGGTGACCCGTACCGCCAGCGCCAGCCGCTCGGCGAGACTGCCAGTGAGCAGCACCCACGAGTGGCCGGCCGCGGTCAACGCGCGGGCGAACCACTCAGTCATCTCTGCACGAACCCTCAGGTCTCCCTCGCGCAGCCCGTCGTCCTGCCAGGGCACGCCCTCATGGCTGGTCAGCAGGTACACGTCGTGGCGCGGCAAGCCCGTCGTCGCCCATGGCTGCGGCCCGCGGGCGCGTCCATGCAGGTAGCGGCGCTCCCACAGCGAGGTCGCGAACGCGTCGGTGTCACAGACCAGCAGCGGCGATCCGGAAGCAGCCGCATCGTTCTCCCGCCGGGTCTGCTCGGTTGCGACCGCGTCGAAGTCGGCCGGTGTCCAGTCCACCGCGTCCAGCGGCAGGTCAGGGCGCTGTGATGCCGCGGCTTCCGCGCGGGCCTGCTGCCACTTGGTGAGCGTGTAGTCTCGACCCGCCTCAGCAACACAACGGGTGCGCGCCCAGACGCCGCCCCGGCGCCGGTATGCCTCGGCAAGTGACTCCGCGATAGTCGACGTGCCCGTCGACTCCGCGCCCAGTAGGACGACCCGCGCGGAGAGCCCGGCGCGCACCGGGGCGAGCAAGTCATTCCAGCTGCCGGCCAGGTCGATGCGAATCTGGCTGGCCGACACGGGCACCGTCACCCTCCCAGAATCGATGCAGACGTGCTTCGCCCCG
The DNA here is from genome assembly GCA_035631375.1 of Streptosporangiaceae bacterium. Taxonomy (GTDB): domain Bacteria; phylum Actinomycetota; class Actinomycetes; order Streptosporangiales; family Streptosporangiaceae; genus JAJYUU01. Next base: position 5,731 of record DASQIW010000258.1, read on the forward strand.
AACCGGGCCGCTAGCTCATCCCCATACGGTTCGCTGCTGACGACGGCATCGACCGGCGGCAGCCCGTTCCCTTCCAAAGCGGCACGCATCACGGCTAGCTGCGCAGCCCAGATCGCCTTGCTGCAGAAGTCAACCGGAACATCGCAACGCACCCCGGCCACCGTCACTGTCGGAAGGGGTCCGCAACTCGCCTGCAGCCACGCGACCCGGTCAGCCAGAGCCAGCGTCTCGGACCCAGCCGCCATCACCAGCACAGTGACGCGCGCGCACAAGGCCGCGGCCCGCTCGATCAGATACTGGTGTCCGCGGTGCGGCGGGTAGAACTTCCCGACAACCAAACCATGAGGGAACGTGGCCGTCATCGCACGCCTCCGTCTGACACCGCGACCCGCTGCTCGCTCGCCGCGACCACGCTGCCCGGCCGTAGCGCGCGCCGCCAGGCGCGGACGCCAGCGACACTCAACCCCAGGAACAGCACGTATACGATCGCGGTCAGGTCAAGCCGCTTGACCACGTACAGCGGAATGTAGACCACGTCGGCCGCGATCCAGAACGCCCAGTTCTCGATCCGCTTCCCGTTCAGCAGGAACTGCGCAACCAGTGACAGCGCGGTGGTCAGGGCGTCCCAGAACGGCGCGATGTCCTGTGCGTCGTCGAGCAGCACCGTCAACCCCCAAGTTCCGAGGGCTACGAACGCCACGCAGCAGGCCAGCAGCGGCCAGCCCGCCCTGTCCACCGTCAGCCGGGTGTGGTCCGGGCCACCATGCAGCCACTGCCACCACCCGGCCAACCCGAGCACGATGTACACCACCTGCAGGCCCGAGTCGGCGAACAGTCGCGCGGACAGGAACAGAGCCAGGAAGAATGCGCTGTTCGCGATCCCTACCGGGAAGTTGCTGATCCGGGTCAGCACCGTCAGCCACACGCTCGCCGCACCGGTCACGAACCCGAGCAGCTCGGCCACGCTCACGCGATCGTTGCCTAGCGTGAACAGCGCAACATTCAGCGGCGCCAGAAGATGAGCCAGGCCTGCCAACTCGCCGCCCTCCAGTTATAGTCATATCGACTATAAGGAAGGCTGGTGGACCTGTCTACACCCCGGGCGTGCCGGCGAGGCTAACTCCCCCGCGAGAAGGGACCGCCCGCTAGCCAATGGTGAGCTAGCGGGCGATGATCAAGCTCCTGCCGGACGAGCCAGCCTCAGCTGGCTGGCCGGATGTTCTGGTTGAGGTGGAACAGGTTGCCTGGGTCGTAGTGCCCCTTGATGGTGGCGAGCTGGTCGTAGTGGCCGCGGTAGTTGTCATGGACCCGGCCGCTGTCGTCGTCGGCCATGAAGTTGACGTAGCCGCCTGGCTGCGCGTACGGCGCCGTGGCGTCGTAGTACTCGCGCACCCACCGGATTCGATCGTCGTCGAGTGCCGGGTCCTGCCAGGCGCAGACGATGACCTGCGCGAAGGTCGCGTCCCGGTAGGCGTACGCAGTGTCGTCGGCCCCGACGCGGTGGCACGCGCCGTTGACCGGATACAGGTGCATCGTGGCGCTCATTTCCGGGACCTGGGCGCCATGGATGGCGTGCTGCTCAATGGCTTCATCGGTCAGCTCGGTGACGAAGCTGCCCTTCCAGTAGCTGCGAATGCCCTTGGGGAAGAAGGCATCGAATGTCGCGTTGAGAGCCGGATACGGCATCGGGCCAGTCATCTCGGCTACGACCGGTGCGATCGACCGGAACGGCTCCATGGCCTTCTCGCCCTCCTCGAGCGGCCCGGCCCAGTGCACGATGGCCATGCAGAACGTGTCCCCGACACGATCCTCCGGGATGAACGGCAGTGGCGGGGCGATCTGGAACGCTGGGAAGGCGCCGTAAGCCTCCGGCGCCTCACGGATGAACGTGTTGAAGAACCGCATAAGGTCTGGCACGGACTCAAGCTCGTAGAAGAAGAGTCCGGCGTAGATGTCGTTGACCGGGTGCAGCTGGAACTCAAACGAGGTCACGGCGCCGAAGTTGCCGCCGCCCCCGCGCAGGCCCCAGAACAGGTCGGCGTTATCGTCTGCGCTGGCCTGCAGAATCTGGCCGTCGGCGGTGACCACTTCGGCCGAGCGCAGATTGTCGATGCTCAGGCCGTACGGCCGGGCCAGGTATCCGATCCCGCCGCCGAGGGTGAGGCCACCCACGCCGGTGGTAGAGACGATCCCGCCGGTGGTTGCCAGCCCGAATGCGTGCGTCGCGTAGTTAAAGTCCCCCCAGGTGGCTCCCCCGCCAACGAGGGCCCGCTGCGTCGCAGGGTCTACATGCACGGTTCGCATGGGAGACAGGTCGATGACGACCCCGCCCTCGGTGGTTCCGAAGCCGGGCGCGCTGTGCCCGCCGCCGCGGATGGCTAGCTCCCGGCCAGACTCGCGCGCGAAGTTCACCCCCGCGACCACGTCGGCTACTTGCTCGGCCTTGATGACTACCTCTGGGTGCTTGTTGACGGTGCCGTTATGGACCGCTCGTGCCTCGTCATAGCCGGGATCCCCGGCGGTGATTACTGGTGCGCGGACCTGGTCGCGTAGCTCACTGATCGTCGGCTTGCTCATAACGCCCATAGCGCCCTCCCCCGAAATCGCCTTAGTCCCGACCTTACGCGGCACGACGAGCCCGCCCCTCGCCGTATCCGAGCAGGGCCGCGTGAAGGACGGTGGCCACAGT
>DASQIW010000259.1:0-2963 GCA_035631375.1 Streptosporangiaceae bacterium
GCGGCAGCTCTTGGACTCAGCCCCGACACGCTGCGGTATTACGAGCGTCTCGGCTTGCTGCCTCCCCCGCCGCGGACTGCCGCCGGTTACCGCCTGTACGGCGAGGAAGCGGCGGAGAGACTCGGCTTCATCAGCGGGGCACGGCAGATGGGCCTTCGGCTCGCGGACATCAAGGAGCTCCTCGATGTCCGCGATCGAGGTCAGTGCCCGTGCGGGCACACCAAGGACCTGGTTGAACGCCGACTAGCTGAGGTCGACGCGGAGATCCGGCAACTGAGTGCCGTGCGCACGCAACTTCTCACCCTGAAGGAGCGCAACGAGGAGTGCCTCGATGCTGCCGAGAGTGAGTGGTCGTGCGTGGTTGTGCCACAGAAAGGAGGTGGGGCGTGAGCGCATGTGCGCACTGCGGCTGTGACTGCGGATGCAGCCCGTGCTGTTGCTGCGGAGGCTGAAGCCTGCTCCGCGGGCGTCTGCGCAGGTCAGACTGTGGCTATAGCCTGTGACCTGCGCAGACGCTTATGCTGCTGGGAGTTCTGGACGTACTCACCGCAGCGTCGCGTTGGGGGCGTAATGACCAGTTTGAGTTCCATCCTTGACCTTTCGGCTGCCCGCCAGCCTGACCACGCCGCGATCCGGCTTGACGAGAAGTCGATCAGCTATCAGCAGCTCAGCTCGGCCGCCCGGCGGCTGGCGAGCCTGCTGACGTCCCGCGGCGTGCGCCGCGGCGACCGGGTCGGGCTGATGATGCCTAACATTCCCGCGTTCCCGGTCGCCTTCTACGGCACGCTGATGGCAGGCGCCGTGGTGGTGCCGATGAATCCGCTGCTCAAGAGCCGGGAAGTCGCCTACTACCTCGGGGACTCCGGTGCCCGGCTGCTCTTCGCCTGGCGGGATTTCGCCGGCGAAGCCGCCGAGGGGGCGGTCGACGCCGGCGCGGATGTCATCCAGGTCGATGACGTCGACCTCAGCTCCGTGCTGGCAGACCACAGCGCCGAGGCAGCCCCGGCCGACGCCGATGACACCGACGATGCGGTCATCTTGTACACGTCCGGCACGACCGGCCAGCCCAAGGGCGCGCAGCTGACGCACGGCGGCCTGACCCGGAACGCGCAGCTGACCGCGGAGACCCTGCTCCAGAACCGGGCCGGGGACGTCATGATGGGCTGCCTGCCGCTCTTTCATGTCTTCGGCCTGACCTGCGGCCTGAACGCGGCCGTGATGGCAGGAAGCACGCTGACCCTGCTGCCCCGGTTCGCTCCGGCCAAGGCCCTCGAGATCATCGAGCGAGACAAGGTGACGATCTTCGAAGGCGTGCCGACCATGTACGCGGGCATGCTTCACCACCCAGCAGCTGACTCCGCCGACACGGCGTCGCTGCGGCTGTGCGTCTCCGGTGGCGCAGCGATGCCGGTGGAGATCCTGCGCGGCTTCGAGCAGAAGTTCGGCTGCATGATTCTTGAGGGCTACGGGTTGTCGGAGACCTCGCCGGTCGCATCCTTCAATCACCCGCACATGCCGCGTAAGGCCGGCTCGATCGGCACTCCGGTCGAGGGCGTCGAAATGCGACTGGTTACCGACGCGAGTGACCACGTCCCGATCGGCGAGGTGGGCGAGATCGCGATCCGCGGGCATAACGTCATGAAGGGATACTGGGGAAAGCCGGAGGCTACAGCGGAGGCCATCCCTGACGGCTGGTTCCGGACCGGCGACCTGGCCCGGGTCGATGAGGACGGCTACTACTTCATCGTCGATCGCAAGAAAGAGATGATCATTCGCGGCGGCTACAACGTGTACCCGCGCGAGATCGAGGAAGCGCTGCACGAGCACCCGGCGGTCGCGGAGGTGGCGGTGATCGGGATACCGCACGCCGAACTGGGCGAGGAAGTCGGCGCAGCCGTGGCGCTCAAGCCCGGCGCCACCGCGACCGCGGTCGAACTGCAGCAGTTCGTCAAGGAACGGGTGGCGGCGTACAAGTATCCGCGCCACGTCTGGCTCGTGTCCAGCCTGCCCAAGGGGCCGACCGGCAAGATCCTCCGCCGCGAGGTCAAGCCGCCGGAGGACGTGGACGCGCAGGGCCAGGGTTCTTCTCCCGGAGTAGCCCAGTGACCCCGGACCCAGGCAGGCAGGCCCGCACCTCAGCCACGCTGCCTGATGCCGCCGGTGACCTGGCCGGCGCGCTCGATCTGCTGCTGGCCGACGGTGCCCTCGGTGTGCTGCGCCGGTTCCGGCCGGACGGGGCAACCCTGCGGCTGGCGGTCGGCCTGGCCAGGCGCCCCCACCAGGTTGCGGGGCAGGCCGCGAGCCTCGCTGCGGAACTCGCGCGGATCGCGCGCGGCCGGTCTCAGATCGGGCCCGAGCGAAAGGACCGCCGATTCGCCGATCCGGCCTGGAGCCAGAACCCGCTACTCAAGCGCGCTATGCAGGCTTACCTGGCCAGCGGCCGGGCGGCCGAGAACCTGCTGGCCGTTGCCGACCTCGACTGGCGCGACGACGAGCGGCTGCGGTTCGTCTTGATGAACCTGATCGCCGCTGCCTCGCCGAGCAACAACCCGCTCCTCAGTCCGGCCGCGATCAAGTCCCTGGTGGACACCGGCGGCCTGTCGGCGGCGCGCGGCATTCGCGCCCTCGTCAGTGACCTGGCCATGGCGCCACGCGTGCCGTCGATGGTGGAGCCGGGCGCGTTCGCGGTCGGCACCGACCTGGCGGTCACCCCCGGCTCCGTGGTGTACCGGACCGAGATGTTCGAGCTGATCCAGTACGCGCCGGCGACCGAGCAGGTCAGCAGGTACCCGCTGATCATCGTGCCCCCGATGATCAACAAGTACTACATCACCGACCTGGCCCATGGCCGGAGCATGTCGGAGTTCCTGGTCTCGGAGGGCCACCAGGTCTTCGCGATTAGCTGGCGTAATCCGGACTACCGGCACAGGGACTGGGACCTGAACAGCTACGGCGCGGCCATC
>DASQIW010000260.1:0-2664 GCA_035631375.1 Streptosporangiaceae bacterium
TGGGCGGCCGCTGTGAGCCCGAGCGCGTTGATCGCGAACACGAGACTGAACAGCTGCGGGCTGCGCCCGTAGGCATCCTCGACGATGAACGGCAGCGAGGAGATATAGGTAATGAGGGCTGCGGTGCCGAGCCCGACCGCCGCAGCGTTCCCCGCGAATTGCCGGTCGGCCAGCAGTGCCCGCGAGTCCGCGGCTAGCCGGCCGAACGGTTCCGCCGTGCGCCGGCCTGCCGGGAGGGTTTCCGGCAGGAACCGGCTAGCGGCCAGCAGCGCCAGCCCGATGGCGGCCAGCACGGCGAACACGCCGCGCCAGCTGGTGAACCGCAGCACCTGACCGCCGATGACGGGCGCCAGCACCGGCGCGAGCCCGAAGACGAGAGTGAGAGAGCCGAGGATACGGGCCAGCTCGGTGCCCTCGTAGAGATCCCTCACCATGGCCAGGCTCAGCACGACGCCCGCCGCGCCGGCCGCTCCCTGCAGGAACCGGAATGCGATGAGCGCGCCGATGTCCGGCGCGAGCGCGCAGGCGACCGACATCGCCGCGAACGCCACCAGTCCGCCCAGCAGCGGCCTGCGTCGCCCGAAGCATGCCGAGTCGGCCAGCCCGCGGTCGCCTCGGAGATCCCATCGAGGCCGGTCAGCGGACTATCGCGAGTTCCACGATTTTCACGATCACGAGGATTGTCGCGACGGCAAGGTAAACCTGCAGCGCGCCCACGCCGAGCTTGCGCCCGGTGGACATGGTGGGCCGCTGGAGCAGATGCAGCGGCGGCATCCGCCAGTTCTCCCGCCCGGAGCGGTCCACCGGCTCCGCGGTCGGACCGCCGGCGCGCAGCCGCCGGCTGACGGCGAACGCTCCGCCCAGCACACCGACTGCGCCACAAACGATCATGATGTCCAGGATCTGGTGCGCGCTGATGGCCGGGAAGAGCACCGCAGCGGTGAGGATGACTGACAGGGCGACCACGACCGCGACGACTGCCCCGGTGAACGCGTTCGTCTTGGTGCCATTGACCCACGGGCCGAGTACTTCGCGGTCGTTGCAGAGCAGGAGCAGGTAGATGCTCGCGCTCGGAAGCAGCACGCCGGCCAGCGCCTGCACGCCCTCCGTGAGCAGGCCGAGCGGGGAGCCGGGGATGAGCACGACGGTCGCGGCGAGGGCAATCACCGCGGCGTAGACGAAATAGAACCCCTTGGCGCTGCGCACGCCGCGGTGCAGCGAGTGATGGATGCCGAACACGTCGCTGATGGCGTATGCCGTGGACAACGAGACCGCGAACGCCCCGATGATCGACGCGTCAAGCAGTGCGATCGCAAAGAGCACGCCGACGGCCCTGCCGCCGTAGGCCTGCAGGCCGGTGGCGAGCCCGCCGGTGTCGGTGAAGTGCCCGAAAAGGTGGCTGTGCGCGAACGCTACCGTGGTCGCGCCCATGATCGCGCCACCGCCCACGACGACCGTGAGGATGCCGATCCACAGGTCAGCCTTCTCGTACTTCATGAATCGCGGCGTGATCCGCTTGTCGACGATGTAGCTCTGCTGGAAGAACAGCTGCCACGGGGCGACGGTCGTACCGACGATGCCGATCACGAGCAGCATGACGGTCGAGAGGCCGCCTGCTCCGCCGGGTAGCTGCGGGACAACGAACCCGCGCGTCATCTCCGACGCAGCCGGGTGAGCCAGGAAGTAAACCGGGATCAGCAGCAGGCTGGCGCCGCAGAATGCCATGGCGATCCGCTCGAACCGCCGGAAATCGCCGGTGAACGCCGCGGCCACCACGACGACCGCGGCGAGCAGAACCGCGGGGATCTTCGGAAGGCCCAGGTAGCCGGCCGCAAGGGTGACGCCAATGAACTCGGTGACAATCGTGAGCGCATTGAGGATGAAGAGGTCGACGACGCTGAAGGCACCCCAGAACTTGCCGAACCGCTCCATGATCAGCCGCGCGTGCCCGACGCCGGTCACCGCGCCCAGTCTGACGACCATTTCCTGGTTGACATAAAGGACGGGCACCAGCAAGAGCAGCGTCCACAGCAGCCGGGTGCCGTAGTTCTGGCCTGCCTGACCGTAGGTGGCGAAGGCGCCGGCGTCGTTGTCGCCGACCATCACGATCAGCCCGGGGCCGACGATGGCGAGCAGCGTCTTAAGGACGGCGGACCGACCCCGTGGCGCGAGGTCGTCGTGGCGGATTGTGCCGAGGGCACCGCGGATGTCGCCGACGTGCTCGGGGTCGAGGACCGCGCTGCGCGCGTCTACCACGCCGCGGGCGTCCATGGCTTCCGAGGTCATGGCCATTCCTCCCTGCTCTCGGGAGGGCACGCAGCAATCATCCGCTCTGCGCTTGTCAGCGCAGCGGAGCTAGCTCGCAGGGCGGGTGGCTACCGCGTGCCAGTGGGAAACGAGATCGGCTGGGTTAGGGGCCGTTGATGGCCCGGTCTACTGGGTTCCACGTCTCGCCTCCCTCCGGTCATGGCACACGCGGGTGCCCGCAGTGGCACGTAGAGGGGAAACCGCCTGGAACGCGGAATGCACCCCTTCTCGTCAGAGCTTTGGCACGACACGACGTAGCACCGCGGGGTACAGCCACTTCGGGTCACCCCTTAAGCCGGGGAGACCTGTCCTGACCCTGGGCGTCTCTCGACGTCGTCGGATCAGTGGCCTGTGTTC
>DASQIW010000261.1:0-2594 GCA_035631375.1 Streptosporangiaceae bacterium
CCTGCCGGTTGTGCTGATCACCGCACGTTTCCGCCGCGGGGAGGCACATCGTGACCACAGCGGCCCTGATGAGCGGACTCGGCCCACGACCAGCACCCACCTCGGCCTTGACCGGCCAGGCATGGCCTCGCGGACACCTGAGCATCAGCCTGGCCGGACATCCGCGCCCGATGCTGATCACACAGTGTGGTCGACTCGCAGTGGCAGCCCGCGCGCAGTCCCGCCGTTCTGCATGGCTGGCGGTCGCCGGCCGCATCCCAAACGGGCGCGCCCGAGCTGGATGATCTGCGCGCTACGCTCACTCGGAGGCCGACCTCGTGCGCGCGTGCGCCGATGCCCTGCGACCCGTCGAACGGTCGAGGCGACCTGGCGGGTACGAGGTTGAGCCGACACAGGGCATCCCCGCGAACGTAGTAGTGGTGTGGACTGGCGAGGTCGACGAAGCGTTCCGGGAGCTGACGGCTGCCGACGGGCGGTCGCACGAGACGGCCAGCAACGACCACGACGCCCTGCTGCGCGAGCCCGGCGGAAATCTCGTGGAGATCGTCGCCAAGAGGTCGTGACGGCGGCGCCAGCTGCTCGGCCGCGCTGGTGGAGGTGCGCCGTCATCAGCATCGCGCCTTACGGTCGGGTGGCTCGTGCGGGAGAGCGGTATGGAGGTAGCCGACGTGGTACGTCTGGCCAGGAGCCGGGGTTCTTGCCGCGGTAATCGGGTTGGTAAGGGCGATTCAGGGATCTCATGCGGGCAAGGACATCTTCCGTGCTGGCAGGCCGTTTGTCCGCCCAGAGCAGCCATTGAGATGATCTGGCTGCCTGTGTTCTGGCTCCCGTCCACGACCGGCTACTTCTGCGAGGAAGCCCTGCGAGGAGAAGCCCAAGCCCAGGGTGAGCCGCACGATTCGCCAGGAGCACGAGATCGCTGGATCTGGCGGCTACCGGACCCGTGGCCGGTCACCGTGCGGGCGGCGTTCGGTGTCTCACTCAAGGCTTTCGCCGCCGAGATCGACGTACCACGATCTCGACACCCCGGCGACCTCGAAGCCCAGCCGGGCATTGATGGCGACCATGTGCTCGTTGGCTCCGGCGTTGCCGGTGATGATGCGGCCGATTCCAGGCTCGGCATCGCCGAGCCACTCCAGCATCGCCACCTTGACGAGGAGGCCAAGCCGGTGGCCCCGGTGATCGGCGCGGACAGCAGTGATCTGCTGGAAGCCCCAGCCGGGCGTGCCGGGGTCGGTGAGCAGCTCGGTTACCGCGCTTATGTCGGTTGTCGGCCGGTGCCGGGCCGCGACCGTGTAGGACACGGCGCCGTGGCTGGCCAGCAGCTGCTCGGCCCGCCTGATCTGGTCAGCATCCCAGGTCGCGTGCTCTACGTCAGCGTCCCGCGGCGCATCCGCCATCGCGGCGTGCACCCGCGTCACCGGCCCGATGAGGTCATCCGGCGTCGGACCGAGCCAGTACAGTAGCGAGTAATCGGCCGCGTGCGCCTCCGCTTCCGCGCGCAATCCCGGCAGCCTGCCGCGAACATCGTCATTAAGGGTCAGGACCCTGGTCACCTCGGGAATGCCTGCGATCGCGCCCGCCGCGGCGGCGAACGCCGCGCCTGACGACGCGTCCCATGCGGAGCCTTCGAGTCGCGTGCGGCCCGCGCGCCGGGCCCGCTCGGCGCAGTGACGCAGCAGTGCGCGGCCGGCTCCCGCCCGCCGCGCGTCAGGCCGGACCTTCACCACGACGCTGGCCATGGACACATTCTCCCGGGCCGGTAAGGCCAGCAGATAGCAGCCCACCGGCTCGCCGGACCCATCTGTACCGATCCACGTCTCGCGGGGATTGGAATCGAAGCCGTAGGCCCACTTGGCAGTGAACGCGCCGAGCGACCAGCCGGGCAGGCCCGGCTGGTCCACCGGCCAGCACGCTTCGGCGATGCCGAAGCAGTCGCGCACCCGCTCGGCCTGCGCCTGACCGTCGAACTGCTCGATCCTCACCACGGCATCTAACAAGGCGCGCGGCTCAGCCGGCAACGGATTAACCAGCAGTCAACTGGAGCGCGGGTTCGACGGGATTTGAACGACGGGAGTGGCCGCAGACCCGGTGGCCGAGGCTTTGGTTGACCGCGGCCCCGTGCTGGTTGACGACCGCACTCCACGTCATCAGCTGGCGGATCTAAGGCTCGGCCGTGGCGATGCACGTATGCGGTCACCGCCGCCGGCCGGATCCCAACGACCGGGCCGAGACGATGGCCATCGCTGCCGTCGTCCGGCGTTCTGGGTGCCTGGGCTTGCCCGCCTGCCGGTTACATGCCAGCGCCGCTGAGATCGCTCGCCGACAGGACGTATACCTGGCTCGCGGGCGGGAGCGCTACGGTGACCGGCCGGTTCACGGAGGTGATGTTGGCGGTCACCGCTTCCGGCGCGGCTCGATGGCGCTACGAACTCACTGCGGCCGACAGCGCGGTCGGTGATCTCCGCGAGCGGGCCGCTTCTGCCCGCCTGCCGCGCATCGTGGTCGCAGGTGTCTTCTGGCCAAGGGCAGCCCCCCTCGCCGACGTCGTAGCAGAACGTAGCCGGATCACGTGATCCGAGCGCGCGCATCCC
>DASQIW010000262.1:0-2878 GCA_035631375.1 Streptosporangiaceae bacterium
GCCGCTTTCACCTCGGCGGGATCGGCGTCGTACAGGCTCAGGCGCTCTGTGTCGGCGACCATGTCCGCGAACGCGAGCTCAGCTTGACTCCGCTGTCGCCTGCGATATTCCAGGAGGTCATCGAGCCGTACCTTGCGATGATGGCTGGGCTTCTCGAATGGGATCGCACCGGTCTCCAACAGGCGGACCAGCGTAGTGCGCGAGATTCGCAGCAGGTCAGCCGCCGCGCGTAACTGGCGGTTCTGATTGCTCGATGACAGGGTGGGCGGAGTTATGCGCACGGCGTCCATGGCTGGTCGAAGAGGTCGACGGTCTTGAGTATCGAGCTGATCTGATAGCTGGCGGCCAGCGTGCAGTTCAGCGCTGAGGACTTGTATTCCACGTTGAAGACGGCCTTGCCCGAGGCCGTCCAGTCCGGAAGCCCAGGCGCCGGGAAGTTGCACTCCTTGAACTGGAAGCACTGCTCGTTGATCGCGAAGTCGAAGTACGGCTTGAGGTCGGCGAGCTGGCCGAGGTCGTTCTTCAGGGCGGCCGTCAGCCCCTTGGTGTGGGCCAGGTTGGCGAGCTCGGAATCGAAGAGCAGCTGAGTGTCGGCGCTGATCGACAGGCCGGTCCGGTTCTGATACGCATCGACGTTGTCGAACTCCACCGCGTCGAACCCGTCGGCGACGCACCGGTCCACGCGCTTGCCGACCTCGGCCAGGATGAAGTCGCGCTGGCCCTTATCGTTGTTGATGTTCAGCCAGAACTCGTTGCGGAACCCGCCGACCGGCTTGCCGAACAGCGCGCCGCCGCTCTGGTTGTTGAAGTTCACGTAGTCCTGATAGTCCGGGCGGAATGACTCGGCCGTCCCGGCGTCCACGTAGCAGATCGCGTGGGCCCCGTTGGCATGGATCGCCGCTACGGCTGCGGTGTTTTCCTGGGTAATCGTTCCGCCGGTGCAAAAGCCATCGGTCTGGAAGTCGATGTCGAAAACGGCCGGCTTGACCGCTGGGCCGCCGCCCGCGGGCGGGCCCGAGATGTTGACGTTGATCCCGCCGGTAGCCGGGAAAAGGCAGGCAGTGCCTGCCGGGTTACGCGCTGCCTGGAGCTGGTACTGCCAGCGCATCCCGACCAAGGGCCGCCAGCAGGCTCCGGCCGTGGTGTTGCAGGGTACCGGCGCAGGGCAGCCCGCGGTGCCGCATGAATCGGCAGCTGCCGGCGCGGCGCTCGCCGTCACAACGCCGACGACTTGCAGCAGCAATACGCACGCGACGGCGGTCAGAGCGGCACCGAGTCGTTTCATCTCGCGGCCTTTCTCGCGGCATCGCCAGCACTGCCACCCCTTCCGGCTGGCCCGTTGATCAGAGTGTGCGCCGTCAGCAAGGTCGGGTCAATCGGCCGTCAGCCCTCGGGCCGGGCGCCTGAATGGCTCGGTTTGGCGCGGGTATCGCGACCGCCCGGAACGTTGAAACGAGCTTGGCCGGACCAAGGACGCACGCCTTGCGCCCGGCGGCCGGCGGGCCGCTGACGTTCCCGGTAGCCGGGGTGTTCGGGTTCCGTCGAGCGCGGTGTCGCGTGCGACGCTCTGACAGCCGCAGCGGACCGGCGACACTTAGCGAAGCGCGTTCAGCTCGTCGAGGGCGCGATGGCCGCGCTTGACCACGCCTGCAACGACATCGTGGCGCCCGAGACGGATGCGCCATTCGAGCTGCAGGAGGATCTGTGTCGCTGCGAGCACCGCCGCCCCCTCCCAGCCGGCCAGGGCGAGGATTCTCGTCCACAGCCGCCTTCGGGCACCGTCCAGCGGATCTTGGAAGGTGTGCCACTGCAGGGTGGTCAGATCAGTCGCCCGCGTGCCGCTACCTGCGTTCCCGATATCCACGACCGATACCACCGCTCCGTCACGGACCAGGACGTTGCCCGGGATGATATCGGCATGGACCATGTCCGGCGCCTCTGGTGGTGGCGGGACGTCGGCACATGCGAGCCGCAGGCGCTCGACCAAGGCCGACACCACGGAGGAATACCCCGAGAGCCTGGCCACGGACTGGCGGAGACGCGACTGCTCGGGCGTCTCGTTGAAATCCAGCCCGGCGACAGCCGATTCCTGACCGGTGGCGACCCGCCAGGCGTACGACCAGTGGTCGTAGGGCTCGGAGGCTTGGCCAGCCTGGAGTTCGATGATCTCCATCAGCTGCTCAACAATGGACGGGGTCAGCTCTGGCATGGGAGCCGCGTCAACGAAGTCCATCAGATGCCATACATGAGTGGCTGTGGCCCCCACTCCGAGCCAGGCCGGGGTGGGATAGCCGCGCCTGCGCATGTGCTCGACCACTCTCTGGGCTCGCAACGTCTCGTCCAGTTGGCCGGGGTGTGCCCGGGGCACCGCTTTGAGCACTGCATTTGCCCTTCCGGCCAACTGGACGCGCATGGCGCCCACATGGTTGCCTCCGGGTAGGCGACTGAGAAGTGTGACCTCTGCCCCGACCACGCTGGAAACGTCGTCCAGGACCTCGGCCGGCAGCTCTTCGGGATGGGTGCCCTGGTTCATGCTGTCCTCCCAAATCCGGCAGGATGTCGTGCGTGAGTCATCTGGGCCTCACGGGATCGGATCCGCTGCAAGGATGACGCCGTGCGCCGCTACGAGGGGAGTATGTACGACAGCAGCCGCTGGGACGGCTTCGAGCTCCGCCCCGGCGACATCATCATCAGCACCCCGCCAAAGTGCGGGACGACGTGGACGCAGATGATCTGTGCCCTGCTCATACTGCAGGAACCGGAGCTCCCGCTCCCGTTGGACACGCTCTCGCCGTGGATCGACATGGTGACTCGCGCCCGCACAGACGTGTTCGCGGACCTGGAAGCCCAGACGCACCGCCGGTTCATCAAGACCCAC
>DASQIW010000263.1:0-13993 GCA_035631375.1 Streptosporangiaceae bacterium
CCTGTCGGCCGTGTTCGCCAATCTGCCAGTTGCCGAATCCGACCCGATTCGCCGCCTGCAACTGGTCCGAGATCAGATGCAGGATATAAAGCGGACCAACCAGTCCGTGGGCACGGAACTACTGACCCAGGTGCTTGGAGCCGCTCCGCCGCCCCTTCTCGGGCTCGGCGCTCGCGTTGCCTTTCAGCTACCGCAGTCGCTGGTCCAGACGATGACGACGAACGTGCCGGGCCCTGGATTCCCGCTGTACGTCCTGGGCCGAAAGATGGTCCACGTCCATCCCTATGCCCCGATCGGCGACAACGTGAAGATCGCTGTCGCGATCTTCTCCTACCTCGATGAGGTTTCATTCGGCATCACCGCTGATTCCAGCGCCGCATCTGACGTTCGCGTCCTGGCGCAAGGGATCCAGCGAGGCCTCGCTGAGCTACGACCTGCAGCCGCCAGCCACACTGAATCTCGCCGCGCCAAGAGCGCGGCCGGCGCTGCGCGCTCCTGAACGTCCGCGCGGCCGATCACGATGGTCCCGTGACACCGGTCACCAGCGAGGCGACCGCTGCGCCGGTGCAGGTAAACGAGTCGACGCCAATGAGCGAGAGAAGCCTGGTGTTCTCCGTGATGCGCACCGTGACGCGGATCGCCGTCGCGCCGTCCGAGGTGACTGTGAACCGACGGTAGCCTGCGGCCGTGAGGTAGCTGGTGGCCGCCGCGACGGCCCGCTGCCGGTCGACGGCGAAGGTGCCCGTCGCGTACGCGCGAGATGCGTCGACACTCGTCGCGCCGGCCCGGGCGGCCTCCTGCGCTATCGCGGCCGCGTTCTCGTCACCCGTCAGCTTGGCGCCGCCGTCGACCACGATGCCGGCCATGGCTACCAGCACCGCGAACAGCACGACAACCATGAGCGACAGGCTGCCGCGCTGATCGTCCCGCCTGTGGCGCTGCATGGCTCGCATCTGCTGCACACCTCAGCGGGAGCGGTAAGTGTCGAGCGGGCTCGTGAAACGGGCGCTCAGGCGGGCGGTACCGGGAAGCCCGGGCAACGCCAGGCTCGCGAGGGGGACGGCGCAGCTCACCACTGCCGTGACGGCCGCCGGCTGGCCGACAGGAACGGACGTGAACTGGCTCGTGTCGATCTCCACGTCAGGGCTGCAATCGAGCCCGTCCTGGAGTATCGCGGCGCGGGCGCTGACGAGCCCGGCCGTCTGGGCGGACGCTGGTGTCAGCGCGATCGACGCCTGCCGGGCCGCGTCACGGGCCGCCGCGTCCACCGAGCCCTGCGCGACGGTGGTGCGGCCAGCCGCGATCACCAGGCTCAGGAGAGCGAGCAGGATCGGGGCCAGGATGACCAGTTCGAGCGAAGCGTTGCCCTGATCGGCACGACCCGCGCGAGAGCGGCCCCCGCGCGTACTGGCCGCGACGCTGGGACTGCTCATGGCCGGAACTCCTCAGCCGGGGCCTGTGCCGTCTCCGACACATTCACCACGAGACCCGGCACGAAGCTGGGAACGTGACCGCTGACGGTGATCGACACCGTCCTGCTGGTGCTGCCATCCGCTGTCGCTCGCGGATCCAGCAGGTAGCCAGTACCGGCCGCGCGGGCGAAGCCGAGCGCGGCGGCCGGCCCCGCCGACAGAGGAGCGTTCAGGGCACGCGCCGCGTCAGCGCCCTGCCGCGCAGCCGCGAGCGCCGCGTCCCTGGCGAGGAACCAGAAGGCGGCCTGGATCACCACCATCAGGAAGAGGAAGACGAACGGCAGCGCGGCTACGTAGCTGAGGATCAGCGCGCCGCGGTCGCCTTCGTGCAGGCGGTTCACCGCTCAGTTGGGGATCAGGGACTCGAGCGTGCTCAGCTTGCCGCTCAGGAACACGGCCAGCGCGAGCGCGGCGGTCACCAGGACGATCGCGATTGCGACCCACTCGAGGCTGAGCGCTCCCGCCGCAGGGTCGTCCGACCGTATCGCGGCCAGCCGGGCACGCAGCTTCGCCAGTACGCACTGCATGGCCATCACTCTGGGATCGGTCCGCATGGTTCTGCCTTTCTCATACGCGTCGGCTGCCTAGCCAAAGAGCCGGTAAAAGTCGGGGAAGATGAGCAGGACAAGAAACCCGCCTGCGAGCAGCGCGATCGGAAGCACCATGGTCGTGCTGCGCGCACCAGCTCGGGCCTTCATGGCGGTCAGGGCTTGCGCGCGCATCGACTCGGCCCGGGCAGTCAGCGTGTCCAGGATCCCTGCGCCTTCCTGGCCGGCGACGCCCGCGATCTCGGCCACGTCGCCTAGTTCGGTGATACCGATCTCGACAGCCAGCGCGGACAGCCCATCCCACGGGGGCAGACTCGCTTTCCGTGCCTGATCGAGCGCGGCCCTGATCCGCGCGAACGCCCAGCCGCCACCAACCGCCGCGGCAGCCTCAAGCGCCTCGGTGGGCGCGGACCCGGCGCCACGTTCCAGCGCCACCAGATCCAGATAACTGGTCAGCGCATGCCGGAAATCCTCTCGTCTCCCGCTGGCGTTGACGCGGGTGACAAGGTCGGGGAGGCAGAACATGACCGTGCCGAGCGCGACCGACCCGCCCGTCGGCAAGATCCACGGCACCGGCCGCCCGCCGAGCACGAGCAGCGCGGAAGCTGCCGGCGCCAGCGCGAGGCCAACCACGCCGTAGGCGATCTTCCTGGCGAGCCAGCCGGAGGCATCCTGACCAAGCAGGCGCAGGTCGGCCCCCGGTACCGGGAGCCATCGCGGGACCGCACCGAACGTGCTGCTAAGCCGGGCAGACCATCCAGCCGCCTGCCCAGCGCCACCGCCAGAATCAAGCCTGCGCATTGCCGCACGCAGGTTAGGCACGGCCGGTACAAGCTCCCTCACGGCCAGCCAGCAGCCGAGCCCGGTCAGCAGGCCGGCCGTCATCAGCCACGCCCTCATTGCTCGCTCCAGTCGATGTTTTCATCCAGGAACCTGCCAGGAGCGGGCACCGACCCGAGATGACTCAGCCAGCCGAGCCCCGCTGCGTACATGGCTACGACTAGCGCCATCACGAGCTGCCCCGGCAGCGTCCCGTAGGGTGCCGAGTACGCCCGGTCGAGGACCGCGAATACGGTGAAGCCGAGCACGAACAGCGTCAGCCACTTCACTGTCGTTCTGTGCTGGGCACGGTCTGCCTCGACCTCCCGGCGGGTGGCCACATCACGCGCGAGGATCCGGGCCAGCGCGTTGAGCACATCCCGAACCGACCCGCCGCGACGTCCGGTCGCGATGATCAGCGCGGCCGCTATGCGGTCGCCGGCTGGATCGCCGACGTCGGAAGCAAAGGCCCTGAGCGCGGCCTCAGCAGGCGCCCGCGCAGCGAGACGGCGGCTGAGCGCCTGCACCGCCGGAGCGATCGCAGGTGGCGCCTGCCGGGCGGAGGCCTCGAGCGCGTCTTCGAGCCCGCGACTGGCGGTCAGCATGTCCGAAAGCCGGCGCGTCCATTGCTCGAGCCCCTCGAGAACGGCGGCGCGCTGCATCGGGACGCGGGTCGAGATGATCGCGGGCAGGAACAGCACGGCGAGCGTGGCCGCAATCATCGCAACCGGCCATCTGGTGAT
Organism: Streptosporangiaceae bacterium; assembly: GCA_035631375.1. Classification (GTDB taxonomy): domain Bacteria; phylum Actinomycetota; class Actinomycetes; order Streptosporangiales; family Streptosporangiaceae; genus JAJYUU01. The sequence goes on from DASQIW010000263.1 coordinate 3,583, forward strand.
CGCCAGGGTGACAAGGCCCGCGGCGAGTGCGAGCAGCGCGCGGATGCCAGTGACCCTGCTGAGTCTGATGCGCCGCCGCGGCGGTGTCCCCGTAGCTGCACCCCGCCGATTGAGTTCGAAGACCAGCAGCACGATCCCGGCCGCGACAAGCCCCCCGGCCAGGCCGGACAGGGCGATCATCGGCGCCACGTGCCCGGCGGCTGATGCTGGGACCCCAGCTGGCGAGGCAGCTGCAACTGGTGCGCACGGTGCTGGTCGAGCAGGCTCAGGTCAAAGCCGGCACTGGCAAGACGGCCGAGCATCCCCGCCGACGGCGTGTGCGCGGCCGTGGCGCGGCCAGTCTGCGGGTCCGGCAGGAAAAGCCGGTTGACCGCAGGGCGCTCGGTGTCACCCGGCGGCATTACCTCGAGGATCTCCGAGATGTACCGGACGGTTCGGGTGCCGTCATAGCCGCGGCGCACGTGCACGATGAGGTCCACGGCCATGCCCACGAGGATGTGGATCGCACGGTCGGCCAGAGCCAGACCGCCGCGCAGCCCGAGAATCAGGATCCGGTCGAATGCCTCCGCGGGCGAATTCGCGTGGAGGGTGCACATCGATCCTTCCTGGCCCGAGTTCATCGCCTCCAGCATCGGCAGGATCTCGTCTCGCCTGACCTCGCCGACGATGATCCGCCGCGGGTTGTGCCGGAGCGCATGGGCGATCAGGTCGTGCAGGCTGATGCCGCCGGAGCCCTCCGAGTTCGGTTCCCGCGCCTCGAAGGGGATCACGTCCGGATGCTGCGGTAGTTCATGCAGGAACAGCTCGTACTCGGACTCCAGCGTCGCGACCCGCTCGCCGGGCGGGATCTCACCCGCCAGGGCGCGCAGCAGGGTTGTCTTCCCCGCGTTGACGCCCCCAGTGATGATGATGTTGCAGCGGCTCTTGACGGCTGCGCCGAGGAACGCGGCAACCGTGCTGTCGGCCGTCCCCAGTTGGGTGAGCCCGGCGAGCGTGATGTCGAGCTGGCCGTGCCGCCGCAGGGAGACGCACGGCCGCGGCGTGACGGACATCGTTGCCGTCAGCCGGGCGCTCCCGCTGAGCGCGACATTGACCATGGGGGTGGCGGCCGAGAAGTCCCGCGCGGTCTGCCCGCCTCTGGTCGCCCACGTGCGGACCATGTCGATCAGCGCGTCGTCGCTGGCCGCGACGGGCGGCCCGGCCACCCGCTCGCCCGTGGCGTAGCTGATCCACACCTGGTCGCAGCCGTTGATGTCGACGTTCTCGACCTGGGGGTTGCGCAAGTAGACGCTGAGCGGACCGAGGCCGTACCGGCGGTCGTGAACGGCGGCAGCCAGCTCGTCGAGCTGGCTGCCTGCAGAGGCGGGCAACTGCCCGGCCCGGACGGTCTTCTCGAGCCAGCGCCGGGTGGCATCACGGATGACTGGCATCACCTCGTCGGTGGTCGCGCCGTCAGCCAGCTGGGTCGCGATCATCGCGGTGATCTCGGCGATGCCCGCGATGAGCCGCGGATTGCTCAGCCCCGGCCGCGGCGCCGCGGGCAGCGCGGCCCCAGCGCGGTCCGCGCTTGTGTCGTCTGCGCGCGAGGCTGTCTCATCCCGCGGCTCGTATCCCGCGAGGACCGCAGACGACGCAGGCGGCCACTGCAGGGTCACAGTCGGTCCCAGGCGATTGCGGGGGTGGCCGGGCTTGGCTCTTTGCCATCGGGCTGCCCCAGGCTGCACCAGTAACGGGCGTGCTGCATGGCGATACTCCTCCGTGATCGCAGCCGGCCTGCGCAGCCACTCAGCGGCTGGGCGATCCGAACCGGCCTCCAGCACGCTACGAGGGAGATGTGAGCGGCCCGTTAGCGCGCCGTTACCGCACCTCCGCGCGATCGGGCAATGCAGGGTTCCGCTCGGGACTGGCTCCTAGCGGATCGGTTTCGTGGAGGAGCCCTGCCGGAACCCACGGCGGCAGGCACGGCAGGGCTCTCTCGGGGATCGCCTGGCTAGATGTCCACCCAGTGCCAGGTCTGGCCGGGGTCGGTGTTCTCGCACTTGATCGCCTTGCCGTCGCCAGCCACGCCGGTCATGCCGTGCTCGGCGTTGGAGCAGAACTCGCCCGGCTCGTAGCAGTGGCCCGTGCTCGTGGTCGGGTAGCAGCTCGGTGGGGGCGGAGGCGGCGCAGTCGTGGTGTGCTGCGGAGCCGGCTGCGTCGTTGAGTGGACGGGAGCGGGCTGTGTCGTGGTGTGCTGCGGCGCGGGCGTCGTGGCGTGCACGACAGGGGGCGTCGTCGTGTGCGTGACCGCAGGCGTCGCGATCGGCGAGCTGCTGTGTGCCACAGCCGGAATCACCGGGCCGTGGTGGGCAGCAGGCTGCTGCGGCGGGCTCGTCAGCGAGCCGATCGTGCCCACCAGCAGGAAGAATCCGACCACGCTCCACGTGAGGATATGGCGGCGGCGCGACCACGGCTTGCGCGGCGGGCGCGGCGGCCCCTGGTACGGCTGGTACTGGTACGGGGGCAGCGGATTAGTGTCGCGGCCGGGCGGCTGCGGCGGCTGATTCTGGTCAGTCATGTTCATCTTTCCCGTGCGGGCGGCCGGGGCCGCGCGCCGCTTGCCACGCCTCTTGCGCAGCGGCTGGTAGATCGTGAACGGGCCGGCCCCGGTGCTGAATCCGGCACCGCCAGCACCTATGTGAAGCCGGGCAGCGCGCGGTCCGATGCGGACGCGCACGCCACGGCTTGTGATGCGGAACGGGCCGATGTAGATGCCCATCTTTGTAGCTCTCCCCCTCGGTATTTATGGCCTGATCTCATGACGCGCAGCGAGCCCTGCCGGACGGCACGGGCTCACGTCGCACTCGAGGCGCTACCCTGCGGGCTGCCGCGGCGACAGTCCACAGCGCCGCTCAGGGGCTCCACACCGGCCAGGGCAGCGTTCCTCGCGGGATCGGCTCATATCGGATCGGTTTCGTGGAGGGCGCCGTCGAGTCGCAGCCATCTGGTAAGCCCCAGCGCCCGCAGGAACGGGATGTCGTGACTGGCGATCAGCAGTGCGCCGCGGTAGCAGAGCAATGCTTCAGTGAGGCGGCGGCTGCCTACCATGTCGAGATTGTTCGTGGGCTCGTCCATCATGAGCAGCTGGGGTGCAGGCTCCGCCAGCAGGATGGCCGCGAGAGTAGCGCGGAATAGCTCGCCTCCGGACAAGGTCGCCGTTTCCTGGTCGGCCCGACTTCCGGGGAACAGCAGCCGCGCCAGGCCGGCACGTATCACCCTCGGGGATGCGCCCGGGGCGAATCGGGCTACGTTGTCCGCGACAGTGCGCGACCCGTCGAGAATGTCGAGGCGCTGGGGGAGCAACCGCGCCGGGACTCCGAGCCGCAACTGGCCAGACAGTAGCGGCAGCTCACCGGCGATGGTGTGCAGCAAGGTGGTCTTGCCGGCGCCGTTTGGGCCTGTCAGCGCCACCCGCTCCGGCCCGTGCAGGGACAGAGTCACCACTGGACCTGATCGCAGTCGCACCGCGTCCACTGCCAGGACCGCCCGCCGTGGATGGACTGTGGTGGCCGGGAGATCGATGCGGATCTCGTCATCGTCTCGGACCGCGCTTCCGGCTACGGCGAGCCGCTGTTCGGCCTGCCGGACGCGGTCCAAGTGCAGGTTGCGGTGCTTGCCTGCGGCGACCTGGGCCTGTCGCTTGCGCTCGCCCATCACCACCTTGGGTTCCCGCTTGTTTTCCCACATCTTGCGGCCGTAGCGTTTCCGGCGGTCGAGCTTAATGCGTGCATCGGCCAGCTCACGCTGCTGCCGGCGTAGGTCGGCTTCTGCCGCTTGCACGGCTCGCATGGCCGCGTTCTGCTCGGTGGCCAGGGCCGCCTCGTAATCGCTGATTGTGCCGCCGAAGCTGCGGGCGCGGCCTCGGTAGAGCTCGATCGTGGTACCTGTCCGCTCGAGCAGTGCGCGGTCGTGGCTGACGATGACCATCGCCCCGCGCCAGGCCTCAACCGTCTCGTAGAGCAGGTGCCGGGCGCGCAGGTCGAGATTGTTGGTCGGCTCATCGAGTAGCAGCACACCGGGCCGCGTGATCAGCAATGCTGCCAGGGCGAGCAGCACCGATTCGCCGCCGGACAGCTCGTCTACCCTTCTGTCCAGCGTCAGATGTCCCAGGCCCATCCGGTCGAGCAGCGCGCAGGCGCTCGCCTCCGCGTCCCAGTCCTCGCCGATGATGGCGAAGTGCTCAGCCGACGTGTCCCCAGCCTCAATCGCGGAGATGGCGCCGCGGATCTCGGCGACACCGAGCACCTCCTCGGCAGTGAGGCCTGCCTGGAGCGTGATGTCCTGCGGCAGGTAACCCAGCGTCCCGGTCACCGTGACGGACCCGCGGGCAGGCGCCAACTCGCCCGCCAGCAGCCGCAGCAGCGTGGACTTACCAGACCCGTTGGCGCCAACTAGCCCGGTGCGGCCTCGTCCGAGGACCAGGTCCAGGCCAGTCAACACGGGTGCGCCATCGGGCCAGGCGAAGCTGAGATCGGAAACGACGATCGGAGTAGACATGGCACGGCTCCTGAGGTTCTGGGGATCGCGCGCCTAGGGCGCGGGGTCGCGGTCAACCTCAGCTGAGCAACGGCATCTCCGGTCAATCGGGAACAGATGCGGTCGTTAAAAGTACCCGCCCGCCGTGACTAACTCCACAGGATTTATCAACAGCGGCCGTGGCTCGGCCCGCAGCACGGTCTGCTCACGACAACTTCTGGGGCATGCCTGCGATGATCTTTCCGGAGCCCGACGCCGACAGGTCCGAGACCAAGTATGCGATGGCAGTCCCGGACGGGGTCACCGCCCAGAAGTCGGGCACCCCGTCGCCGTTGAAGTCGGCCGCTTCAAGGGTTGAAAGCGGCTGGCCCGTATTCCAGTTCGAAGAGAGCTGGTACTGCGTGTAAGCGATGCTGCCGGTGCCGTCGCCATTGTCGGTAAACGTCACGCCGGTCCACAGGTACAGCGCGCCGGTGCTCTCGTTCCAGAGGAACATGCCGACGCCTCCGGAGTAGCTGAGCGTCGCGAGGGTCCACTGATTCCAGTCGGCCGTGCCGTCAGGCGTCGGACTGTGGATCGCGAAGGTGTTGAAGAAAGTGCCTGGACCGAATCCATCTTGGTAGTAGTCAAGGTAGTAGCCGTTGGCCGGATCTCCGCTGGTGGCAAGCAAATCCGGCTGACCAGTGCCATAGATCGATGCGTAGGCGTTCACGAGCTGGAGCGGATTATCCCCGTTAGCATCTGTCAACGCCCCCTGGAAAATCGCGACGTTAGAAGTAGGAGGAAGCGCCGATCCGTCACCGCTTCCGTGCAGTATCACGCCGCCGCCGGCGAAGTTTCCAGATGGGTAGTAGAGCAGGACATCCTGGAACCCCTGCGCGTAGAACTGCCCGGTGATGGCCTGGGCGCCGTCAAACTCTGACGGGCTTGATGGCTCGCCAAGCCCAGCTCCGTTGATCCCGATATTCGTGGCGGACCCATTGAGCTGTCCGATCTCCGCTGCGGCGGAGTTCTTCGGCTTGCCCGCAGCGAGCCACAGGCCCGACTGAAGACCTGGCGTGCCTCCGACGGTCAGGAGATCCGGGAGCCCGTCGCCGTTCATGTCCTTGTCCGCAGCAATGGGCTGCGCGGCCAGGTCGAAGGAGTAGATGACCGGCTCCGAGATGTTCCCGCCGTGGTCGACGGTCTGGACCGTGATGCTGTTGGGGCCAGGCTGGATTGAGCGCAGCGGGGGCGTCGTAGCGGTTCCGTCCGGACCGATGGGCAGTATTGGCCGGCCGATACCGAGGTCGCTTCCGATGTTGAGTGCGTAGGTGAAGCCAACGACCGCGCCGACGTCCGGCCCGGAAACGCTGAACTTGAACGTACCGAGGGTGCCCGCAGCGGGCGACGTCGTCGAGTTGAACGTCGCTGACGACACGGTGGGAGCTGGCGGGACCGTCTGATCGGAGATGAAGTGGCAGGCCCGCGTGTAAGGCGACGCGTCACCGCTGGCATCGGTCGCCCGGACCTGCCACGTGTAAGTCACTCCGTCGGTGAAATCTGTCCGTGGGAGAAGGATCCGGGCGGCCAATCCGCTGACGGCGGGCACAGTGAGGTCGAATGGCGGCGAGCCGTCACCCGGCACCACGAGGAACTCGGCATCCAGGCCTGCATTTGCCGGCCCGGAAACCACCGCGCTGAACGTGACGTCGTCCAGGCCAACATAGCCGTACGGCGCAGAGAATCCGCACGCATCATTGGGCTTCCCGCTCAGTGGAGCGGGGGACGTGGTGAAGTTCGTCGGAGTCGGCAAGGTCGTCTGCGCACTTGCTGCCAGCGGCACGAGACAGACGCCTATGGCGACCCCGGTGGCCGCTGTGAGTCTCAGGGAGGCCGAAAGCCTGGATCGTGTCATTTCGAGCCTCCGAGGCGAATCATGCTTTGCCAGTAAAAGGAGGATTAAGTAATGCACAGCTTGTCCGCGCGCTGTTACGGGTGTCAAGCACTCACGGGACGGAACAAGAAGAGTCGCAGCGGCCTGGTGTCCAGCGGTGCCGAGGCGGGCGGACTTGCCAGTCGCGTATCCGCTTGCGCCGTGCTCATGACATGCCGGTCAGAACACTCAGCGCCTTCTCGACACAGGAACTTGCGTCGCCGATCTGACCTATGACGACGTCGGCGCGACAGCAGGTACGCTGCCGTCCGGCTACCATCACCTGCGCGTCAGCCGACTCGTTGGCTCGGGCGCAGATGCGTTCGTCGCTGCGACGGCGGCGCTGTTCAGCTGGCAGGTTCACCTGCACGCAGGACTGCGTGTCACCGCGTCCGCTGCCGTCGCCGCGCCGGGAATCGCAGTGCTGCTCGGCATCGGCGCGGGGCCCGCGCGCATTCGTGCGGCCTGTCGCGTCGTGTATACGGTCAACGAGTCAGCGCGGCAGGGCTTTGCTTACGGAACATTGCCCGGACATCCGGAATCAGGCGAGGAAGTTTTCATCATCGAGCACCGCGACGACGACGGCGTTGTATTCACGATCACGGCGTTCTCCCGGCCCGCGACTGCTGCCACTCGTGCCGCCGGGCCGATTGGCCGCCGGGTCCAGCAGTACATCACTTCTCGGTATCTCGGCGCATTGGCCGCGATTCTGCGCGCAGAAACAGCGGCCAACTAGCCGGCTCGACAATTACGTCATCGCAGCCGACGGGCGGGCTGGTTCTGGGCTCCAGCGCCTGCGTGCCGCCGCAGAGCCGTCCCAGCGGGCTTTGCCGAACGCATCAGCGGAGCGGTCCTGAGTCGGCTGCGCGCGCCGAGGCCGTCCGAAAGCAACGCTGCGCCCCGGGCGTCGTTCGGCAGCGCGGCCACGACCGGTAGCTGCAGCGCATCCGCCACGTCACGTGCGGCGTGCGTACCGGATCCCGTCAGGACTACGACGAGCCGCTCTTTGCCCTCGAGTAACTGCGTGAGAATCTCGACTCGGGAACGCGCCAGCCAGACCTGCCGCAAGGTCGGGCGCAGCACCAGGGCCACCATCCTGGCCGCTGCAATAACCGCTGTTGGCTGTCCGGCGACGCCGTCGAGCCGGCCACAGTCTGCAATGACGTCGGCCCCCTGCCCCGTCAGTGTCGCGGCTACAGCGGGCCACGCTTGGGCCAGGCCTGCTGCCTGTCGCGGATCGGTCAGCCCCGGGAGCAGCGTCCTCGTCCGACCAGCATCGAGCGGAACCAGTTGCCTGCCGAGACTGACGGCGGCCGCGTCGCTGTTTCGGCCGGCCTCGATCGCGTGCTCCATAACTCCGCGGGCGGCTGGCACGTGTCCGGCTAGCAGCCCGGCGAGGATGTCTCCGCCACTCGGATCGCATTCCGCCACGATCACCTGACTCGGCCATGTCAGCGCGAGCGCAAGGGCGGCCGTGGTGACGCCAGGCGACCCGCCCGCCGAGACGAACGCGAACACATCGGCCACTGCATCAGCCTCGGCGGGTGACGACAATGGCGAACTGGCCCGTCGAGACCTGACTGGCCACAGCGACCGCATCGACGTCGCTGACCAGCAAGTCGACGACGTCGAAGCCTTCGGAATCAGGAACGGTCGTCACCGCCTCGATGGCGGCTGCAACCGGAGCCGCCAGGGCCAGCGCGCTGGCAGGAGCACCTGGCTGACCCTGGACGCCAGCTGTAGGCACGACCAGAACGCGATCGCCTGGGGTGAGGCCAGTAGCCGGCAGGTCAGCGGGCCTGACCGGAACCGGAACGAGGTCCACCCCCGGCGCCGGCGGGCGCGAGGACGTCAGCTCCGATGGCGACAAGAGCGTCGCAGGTTTCAGCGAGACGGCAGCGACTTGGCCGACTGCCTGACGGAGCTGCGACGCACGGATCACCGAGAGCCCGCTGCCTAGGCTGACGCTGGTGGAGCCGAGGTCGTTGGCGGAGATCACCGCGCCGGCCGGCACCGACCGCGTCACCATCACAACCGGATACTGGCGGTCGGCCCGCTGGTAGATCGCGGCGCTCACCACGACGCCCGTCCCGGCCATGGCGACGGCGAGCGCGATCATCGCTGGCCGGCGGCGGCGCGGCAGGTTGCGCAGGCGGCCGGCCGCCGGGCCCGGCCGAGAACCGCCGCGTGCACTGGCCGGCGCGACGTCCAGCTCGGGAAAGAAGGCTGTCCCGACGGCTGGCCGCTGGCTGTCGCTCATGGCGTTGTCACCAGTGCCTCGCCCTGCGCCACCGGGATCGTCAGTGCGACCGGCACGGACAGGGCGGGCGCCAGCACGCCACCGGCACCTCCCGATCCGACCCAGACGACACGCCAGGTGATGGTCACCGATGCCTGGTACACGCTGCCGGGCAGGCCGACCGACGGCTCAACGTACGTGTACGAGCAATGGGTGTGCTGACTGGCTGCTGGCTCGGATGGGTTGTAAGCCGTTCCCGGTCCCTGACAGGTGACGGGGCTGATGTCCGTTCCGGGCTCGAAGGTCAGGCCGACGGGCGTCGCGGTCACCCTCGCCCAGACCGGGCCCGCGCGGACGGTGATGCTCCGCGGGTGCCAGGCGGTGCTCGGGACCCAGAACCACTCCGGCAAGCCAACAAGCCCGTCGTGGCCCGAGGGCGGAGCGGTGGCTGGTGACAGCGACGGCACTCGCAGCTCGCCGTACGCCTGGATCATCAGCTGTTGCGGCGTCACCTGCGGCGCGCCAGTGCCGGTGCTGACCAGGATCACGAGCACGCCCGGCAGCGTGCCACCACAGGCGAGTTCCGCCCAGGCCTGGCCGGCCGGTGGCGGGCCGAGGCCCAATTGCTGATCCTGCGATGGGGTGTACACGACCGTGACACACGTGCTAGTGGTGCTCGAATCGCTGGCACCGATGCTGCCCATTCCTGCAGCCCCCGGCACACCCGATCCGGACGAGCACGGAATGGGAACGACTGTGCCACTGATGAACGGCCCACATCCGCCGTTGCTGGAGCTTGCGGTGGCCGACGTCGGCGTGGCCACGGTCACGACAACGATGCAGGTAAGGATCAGACCGCAGAACGCGAGACCGGCGGGAATACGGTCAGCCTGGCGGCAGCAGGCGGTCAGGCCGCGCATGGTTCGTCCACGACTTCTTGGAACTGCACGAGCCAGTGACCACTTACTCGGTCGAGCCGAGTAATCACATTCATTTCCGGGCTGCCTGCCGATCCGGGCACCACTTGGCCGGTCGCGGCATACTTCAGGCCCATGCTGCTGGTGTCGTCGCAGTCGTAGACAAACGCAGTAGCGTTCGAGAGGGTGACGCGCACGATGTGCAGGACGTCCTGACCATAGAAGACCTCCCCCTTGGCCCAGATCCCGCTCATCGTCTGGACCAGGCCGTCGATCCGGTCAGCCGCGAGGTACGGCTGCAGCAGAACCCGTGCCTCGATTGCATTCCTGGACTTCTCCGCTTCGCCGACCGCCACGGTGTAGTTGGTCCGTGCGGCGACGACCTGCTGCTGCGCGGACGGGCTGGGCAGCGCGGTCGACACCGTGGGCGTTCCCGATGGGGACCTAGGCGAGAGCGCCATCGGGGCTGCAGCCCCGTTACAGGCGGCAAGCGCCGGCGCTATCGCAGCAGCGACGATGACCGCTCGGTGACGCGGCCGTAGAGCCTGACGCGAGCGACCAAGCCTCATTCATCCCTCCGAGTGCCGACTGACGAGTTCATGCGCGAACTCGCGAGCACCGTAGGGCGGCTGCGTGAGGACGACGTTAGGCGGGCGTTAGCAATTTGAGGAGGGCGGCCGATGAACGGTTCTTCGTCAGAAATGACGGTCCCGGGCTGAGCTGGCCATGTCGATCGTCAGACCGTACAGTGCGCACAATGGCAGAGATCAGCTGTAGCGATGCAGCCGAGGACAGTCAAGGACGCGGTCACACGGCGGTCCTTAC
>DASQIW010000264.1:0-32905 GCA_035631375.1 Streptosporangiaceae bacterium
CGGCCTGGGCAAGCGGCGCGTAGAAGGACGGGTCAGTCATCGACTCGGCGTAGCAGAATCGCACGTCGCGTTGACCCCTCCCGGTAGGACGGCGGCACCGAGAGGTTATAGCAGTGGCAAGGATCAGGGTCAATGAGCCGGGCTAGAACAGGAACGACCGCAACTACGAGGAGAGACCTATCTGCTGCCTTTGCCGGGCGGAGTCCCAGAACGCGGAAATTTCGATGATCTGGTCGCCAGCCCACTTCGTGGTCTGACCGAACTCCAGGTCGAATGCCTTTCCGGTCGGGGGGACCACGGTGCCGTCGGGCAGAGCCATCTCCCCCGTGAAGGTCCCGGTGGCACGGGTTACGACGGTGATCCAGTCGCCGCTTCCGAACTGGATCGGATAGGGGTCGCTGTACACATGCGCGTCTGGAAAGATCCGCAAGTACTGCTGCTGGATGAACGCAGCGTGCGCCTCTTTTCCGTAAATCGGCTCGGCGAGCCCGGTGACGTACGCGACCATGTCCGGGTGGTGGACCGTATCCACCGTGGCGAAGTCGCGGGCGTTGAATGCGTCGTCGCCCTTTTTCATGAGCGCGAGCAGGCGCGCGGTACGGCTGGTGTCGGTCGTAGCAGCCACGATCCCTCCTTGTCGTGTTCCCGGCGATTTGTGGTCTTCCCGGCCTTGCGGCACGCGCAGCCAAGGCCGCCCAGGCGCTGGGTGCTGCTTACCCGCTCCGCTGCGGCCGCAAGACGATGCGGCAGCTCGTCCTTCGGGCACTTTCTGGGACCCGCTCTGATGCCCGACCGCTACGCTCGCGTTCGTGGCAGCACGCTCGGGATCCAGCGCCAAGTACTGGGAGCGCGCCGAGATGTTCGTCCAAGCGATCGACATCGCTGGCGACGTCCAGTCCGACTCCGGGCTCGCTCGTTTCGACCGCGAGATCAAGGAGATGGTCCTTGGCCAGCGCCGTCCTGGGAACGTGACAGGAACCATGACGCTCGCCGGGCTGCGATCCCTTGAGCATGCATTCTTCACCCGGTTCAACGAGGGAAGCGGACCCGAGGTCGACGAGTTTTGGCGACGTGTGGCCGCCAGCGGCCTTCCCTACGAACGCAAAGACGTGCTCGGTGACATCCTGGCGCGGGGTCGCATTCGTAGCAGCGCCGAACACGAGGTCGCGGTGGACTCCCTCGTAGCGGCACAGCAAGAGGGCCGGATCAACGAGGACCAGGCGGCCACGCTCTCGGCGATGATTGGCCGCTACGAGCAGCGCCAAGGCAGACAGTAAGACTCGGCCACCAGCGAGGGCCGTGAAACCGTACCCACCCGAGGCATAGAAAAGACCTGCCCTCCGGGCGGAAACTCCCCAAACCAAGAGGACCTGGAGGGCGGACGTCGTTGACCCTTCGCAGTAGAACGTGTTCTAGTGGGTAGTCACTCGGATCTGAAGGCGGCCTGACATGGACCCCGTGGGTGAGAACACAGCCGCTCTGGAGCGAACCGTCGCGCTCGAGGAAATCCGCCAGCTTAAGTATCGCTACCTGCGCTGTGTCGATCTGAAGCGCTGGGACGAGATCGCCGGGGTGTTCACCGAGGACGCCAGCGCCGACTACGGCACGCACGCGGTTCGGGGCCAGCTGAGCCTGCGCGGCCGCGACCAGATCGTCGGATACCTGCGCGAGAACCTCGGGCCCCAGATCATCACCGTGCACCGGTGCGGTCAGCCGGAGCTGACCATCGAGGGCGACAAGGCGAGGGGAACGTGGTCGTTCGAGGACACGGTCATCGCCATGGAGCACCGGGTCTGGATCAAAGGGGCCGCGTTCTATGAGGACGAGTACGCACGGGGCGCGGACGGGGCGTGGCGGATCAGCCACACCGGCTATCAGCGGATCTACGAGACGCTGACCTCGTTCGACGACACGCCGTCGCTGCGGTTCCTGGATGTCATGTGGCCGACGAGCTGACCAGGCCGTTCGCCGATGCGGTGCTCGAGGCTGAGCAGCTCATCGCGAGCGCGCCGCACGTGCAGACCCCGCAGGACCTGGCCGAGGGGTATGACTATCTGGCCGGCAGCATCCAGGCGTCGCTCCGGATGGCGTGGGCCTATCAGCGGGACTGGCCGTTCTTTGTCCAGTCGACCGGCCCCTACACCAAGCTCGGCCTCGACAACCCGGACACCGTGTACCTGCACGCTTACGTGCGCGAAGACGCAGAGTACGTCGTGACCGGTCGCCGTGGCACGACCACCGATCTCAGCTTTCAGGTGCTCAACGGGGACTACTCGCCGGTTGAGGTGCCGGACAGCCTGACGGCGTTCGACGACCGGAGCATCGACATCGCCGCCGACGGCACGTTCGAGCTGCGGTTCGGGCCGCCCAGGACCGGCGCGGGCCGGAACTACGTGCCGCTCGGGCCTGGCGCAGCCATGCTGGCGGTCCGAGAGGTGTATAGCGACTGGGCCAGCGAGCGGCGTGGCACGCTCCGGATTCACCGCGCCGACACGGTCGGGACCGCACCGCCGCCGGTCGATGAGGCACTGATGGCCAAGCGCTACGGGGTGGCCGGCAAGATCCTGCTGTCCCGGCTCAAGACGTTCCTCGCGTTTCCTGAGTGGTTCTACCTGAGCGAGCCCGTCAACACGCTGACGACGCCACGACCGACGCCGGGTGGCCTGACGACCCAGTTCTCCTCGGCCGGTCATTTCGACCTCAAGCCCGACCAGGCGATGATCGTCACTGTGCCAGTCGCGGGTAAGGCCGTGGCGCCCTACCAGGGCATCCAGCTCGGCAGCCGATGGTACGTCTCGCTCGACTACATCAACCACCAGACCAGCCTCACCGCCGACCAGGCCAGGATCGACGTGGACGGCATGATGCGGTTCGTGATCAGCGAGCACAGCCCTGGCGTCGCAAACTGGCTGGAGCTGACCGGGCGCAGCCGTGGCTACGTGCAGCTGCGCTGGCAGCGCCTGACCAGGGATCTCGGTGCCGCGGACGGGCCGACCGTCCTCGTGGTGCCGTTTGTGGACCTCGACCTGGCGCTGCCGTACTACCAGCACGCCAGGATCTCCGCCACCGAGTACGCCGCGCGGATCGCCACGCGTCAGGCGGCCGTCGCCGAGCGGATGGTGGGCTGATGTACCTGAAGGACAAGATCCTTGTCGTCGCAGGGGTCGGCCCGGACCTGGGCCGGCAGATCGCGGTGCGCGGCGCCGCGGCAGGCGCGGACGTCGTGCTCGCCGCCCGGACCGCGTCGCGACTGGAGGAGGTGGCCAAACAGATTGCCGAGCTTGGCCGCCGGGCCCTGGTCGTGCCCACGGATCTCACCGCGGCGGCGGATGCCGAGCGGCTGGCAGAGGCTGCGGTGGCAGAGTTCGGCCGAGTGGACGCGGTCGTCTACAACGCGCTGGTGATGCCGCCGATCAAGGATCTGGGCAAGGTCGACCTCGAGGCCGTGCAGGCCGGATTCGACAACAACGTGATCGCCGCGTTGCGGCTGACCCGGCTCTTCATCCCCTCGCTCGCCGCCACATCCGGCGCAGTAGTGCTGGTCAATTCCATGGTGGTGCGGTTCTCGCAGCGCACCATGGGCCCGTACAAGATGGCGAAGGCATCGCTCCTCGCCATGGCAGGCAGCCTGGCCACCGAGCTCGGGCCGCAGGGCATCCGGGTGAACTCGGTCGCGCCAGGCCACATCTGGGGCGAATCGCTGAAGTGGTACTTCGGCTACCTCGGAAACAAGCGCGGGGTGAGCGTGGACGATATCTACGCCGAGACCGCCGCCGCCACGGACCTGAGGCGGCTGCCCGAGCCAGACGAGATCGCGGACGCGGTGCTGTTCCTCGCCTCACCGCTGGCCAGGGCGATCACCGGCCAGTGCCTCGACATCAACTGCGGCGAGTACCACCACTAACGCTGATGGCAGCGACGGAACGCGACAACGTCGGCACGGTCGAGGACCTGAGCGAGTCGGCGACACGGATCACCGGGCTGACGGACTTCGGCGCGGACGATTACAGCGACGGCCTGGCAGTGCTGCTGGAGTCCTACGACTCCGAGGCTGACCTGACCTCGGTTGGCCGGCGAGTCGCCCGCGCCGGGCTGCGCGGCGCGCTGGCCGCCCGGCTGCTCTGCGAGGCGGGCTGGGCGGCTCACCCCGAGCACGCCGAGGTGCCCATCGAGCGGCCGATCTTCGTGACGGGGCTGCCGCGCAGCGGGACGACAGCCCTGCACCGGCTGCTCACCGCTGATCCCACGCACCAGGGGCTGGAGTTGTGGCTCGCCGAGGTGCCGCAGCCGCGCCCGCCCCGTCACACGTGGGCGGCGAACCCGGCTTTCCAGCGGATCCAGACCGCCTACACAAGGCACCACGTCGAGCACCCCGAGTTCATGGGCGTGCACTACATCGCGGCAGACACGGTCGAGGAGTGCTGGCAGCTGCTCCGCCAGACGATGCGGTCAGTTGCCTTCGAGTGCCTCGCGCATCTGCCGGGCTATTCCGCCTGGCTTCAGGAGCAGGACTGGACCGGGCCGTACCGCCGGCACCGGCGCAGCCTGCAGCTGATCGGCCTGCACGACGCCACCAGGCGCTGGGTGCTGAAGAACCCGTCGCACCTGTTCGCGCTCGACGGGCTGCTCGCTGCCTACCCGGATGCGCTGGTTATCCAGACGCACCGGGAGCCTGCCGCGGTCATCGGCTCGATGTGCAGCCTCGCGGCCCAGGCGACCGAGGGCTGGTCCGGCGCGTTCGCTGGCAAGGTCATCGGCGCTGATCAGCTCGAGCTCTGGGCGCGGGGGCTGACAGAATTCGCAGCCGCCCGGGCGCGCCACGACGCGGCCCGGTTCCTCGATATCGACTATGCCGATTTCACCGCCGACCCGGTCGGCACCGTCGAGTCTGTGTACGCGCACTTCGGCCTCCCGTACAGCGGCGTGGCGGCCGACGCGACCCGCGCCCTTCATGCCGCAGGCGGCCGGGACGCTGCGCGGCCGGCCCACCAGTACTCGCTCGCCGATTTCGGGCTCACGGCCGGCCAGGTGAACGAGCGGTTCGGCGGTGACCAGCGCGGCTAAGTACCGCGATCTGGGTCTGCCATGCGCGCATCAGAAGCGCGCTCTCAGCTTGTGCAGGAGTCCGCCCGCGATGAGCTTGAGCTGGTCCCGCATGCCGGGCTGGTTGTACAGAATGAAGTCGTCGAAGCGGTGGACGCCCTGCTCGCCCGCCACGGACGCGGCCGCCGCGCGAATCTCCCGGAGCTGGGCGACGGTCATCTCAAGGGGTCGCTCGTCTGGCTGGTAGGTGGCCCCGAGCGGGTAGTCGCGGCCCGGCTCGCGGCTCATCTCGATGTGGCAGCCCAGCACGTGCGCGACTGTGCGGCTCTCGGTGAGAGCGACCAGCCGATCGAGGCTGGCGAGGAACTGCGGGAAATCGAACGCGTACAGACGGCCGGGGGTCACCGTGTCGCCGGTGAGCAGGAAACCGGTCCACCGGTCGTAGATGGTGATGGCAGCCCGGTGGTGACCGGGGCTGCCCGTGACCTCCAGCACGCGCCCGCCCAGGTCGAAGGTCACGATCTCCTCCGGCCACGCCGTGAAGCCAAAGTGCTGCTGCACCGCGTCAAGCTCGCGGCCGACCACGATCGTGTCCGGCCGGCCCGCGAATTGCGCGTCACCGGCGACATGGTCATTGTGGCCGTGCGTGTGCGCGACGACGAGCTGATAAGTAGCACGCGGATTCCGGGCCAGCCACTGGGCGACGAGCTCGTCGACAGTGGCGCGCAGCGGGAAGTTCGCCGGGTCCGCGGTAGCGCCGGTATCCAGCAGCAGCGCGCGGTCGTTGCCGAACAGCAGGTAGACGAACGGCGCCTCATAGCTGACGGACTTGCTCTCTCGCAGGATGATTGAGTGCTCGTCGTAGTGATGGACCTGAATCGGCGGGTCGGCGGCCCGCCGCCGGGCGGGTGTGCCGTGGATCCAGCGGACATCCAGCGAACCAGGGACCGGGGCTCCGGTCATGAAGTCGATGCGGTGGTCAGTCGTCTCACTCATCGGAGGCATCCTCGGTGTCGTATGGCTCGGGTTCTGGCATGGGCGTCGCCGCCATGAAGTACCGGACGAGACGCTGTCCGGGCTGGAATCCCAGGCCGTCCTGGGCCCGGGCGATGTAGGGCGCGAGCAGCGCGATCCACTTCTCTTTGACGGTCGCGGCGTCGTCCGGGGATAGCACGGCCATCGCGGTCACAATGCCGGCTTTGTGCTGCCACTCCGGGCTGGCGCCGGCGGGGCGCAGGGAGTAATCGAGGATGGCCTGCATCTCGCGCTCCACGACGAGCCTCTCGATCTCCTGCCTGACGACCGCGTCGCCGCCCGAGCTGATCCGCACCGACAGCCGAGTATCGGTGACCCGCCACCGCCGTTCCCGCCGATCGGGTCCCGGCCCCGCATCCTCGACGAATCCGTACCTGGCCAGCTGGCGCAGGTGGAACGAGCAACTTGCCTGCGACACGCCGAGCGCGCGACCGCACTGTGCGGCGGTCGCCGGTCCGCTCGCACCCAGGAGCTGCAGCAGGTCTAGGCGAACAGGATGGGCGAGGGCCCTGATCGTCTTCGGGTCACTGATCTCCATATCCCAAAGCATACTTTGGCATCTGAGAAAGTCAAAGGTTTCTTTGGCTTTTGAAGTGCGGCTCGGGACAACTGACGAAGAGGGATACCTTGAGCGCCTACCGGCGCGCTGACGAGCGCGGCCGACTCCGGAGGGCGCCGCCGACCAGCAAGGCCAGGCCGACGACCGCGATGATCGGGCCCGCGGCCGCCCAGAAATTGCTGCCGGACATCACGCTGCCGCCGAGCACGCCGAAGCCCTGCAGCGCGAACACTGTCCCCGCGATCAGCAGCAGCGCCCCGACCACGCCCAGCACGATCCTGGTCACCACATGTCCCTTCGCCGTCCCGTACGGGAACGATCGGCGAGTCCCGCCGGTTCATCTGCCCGGCCCAGGGGAAGGCACCGGGGCGCGCGGGTAGTCTGCCACCTGTGCCGACGACGCCGCTGGTTCCGGACGACTTCGCGGTTCCTGGCGGGCTGCGGACCGAGGTGTTCGCGCTCGAGCCGCTGAGGGTCCGGCACAACGAACTGGATTACGCCGCGTGGACGTCCAGCATCGAGCACATCAGGCGGACGCCCGGTTATCCGGACGGCTCCTGGCCGAAGCCGATGTCACTGAAGCAGAACGCGGCCGACCTCGCCCGCCATGAGCGTGACTTCACCAATCGGGCCGGCTTCACCTACACGGTCCTGGATCCGGCCACCGGTGATGTCATCGGCTGTGTGTACCTCTATCCGCCGGAGCGCGACGGCTACGACGCGGACGTGCGCTCGTGGGTGCGCGCCAGCCGTGCCGAGCTGGACAAGCCGCTGTACGAGCTGGTGAGCGGCTGGCTCGCCGACGACTGGCCGTTCACGAACCCCGAATACGCGCCGCGCTGATGTCCGCCACGCCGCGGCTGAGAGTGACCTCCGTGACGATCGGAGCGCCCGACCCGCGCGCTCTGGCGGCGTTCTACGCGCGGCTGCTGGGGTGGACCGTCACGGCCTCGGATCCGGCAAGGCCTGGCTATCCGCCCGAGGACGGCTGGGCGCAGCTACGTCCTCCGCCAGATGCGGAGGGTCCCCGGCTGAACTTTGAGTACGAGGAGCGGTACACCCGGCCAGTCTGGCCCAGCGTGGCGGGTCAGCAGCACATCACCGAGCATCTCGACATCGCGGTGACCGACCTCGCGGCCAGCGTCGCCTGGGCGCTCGAGCAGGGCGCAACGCTCGCCGGCTATCAGCCGCAAGACGACGTCCGAGTCATGCTCGACCCGGCGGGTCACACATTTTGCCTCTACGTCGGCTAGCCCGTCAGGCGGCCAGGCCGGCCCGGCGTCCGAACACGAGGCCCGCGGTCAGGCCCGAGCCGCCGGGGTAGTTGCGGCTGAACAGGCCGCCGAGCATCTCGCCGCAGACATACAGCCCTCCGATGACGGCGCCGGAGTCGTCCAGGACGCGTGCCGCCGGGTCGGCGCGCAGCCCTCCGAAGGTAAACGTGATACCGCAGGTAACGGGGTAGGCGTAGAACGGCGGTGTCTCGATCGGGTTAGCCCAGTTGCTCTTGGGCGGGAAGACGGCGGCCGAGCGGCCGTCTTTGACGGCGGGGTCGAAGGCGACATCGCGGCGGACTCTGGCATTGAACTCCGCCACGGTCGCCGCGAAACCATCCGCGTCGATGCCGCATCGTGCAGCCAGCTCAGGGATGGAGGCCGCGACCTGCTCGCTGACCCCGGGGCTGTCGTACTCCTCAGGGCGCAACAGCGGCCGGGTCTGTGCGTCGAAGATCTGGTAGGCGATCGCGTCCGGCTGAGCGAGGATGTCCGCGCCGTACCGGGCGTAGGTGTAGTTGCGGAAATCGGCGCCCTCGTCGACGAACCGGCGGCCGAGCCGGTTGACGACGATGCCGAGCGGATAGCTCTGCCTCGTCAGCTGATTCGTTAGCTCACGGTCACCGGTCGGCGGCGCGGCAGCATCCCACGCGACGGCGTGCGCGGTCGACCAGTCCCCGGCCCGCGCGGCTCCGGCGCCCAGCGCCGCGCGCAGCATGCGGCCGTCGTTCATCGGCGTGCCGCGCACTCGCGCGTGCCGCCACTCCTCGCCCAGGTGCTCGCGGCGCAGGTCGGCGCTGGCCTCGAAACCGCCCGCCGCGAGCACCACGGCCGCTGCCTCGGTGCGGCCGCGGGTTCCGTCAGGTCGTTCCCAGAAAACGCCGGTGACGCCCGCGCCATCGCGACTGAGAGCTGAGCAGCATCGCTCGTAGTGCACGTCGACGCCGAGGCGGTCCGCGATCTGGCGGTGGCCAGCCATCAGGCCCTTGCCCCCGCCGACCGCACCGACCGCCAGGCCGCCCCAGAACAGGTAGCTGCCATCGGGCCGCTCGTACGCTTGGCGCTCGTACATGAGCCGGAATGACATCCCGAGCGACCTGAGCCAGCGCACCGCGGGCGCGGCGTCGGCCACGAGCGCGCCGGTCAGCATCGGATCGCACCGCCCGGACGTGGTTCGCTCCATGTCGGCGAGGAACTGCTGGGCCGAGTACGGCGGCACCTCAGTCCGCGCGAGGCGCTCGTCGGGCTCGAGGAGGTCTGCCAGGTCGGCCACGCCGTCGTGCGTCATCCGGATCGCGCCCGCGGTGAAGAAGCTGTTCCCCCCCGCTTCCGGCAACCTCGCTCGCTCGAGCAGGATGACCTTTCTGCCGCGGGCCGCCGCGGCGTGGGCGGCGCAGTATCCGGCGTTGCCGCCGCCGACGACCACCACGTCGGCCGACTCAGTGGTCTGCGGGGCAGGCTGTCCCATTGCCGCAGTGTCTCGCACATCTGCGCCGATTCGGATCGCCGGCTGGTCTGGTAGGCAGGACAGCGTGGCAGCGCTACCGCTGCAGGCATACGGCGCAGACCACGAGACGGAGGTGGGGTCAGTGACCGAGGCGGCGAGCGGCCCGGCGCAGATCCGCGGCTACGTGGTCTTCCGGGAGGTCGAGGCCGGGCTGTGGCAGCAGATCGGAGATGTGGATCACCGTCCGGGCCCGGGCGCGCGGGCGGAGCGCGCGCAGGCGGTGCGAGACGCCACCGGCGGCACCGGCCCGGGAGACGGCGTTTACGCCGCACTACCGCGCGACCAGTGGCACCTGGTCGGGTCATGACTGATATGACGACTACCAGGCGATCCGCTGGCGGTTACGTCGTGCTGGAGGAGACGGGCGACGGTAGCTGGCGCGTGATCGGCGAGGCGGATCGCAGGCCCGGCTTGCGGGCCGAGGAAGCGCAGCGACAGGCTGTGAACGACGTGACAGGCGGGTCGCCCGCGCCCGGTGTGATCTACGCGGTCGTGCAGCGCAGCGAATGGCGCGTGGCGCAGCGGTTTTAGCCGACGATGCGGTAGCGATCCCGCGAAGCGTGGCAGTGGCGGGAGACCTGCATGGCAGCTACCGGAGTGCCCCGCTCCTAGTCTGTCCGCATCGTGGCTTGCAACGGTTCCGTAGGCTGCTCAGCAAGTAAGGGGGTGTAGTCGTGGCCGCCGTCGGCTCCGAAAGCGCGGGCTCGCCGCGGGATGAGCGGGCGCCACGGTTGCAAGCCGCCTACCGGCGGTCCGCGGGCACGGCGCGCGGGGAGGCCAGGCGAGCCGAGCTGCTCGAGCGGGTTGTCGACGACCTGGCGGTCAATGGGCTGGTGGACTTCTCGCTCCGGCGGGCGGCGCGGGCGGCCGGGACGACCCACAAGGTACTGCTGTACTACTTCGACGGAGCCGACGACCTGCTCACGCAGGCCGTCCTGCAGCTGCGCGAGCGGCGGATCACGCGCAGTCTGGCCGCAGCCCTGCAGCCACCGGGGCCGCAGACGCTTGCGGACCGGGTCCGCGGGGTATGGGCGGCGCTTGAGTCGGAGGAGTCGCGCGCGCTGGATCAGGCGATCGGCTTGACGATGTACGACCCCGCGCGCTACGCGCGGCTCGGCGCGACGGCATCGGAGCGTTATGTTCCGGCTCTGATCTCCATCTGCCCGCCGCAGTGGTCCGAGCAGCGCAAACGCGAGGTCGCGGAGATGATCATGGCGGCGATGCGCGGATTCATCGTCGAATGGCTCACGAGCGGAGACACGGACGGGGTGCTCGCTGGGTTCGAGGCGCTAGCGCGGGCGCTCGAGCGAGAGGAGGCCGCCGCGACTTAGGCGTTGACGCTTTGCGAACCACGTGGTTCACTTTTCATACGGGTACAACAGATCTGGTCCACGCCGGGGAAGGTGGGCAGACGGATGTCCGTGCAACGAGAAAAGGTCCGGTTCGTCAGCAGTGACGCCGAATGCGCGGCCTGGCACTACCCGGGCACCAACGGCGCTTGCATCGTCATGGCGGGCGGGTTCGGGGTCACCAAGGAGCCCGGGACCGACAAGTTCGCGAAGCACTTCAGCGACGCCGGGTACACGGTCCTGGCCTTCGACTACCGCCGGCTGGGAGAAAGCGGCGGGTTGCCGCGGCTGGTTCAGCCGGTCGGCGACATGCTCGCCGACTGGGACGCGGCAATCGAGTTCGCCCGAGCGCTGCCAGACGTCGACCCGCAGCGGCTCGCAATCTGGGGGTTCTCCGCGAGCGGCGGGCACATCTTCCGGGTGGCGGCGCGCCATCCGAGCCTGGCGGCCGCGATCGCGCAGACGCCGAACGCAGACGGGCTCGCTGCAAGCCGCAACCAGGCGCGGTACCAGAAGCCGCTCGCGATGCTCCGGTTTACCGGGATTGGCATCCTCGACGCGGTCGGCGCACTGACCGGGCGGCCGCCGCGGCTCGTCGCGCTCGCCGGGCAGCCAGGGGATCTCGCTCTGCTGACGACGCCCGATTCGGGCGACTCGGACCGCGCGTTCGGCCCGGATCCCTATCCGGACTGGCAGCGGAAGGTCGCCGCCCGGTCGGCCCTGAGGCTCGGCTTTTACAGCCCGGGGCGATATGCGTCGCACGTGCAGTCCCCGCTTTTGGTCGTGGTCTGCGACCAGGATCAGTGCGCGCTCGCTGCGCCTGCCGTCCGCGCGGCGCGCCGGGCGCCAAGGGCCGAGCTAGTCGAGCTATCGGGCAGCCACTATGCGCCGTTCATCGACCGGCACGAGCAGGCCGTCGACGCCGAACTATCGTTCTTGCGCCGTCACCTGCTGGAGCAGTCAGCAGCGGATGCGGAGGTGCGGTCATGACGGTGATCGAGCTATCGGCCGGCCCGGTCGAATACACCGACACCGGCGGCAGCGGACCCGTTCTCGTGCTGCTGCACGGCCTGATGATGGACGCCTCGCTCTGGGACGATGTGATAGCGGACCTGTCCGCGGACTACCGGTGCATCGCACCGACCCTGCCACTCGGGGCGCACGGGCACGCGATGCACGCCGACGCGGACCTGTCGCTGCCGGGGGTTGCCCGGCTGGTCACGGAATTCCTCGACCGCCTGGACCTGCGAGACGTGACACTGGCTGGCAACGACACTGGCGGCGCGCTCGTGCAGCTGGTCATCGCTGGCGGCGATGACCGCGTCGTGCGCGCCGTGCTGATCTCGTGCGATGCGTTCGACAACTTCCCGCCGGGCCTCACCGGCCGGGCGCTGGTGCTATCGGGCAAGCTGCCGCCAGCCCTGTTCGGCTTGTTCATGCAGCAGATGCGGATCAGGGCGGTGCGGCGGTTGCCGATGGCGTTCGGCTGGCTGACACGCCGGGGCGACGCTGCCACTGCCCGCTGGCTGCGGCCGGTCCTCACACAGCCCGAGATCCGCCGGGACACCGTGCGAACGCTGCGGTCGATCGCGGCGAACCGGGGCATGCTCGTCGAGACGGCCGACAAGCTGGCCGACGTCGACCGTCCCGCTCTCGTGGTCTGGGCGGCCGACGACCGGGTCATGCCGCCCGAGCACGGCAGCCGGCTGGCCGGCCTGCTGCCGCAGGGGCGGCTGGTCGAGATTGCCGACAGCTACACGCTCGTGCCACTGGACCAGCCGGGTGCGCTTGCGGGGGTGATCAGAACGTTCACCCCGGTGGCGGCTGTCTAGCAGCAGGTCAGGTCGGATGTCTCGCGAGCATGGCCTCGGCTTCGGCCGCAATGTCGCCGACGAGGTCGGTCGCGGGCCGCAAGTCTTTGACCATGTCGATCGCCTCGCTCGCCCAGACGGGGCTGGGCGGGAACTCTCCGCTGGCTACGGCCTGTTGGTACGCGCGCTGGGCGTCGGCATCCGCGGCGAGCTGATCTTCGAGACCTCGCCACTGGTCCACGAACGGGTGGTGCAGCGTCCGAGCTGAGTAGCGCGACGGCCACGGGGTGCCGCGAGCGATGTCGAGCACCCTGCTGCGCTCGGTGTCATCACCCCGGCCCTCGATGATTGCTTTCTTGATGGAAGCGTCGGCCAGGGACTCCGGTGTTGCCTGGAAGCGCGTTCCCATCAGAGCTCCCGCCGCGCCGAGCATGAGCGCGGCCGCGAGCCCGCGTCCATCGGCGATTCCGCCAGCGGCGAGCACCGGAACCGGAGCTGCCAGGTCGGCGACCGTTGGCACGAACGAGAAGGTGCCGCGACCGGGAGTGCCGCCGTGGCCGCCGGCCTCGGTGCCCTGGGCGACGATGACGTCGGCTCCGGCGTCGATGGCCTGCCGGGCCTCATTGAGGTCCGTGACCTGGAGGATCAGCAGCGCGCCCGCGCTTTTGATCGCGGGGACGAAGGGGCTGGGATCGCCGAATGACAGCATGACCGCTCGGGGCTGACGGGCGAGCGCGTGCTCGACCGCAGCGACGTCGGCCAGCCAGGACAAGAAGCCGACGCCCCAGGGCCTGGTCGTGCTCGCTTCGAGGATGCCAAGTTCGTGGTCGAGCCAGTCCGGGTTGCCGCGGCCCGCTCCGATGAGCCCGAGCCCGCCGCCTTCGGAGACGGCGGCCGCGAGGGCGCCGCCGGCCGTTCCGCCCATGGGCGCCAGTGCAATCGGGTGCTGAGTTGGCAGCAGACTCGTGAACGCTGTACTCAGTGTCATTGATTCAGTGTGCGCCGGCTCACCAGACCGGCGCGGTCAGCGGGTCATTGTCAAAGGCCGGCGGGCGACGCGGCGGGATCGGCCGCTGACGGTCGACCTCCCTCAGTATCGGCATGAGGATCGCGTCGTACGCCGCTGCGCTGTACTTGCTGTGCAGAGTCCGCAGCACGCCCTTTTCGCTGGCCTTGCCGATGATGTCGCTGAGCACCTCGTGCGACACCTCGGACCCGGCCGTCAGGTCGTCGTAGGCAGACTGCGCCAGCGCGGACAGTTCCGGGCATGTGGTCGCCTCGGTGAGGACGATGAGGGTGGCGTCCCTGAGATCCATCACGGAAGTCTAAGGGCGCGGGTCGTCGCCGAGTTCGCTAACGTCGCGCGCGACCAGCCTGAGGCGTTCCGGGTCGATCGGCTGGTTGATGATCCACCAGCCGTCCGGACCGGTTTCCACCCAGAGCCCGTCAACCCGGACCGACCACACGTCGGTCGGTGACCGAGCCATGCGGACGAAAAAGCCGACATCAAAGAGGGTGTCGCAGACGAAAACGGCGGGCAGTTCAGGCTGGGTGCTTCCCGCGATCCCTGGCGCTGCGCCCATCCGCCGCCAGTCCAAGCCGTGCCGGGCAATGGACTCTCGGTTGACGGCCGCGGTCGCGTGGAACATTTCACCGCGGCCAGGGATGACGTCGAGCAGCGGTCGCCGCCAGCCGCCCGGGTGACCCCAGTCGCGCTCGCGCGCGAGAGCCGTCGCCACCTCGACGATCCACGCGTCGTCGTCCGGCCTCCCGGACAGGGCCGCCATGACCTCGGCGGCCGTCCCGTAGGCGTCGGGATGGCCTGTCCGGCTACCGCCCCAGATTCCATCGCCATGGTCGAGCTCGACCAGCTCGACATAGCTCTCGTCGCCCGCATCCGGTAGCGAGACCTGAACGGCATGCACGGGCGAGACGCTAGTAGAGCGAGCCTGCATCTGGCCAGAAGAGCTGCGAGCGCGCAGCGGCGGCCGCGACGGCCGCGCCGTCGAGCTCGGCGAACGTTAGGTCGATCCCGCCCAAAGGCCACTCCGCGGCGAACTCGAAGGTCTCAGGTGGCGGCAACGGCCACAACCACAGCGAGGAGTTGCTGAAGCTGATGTCCAGGCCCGCGCCGTGCATCCCGCTGCTGGTCGGCCACGAAGACAGTCTCGGCCGGGTCGGCGGGTCCCCTGCGGTCTGCGCCCATCGCTCGACAGGTTCAAGAGTGGTGACCTTGGTGCCATCGGCGTAGCGCACGCCGAACCGCAGCAGCTTGCGCGGCAGCGGATCGGTGCGGCGGACCCGCCCTATGTTGCTGCCGCTGTGTGACGACATGCGCAGGTCCCAGTAGTCCTCCGCGGATAGCTCGCCCTGCCGGGTCACGACCGCAAGGTCCAGCATGCAGCCGTGCCGGAAGGCGCGGATTGTGGGGAGCCGCACCACCGCGTTCGCGCTGCGGGCCACTGTCATGTCGAGTGCCAGCACGACTCCTGTCTCGAGGGGTGGCGGTTCCCACGGCGGCCGCTCGGGCCACTTGCGGGCAGGCGGCTCTTCCCCGGCTGGCGGGGCCTCGAAGAACATAGCCTCACGGTATGCGCCGACGCGCGTACAGGCGCCAGTTCCGTGACCGTGCTGAAGCGGTCTCAGCGGGTGCTCGGGGTTGAGCCGCACGAACGGCTGCGCGTGAAGCCGACGGCGGCCAGTGCGGGCGTGCCCGTTCCCGGAGAAGTAACGGACGGTGTCGCAAGCGGTCAGTATGCGCGGGCGAAGATCAGCCTCTTGCCGTAGGCGGAAGGCTTGCCGCAGCGAACGCACGTGCCTTGCTCGGGCTCGCCGTCGAGCGGGATGCAGCGGGGAGTGGCCGTGGTTTCTGCCTTGATCTCGTCTTCGCACGGTTGCTCGCCACAGTGCAATGCCAGCGCCCAGCCGGTGGCGACGGCCGCCGTGAACTCCGGCCACGTAGTGACGAAGGCCGTACGGTCGTCACGGAAGTCGGCGGCACGTCGCGCCAGCATCTCCTGGAAGGCGGCAAGCTCGGCGCTGAGCAGGTCTGATGCCGTATCGAGCGGGATGGCCTGCTTGCCGGCATCGGGTTGCTGGTAGGTCAGCCGGCGGGACATCAGCGCGGTGCCAGCCGCCAGGTCGCGCGGTCCGAGCTCGAGGCGGATCGGCACGCCGCGCATCTCCCAGTCATTGAACTTGAAGCCGGGCGACAACTGCGGCCGGTCGTCCACGTGCGTCCGGATCCCCGAGCGTTTCAGCGTGGCGGCAAGTTTGGTCGCCGCGGACTGCGTTGTCTCGGCCTGCTCCCCGCGCCCGATCGGGACGATCACCACCTGATAGGGAGCCAACGCTGGCGGCAGCACGAGGCCCTTGTCATCACCGTGGGTCATGATCACGGCGCCGATCATCCGGGTGGTCATCCCCCAGGAGGTGGTGTAACACAGTTCGGCCATGCCGTTCTCGCCCGTGTAGGTGATGCCGAAGGCAGCCGCGAAGTTCGTCCCCATGTAGTGCGAGGTGCCAGCCTGCAGCGCCCGCCCGTCGCGCATCATGCCCTCAATCGTGAACGTGTGTTCCGCTCCGGCGAACCGTTCTCCAGGCGTCTTCTCACCCGGCACCGTGGCCAGCGCGGCGACCTGGAGGGCGACATCCTGGTACAGGCCCAGCGCCAGCATCGTCTCGGCCGTCGCGTCACCCGCGCTGGCATGGGCGGTGTGCCCTTCCTGCCAGAGGAACTCGCTGGTGCGCAGGAACATCCGCGGCCGCATCTCCCACCGGAGCACGTTGGCCCACTGGTTCAGCAGCAGCGGCAGATCCCGGTGCGAGCTGATCCACTTGGCCATCATCTCGCCCACGATCGTTTCCGACGTGGGCCGGATGACCAGCGGCTCCTCGAGCTCCTTGCCGCCCGCGTGCGTGACCGTAAAGAGCTCGGGCGCGAACCCCTCGACATGCTCGGCCTCGCGCTCCATGTAGCTCTGGGGGATGAGCAGCGGGAAGTAGGCGTTCTGGTGGCCGGTGGCCTTGATCCGCGCGTCCAGGTCCGCCTGCAGTAGTTCCCAGATCCGGTACCCATACGGCCTGATCACCATGCTGCCGCGGACCGGGCCCCGGTCAACCAGCTCGGCGCGGAAGACCAAGTCGTTGAACCAGGCAGAGAAGTCCTCGCTCTGCGGGGTCACGCTGCGGGCGTCGCGGGCCATGACCCTCAGGCTACCGAGCCGCTCCGGCATGATGGCTGGCATGGCGCGCACTGACCAGGTCGCCACGTCATCGGCGGCGAGCTTTCCGGTGTACGGGCTTGAAGAGTCCACGTCGGCAGTTCGGTGGCTGGACAGTTTCGGAGACGTCATCGGTGCGGAAGTCCGGTGGGTTCGGCTCGCGCACCAGGATCCGGACACCGGCGCCCTCACCATGGTGGCGACCTATTCCCGGCCGCTAACCGATGCGCAGGCTTCCCGTCGCGGAGTGGCCTCGTTGCAGTCGGTAGCGGCCGAGGCCGCGGCCGTCCTGGTGAATCTGACTCTGCCGGCGGGCTCGGTTGTCATCTCGGCCAGCGCCGCACCGGCAGCCGGGCTGCCGCCACCACCGCTACGGCTGAGCTGGCACGCTGATCAGGCTGAGCTCATACGGGATAAGACCAGCTAGTGGCCGTGCCGCGCATCCCACGGGACGATGGCGCGCTGTGCGGCAGGCCGGACCGGTTACTGCCGGAACAGCCTGGCCGCCTCGCGCATGGCCTTGCCCATCTGAGCCAGTCCCTCGGCACCGAGCCGTACCGCGGGGACCGGGTTGCCGGTGATGTGTTCGACCGTAGCGTCAAGGATTCGGTCAGCCGGTACCTTCAGGCCCCGAGCTCGCAGTTCTTCGACGTAAATGTCGCGGATCTCGGCTCGACTCTTTCCCGCGGCGCGAGCCCGCGCAGCCGCGAACGCTTCCTTGCGCGCGCGTGCGCGGCGCCGAGCGTCTTGCCATACCTCCCTGAAGTCACCCACCTCGATTCCGGCCTCGTCGAGGCTATGGCGTTCCCCATCGGCGCCCGGGCACGTGCAGGTGGTGTACCAGGTCTTCAGCGGCACGGTGACACGCTTGGTGGCGACGGTGACTGGGCAGGGCGAGTGACAATCACACGGGCACAATCCGACGCCAAATTCCGGGCGGAGCCGCTGCGAGTTGAATCCGCCACCCATCCCCGAGAGGTGGGGGCAGTCCCGATGCGCACCGCGGCCGCAATCGGGCGTCCGTAGTGATTCGCGGAAATCAGTCCAGCGATCAGCCATCTGGGAACCGAGCAGGGCTATCGCGCTTTCGCCTGCGCAACGGCCGCGCTTGCGAGTAGGTCTCACGCTGGCAGCTGCGCAGAGCGCCCTGGACGGCCCAAGCTGCGAGTCGTAGCCTCCAGGCCGCCGTCATGGGGGGACTGTACCTGACCGCTGGTGGTGAGCGGGTTGGGAGTTAATGTCTTGGGCGCGTGCGAGGCGGCGGCTAGCCTGCAGCGTTGTGAGCGAAGGTGAGCCGCTGATCGGGGACGGCGTGACCCAGGGGATCGTGCGGATCGGGGACACGGTGCGGCGGCCGCTGCGGCCGTTCAGCTTGACCGTTCAGGCGTACCTCGCCCACCTACGCGACGCCGGCTTCACCGGCGCACCCCGTCCGCTCGGCGTTGACGAACAGGGACGCGAGGTGCTGTCGTACGTCCCCGGCGACGTTCCGCGTAACCCGCTGCCACCGGAGACGGTCGGCGACGACGTGCTGGTCGCCCTGGCTCGGCTAATCCGGGCGCTTCACGAGGCGTCGGCCAGATGGGTGCCGCCCCCCGACGCGGTGTGGGGCGGGACGCCGGCCAGCCTGGGACGCCCGATTGGCGGGCCGACCGAGCTGGTCAGCCATCGCGACTACTACCCGGGCAACGTGGTCTTCCGCGACGGGCTGCCCGTCGCGCTGATCGACTTCGACCTGGCCCGTCCCACAACCCGGCTCTACGACATCGCGAACGCGCTCTGGTACTGGGCGCCGCTGCGCGATCCGCAGGACCGGGCGCCCGCATTCGCGGACGCCGACATTCCCCACCGGGTTGCGGTCTTCGCTGACGCCTACGGCATGACGGCGCGGCACCGCGCCGAGCTTGCGCCGTTCGCGGTCGACTTGGCGCGCCGCTACCGCGAGGATTCCCGCGCCTCGGCCGAGCTGGACCCGGTGTTCCGCCAGCTATGGGAGAACGGCGCCAAGGACGAGCTGCCGCGCGCCGAAGCGTGGCTGCGCGAGGCTGCCCCCGCGATCACGGCGCGTCTCGCTCGCTCGGCAGGCAGGACTATTACATCAAAATAAATTGATGTATCTTGAGCATGTGGCGATCCTGAGCGTTTCTGGCCCGCCTTCATTCGTGCGGCTGGCCGGGCATCCGGTGCGCTGGCGGCTGATGGGCGAGCTGGCCCGCAGTGACAGGCGGGTGCGAGAGCTGGTGAGCCTTGTGTCTCAGCCGCAGAACCTGGTCTCCTACCACCTCGGCAGGCTCCGGGCAGACCGGCTGGTGGCCACGCGCCGCAGCACTTTCGATGGCAGGGACGTGTACTACTACCTGGATCTGGCCAGTTGCGCGGATGCCCTCGCCTCCGCCGGCACGGCGTTGCACCCGGGCCTGCGGCTGTCGCCGGAGCCGTCCGTCGCGCTCGCCGGTCCCTGCCGGGTTCTGTTCTTGTGCACAGGTAATAGCGCCAGATCACCGGCTGCCGAGGCGCTGCTTCGGCATGCGGCAGAAGGGATTGAGGTGGTGAGCGCTGGCAGCAACCCGAAGCCGCTGCATCCCAACACCGCGCGGGTACTTCGGAAGCACGGGATCGAGCTAGCGGGCTGGTCGCCACGGCACCTGAGCACGTTCGAGCGCCAGCGCTTTGACTACGTGATCACGCTGTGCGACCGGGTGCGCGAGGTATGCCCGGAGTTCCCCGGTGGCGGTGAGCAGATGCACTGGAGCATTCCCGACCCGGCCACGCCGGGCGGCACCGACCGGGATATCTACTCGGCCTTCGAGCGTATGGCGGCCGAGCTCGAAACGCGCATCGGGTATCTGCTCGCCATGATCGGCGCGGCGCCGGTGCGATCATCCGTCCAGGAGGTGTCATGACCAGCGCAGAACAGATGGTCAACGTCCGCTACATGGTCGACGACGTACAGGCGGCTGTCGACTTTTACACGAGCCACCTCGGCTTCACGGTGCGCACCAACTTCGCGCCCGCGTTTGCGGACGTGACCTCGGGCAACCTGCGATTGCTACTGGCAGGCCCGGGGAGCTCGGCAGGGAGGCCGATGCCTGACGGCCGTAAGCCCGGGCCGGGTGGCTGGAACCGCATCCATCTGATCGTGCCGGATATCGGTAGCGAGGTAGCCAGGCTGCGCGGCGAGGGGGTCAGCTTCCGCAACGAGATCGTCACCGGCCCGGGCGGCAAGCAGATCCTGATCGAGGACCCAGCAGGGAACGTGGTCGAGTTGTTTGAACCTGCGTAGCCCAGGTCGGTTCGGTCCCGGGGGTATGGCAGCCGGTCCTCGACGGGCCCGTGCGGCCTATACCCTGCCACAGGAGCGGCGTCGGTCCGCGACGGAACTGGCTTGCAGGAGGTTCGACCATGACCGGGGAACCGGGAGCGAAGGGGGCTTCGCCGCGCCCGCTTGCTGACGAGGGCGCTCAGGTGCCAGGCGTCTTTGGTCTGGAGGATCGGGAACGTGACGCCATGCTCGCCTGGGTCGGTGAGAACCTGGCGCTCGTGCGGCGGTCGGCATCCGGGCAGCGGGTCTTGTACTGGAGTCTCGGGATCGCTTTCGCGGTGGGCCTGGCGGCCCATGTCGGCGGGTTCCTGCTCAAAACCTCGACCACGACGGAGCCGCTATCGCTGCTGGCAGACCTGCTGTACGCGCTGGGCTGGGCGCTGTGGACCGGTGTCGTGGTGGTGATGTTCGTTGAGATCTATCCGGAGGCTAAGAAGCGTCAGTACAAGCGGGCCCTCGATGCGTACGAGGCGGCAATAGACCGTCAGGTCCGAACCGGAAATGGCCAGGTACTCGGCCCCGGCCAGAACTGGCAGGCAGAGATGGCCATGACCGCGGCGGATATCCGTGATCTGGACCCGCTGGCCGATGACTATGACGACAAGCTGGCGGCACTGCGGGCGAAGCTAAAGGACTACCAGGGCCCTTCTGTCACAGAGGCCGGGACCGAGATCATCGATTCGGGGGCGAGTGAGCCCAAAGGCTTGCGGGCCACCGATGCAGTATCCCCGTAGCCCTAGCCGACCCTTGGGTAGCTGTCACGTAGATCATCGGTCAGGTCTGCGGCCAGCGCCGACCTGGTGGAGCGCTACGGCGCGATGGCAGCGGGCATCGGCTGGACGCGCGGCGTGGTGGACCAGGCCGGACTGCTCGACTGCCTGATTGCCCTGCCGAGGTACCTGCGTCTTCAGCTGCCCGACGGAACTGCTGTTCTCGGCGTCCACGCCTCGCCGCTGGCGGACGACGGAACTGGGATCGAGCCCGACACCACTGACGAGCAACTTCGGCCGTTGCTCGCTGGGTGCGAGGCCGATGTCGTCATCGGCGGCCATACTCATGCCGCCGACGATCGGTTCGTTGACAGCGTCCGGGCGCTCAATCCCGGCAGCGCGGGAATGCCCCGCACACCAGGCGTGGCCAGTTGGTTTGTACTTGAGCACGGTGGCAGCGACCTGACCATCACTCGCCACTGCACGCCGTTCGATGTTGGCGCGGTCGTCAGTGACCTGCATCGGCGGCATCACCTGAACGCCGAGTTCGTCAGTGCTGTTATTTCTGGCGGGAGATGTAGTTCGGGCTGAGGCAGTTCTTGGCCAGGCCGCGCGACTGATCTGAGCTGGGATATTACGGATGGATCAGACGTCCGGCGGCATAGGTAATCGTCATCGACAGCACGCCGATAGCTGCCGTTCGGAGGATCGGGCGCACGGGATGGACATCCGAGATCTCTGCCGAGATCCAGCCCGTCAGCGCCAGTGCCAGCAGCACGATGCCGAAAGTCACCGCAGCTCTTGGCGGCCCCGGTATCAGGATGATGGCCAGCCAGGGGAGGACGGCGCCGGCCACGAAAGACGCGCCGACAGCTAGCGCATCGCGGACCGGGGAAGCCAGCGAGGTGGGCGTGATGCCAAGCTCTGCCTCGGCATGCGCGGCGAGTGCATCGTGCGCAGTGAGTTCGACGGCGACCTGCCGCGCCAGGTGGTGGGAAAGACCGCGGGACGTATACAGCTGGGTGAGCTCATCGAGTTCGGCATCGGGAGTGGCCGTGAGCTGGACTCGTTCGCTCGTCAGCTGGGCAACCTGCTGGTCGCGCTCGGCGCCTGTTTTCGAGTACTCGACTGCGCCCGCCGCGAGTGTCCCCGCTACGAGTCCGGCGAACCCCGCGAATATGAGCACCTTCGTACTCACCCCGGCGCCTGCGAACCCCTCAACTATCCCGGCAGATGTGAGGATTCCGTCGCTGGCCTCGGATACGTGCGGACGGACCCACTGGGTGATCCGTCCCGTTGCGCCCATCATCAGCAGATCGCCACCGGACTCGTCAATTCGCTCGGTTGACCGGTGCAGCTTCCATGCTGAGCTGTTGCCACATGGTTGCTCGTTGTAAACAGGTCAGGCCGCGCGACAGTAGTCCCTGCGGCCCGCACTTACCTGGTCAGAGAGGCTGGAGCCGGGTGTGCAGGAGGCAGAATTCGTTGCCCTCAGGGTCGGCCAGGACGTGCCAGCTCTCGGCGCCGGTCTGGCCGACGTCGGCATGCCTGGCGCCGAGAGCGAGCAGCCGCTCCAGCTCGGCCCCCTGGTCGCGGTCGGTCGCGTTGACGTCGAAGTGAAGGCGGAGCTTGCCCGCCCGCGGGTCGCTGCTGGGGCTGAGGACGATGGTGGGCTGCGGGCCGCCGAAACCGGCCTCGGGCGGCCCGATCTCGATGCTCCCGTCGTCCTCCCGGCCGAGTTCGACATAGCCGAGGGCCTCGCTCCAGAAGGCGGCGAGCCGGTCGGGGTCGGCGGCGTCGATGACCAGCTCACTGATGCGGCATGCCATGGCGTCAGTGTAGGAGCCCTCGTGCGGACCGGCTCGTGCATTCCCATGCCGGAGTCGTCAACTCCGACACCGACCTGCCGTATGGCGCGCCATGGTCCGGTTCAGGCAGGCCGGCGCCATGTAGCGTTGCCGTCGTGACGGTCAATGCAGAGCAAGCTGAGGACTGGAACGGACCCATCGGCCAGCATTTCCTCGATTACCGCGAGCAGGGTGAGCGCACGCGGATCCGGTTGACGGCGCGGTTGCTCGCCGCCGCTCACATCGAGGGTGGGGAGAACGTTCTCGACGTCGGGTGCGGTTGCGGAGATTCGACCGTCCTCGCGGCACGAGCTACCCGCAGCGGACACGTTCTTGGCGCCGACTTGTCCCAGATCCAGGTAGCCGAAGCGCGTCGGCTCGCCGCTGCAGCCGGCGTCACTAACGCGAGGTTCGAGGTAGCCGATGTCCAGGTGCACCCGTTCCAGGCCGGGCTCTTCGACTTGGTGCTGAGCAACTTCGGTGTGATGTTCTTCGATGACCCGGCGGCAGCGTTCGGCAACATTCGGAAGGCGCTGCGGCCCGGCGGCAGGCTGGCGTTCCTATGCTGGCGCACCCGGGACGAGAACCCCTTCTTCACCATGGGCTTCGCCGCGGCCGCGGCGGCCCTCGGCATCCGCGAGATGCCTGAGCCGGATGCTGCCTTCTCCCTGGCCGACCCAGCCTTCGTCGGCGCGTTGCTGCGGGGCGCCGGGTTCGGCGGTATCGAGTTCGCGAAGGCAGACGAGCCGATGCTCATCGGCCGCGACATCGACGACGTGGTCGAGGACGAACGCACCTATCCGAGCGCCAAAGAGGTCCTCACCGGGCTGAGCCCGGCACTGGTAGACGAGCTGACCAGACAGGTCCGCGACAGCCTGGCGGCGTACGCATCTTCCGATGGCGTAACCATGCCCGGGGCGGCCTGGCTAGTCACGGCGCACGCTGTATGAGCAGCCCATGCGCCGAGCCGCACCAGCAGAACGGATAAAGGTAAGGCATCGAGTGGAGTCCTCAGGCTCCTGCGAGGGATAAGGAGCAGTGCGTGGCGCTGGTCTTCGAGCACCAGGTCGGCGTGCGCTGGCGGGACACCGATGCACTGGGTCATGTCAACAACGCGGTCTACCTCACCTATCTCGAGGAGGCCCGGGACGCGTTCTACATCCGCGCGGTGGGAGATCCGATCTACGTGGTGGTCCGCCTCGAGATCGACTTCCGAGCCGAGGTCCGCCACGCCGACCGGAGTGTGCGGGTCGAGATCGCCGTCGAACATCTGGGAACGACTAGCCTGACGACCCGCGAGACCCTGAGGACGGCGGACGGTGAGGTGGCCGCCGAGGCGCGCGCGATCACGGTGCACTGGGACCAGGAGTTGCGTGCCGCGGTCCCGTTCAGCGAGGAGCAGCGCGCCCGGCTGGCGGAGTTCGCTGCGTAAAGAGGACCCGCTCTGGCGTTACCCCAGTTGGTCGCGTCGGCGTGTCAGGTGCGCGATCTCGGCGGTGTTGCCCGCCAGCCCGATGGCGTTGTCGTATGCCGCGCGCGCCTTCTGACTGCGGCCCAGCCGGCGCAGTAGCTCCGCGCGGGTCGCATGGTAGGCGTGATAGCCGGCCAGCTTGTCCTCAAGACGGTCGACCGCTGCCAGAGCGACCTCCGGGCCGTCAAGCTCGGCGACCGCGATGGCGCGGTTGAGGGCGACGATCGGGGAGGGGTCGAGGCGGAGGAGCTGGTCGTAGAGGGCGAGGACCTGCGACCAGTCGGTATCGCGCATGTCGTGGGCGGAGGTGTGCACGGCATTGATCGCTGCGAGGATCTGGTAGCGCCCTGGGGCCAACCCGGTCGCTAGGCGCTCGCGCACCAGCTGGTGACCCTCGGCGATCAGCGCCCTGTCCCAGGCCCCGCGGTCTTGCTCGTCGAGGGTGACGAGTTCGCCGCTCGCCGAAACGCGGGCGTTGCGGCGGGCCTCGGTGAGGAGCATGAGTGCCAGCAGCCCGGCCACCTCGCCGTCGCCGGGCATGAGGGCACGGATCAGGCGAGTGAGCCGGATCGCCTCGGCGGTGAGGTCGTGCCGTACGGGCTCGGTGTCGGAGCCAGTCGCTAGGTAGCCCTCGTTGAAGACGAGGAAGAGGACGGTGAGTACGCCGGAGACGCGCGCCGGGAGATCGTCCGCTGACGGCACGCGGTAAGGGATGCGAGCCGCCTTGATCTTGGCCTTCGCCCGGGTAATTCGCCGCCCCATTGTGGTTTCCTGCACGAGGAAGGCACGGGCGATCTCGGCCACCGTCAGGCCGCCGACCATGCGCAGCGTCAGCGCAATCCGGGTCTCCATCGCCAGCGCCGGGTGACAGCAGGTGAAGATCAGCCGGAGCCGGTCGTCCTCGATGGCGCCCAGAGTCTCTGGCGGGTCATCGTCGTCCAGCATCTGGGCCTCCCTCTGCTTGTTGTCGCGTTTGCCCTCGCGCCGGATCCGGTCGATGGCCTTGCGGTTGGCGGTCGTGGTTAGCCAGGCGCCGGGGTTAGGAGGTACGCCGTCGGTCGGCCACCGGTCGACGGCGGTAGCGAACGCCTCGGCCGTCGCTTCCTCGGCGACGTCGAGGTCACCGAAACGCCGGGTCAGGGCGGCGACCACCCGCGCCCACTCGTCGTAGTGCGCCTGGGTAAGCGCCTCCCTGACATCGACCACGCTCACGGGAACGGCCGCACCTCCACCTGCCGGGAGTTGCATCTCGTGTCATCTCCAGTGGTGCGGAGCGCCTCTGCAGGTGCCCGCTCGCCCCTGCCACGAATACCCCTGCCCCGATCCGACACTGCGTCCGGGATTTCCTCCAAGAATTTCTGGCGGGCCGGTCGTGAGCCGACTACCAGGCGCCTTCCACGGGTTGGACGCCTGCCAGAAGCAGCGCTTGCCACGCCTCGTCGATCGGTCCCCTGGGGCTGATGGCGGCCTCGACCAGTCCACTCGCGTCATAGCCCGACAGACGAATGCATTCACGTTCTGCGAAGGTCGTACCTCCCCACCCCATGTGATCAACGAACATCGATGAACCTTGGCCAGGCAGGAACCATCGGCGGCCTATGCCGCCAACCAGGGATAGTTCGATCCCGCTCGTGTGGACCACCATCTGCGCCCCACCGAAGGGGTTCTTCATGCTCACCCAGCCGATTCCCGCACTACCTCGCGTCCTTATCAGCGCTCGCGTGGAGTAGGAGACGGGCTGATTGAGAACCCAGGATTCCAGAGTCTTGTTTCTGACTGATCGGATTTCCTGGCGAGCAAAGGCGATCAGGATGACCGCGATTACGGCGATCGCAAAGGCCAGCGGTCCCCAGTCCACGGCTGCCTCTCGTGACACCTCGCCCGTGTCGGCATTCTATGGTCAATCCACAAGCCACGCTGCGCAGATGCGGCCCACCCCCCGGGGCCAGGAGTAGGGGAGAGTAAGGCTGTGACCCAGTACACGACGCGTCTGCTCACGCCCGATACCTGGAATGACTTCGCCGCACTGGTTGAGGCGAACAACGGTGTCTGGGGCGGCTGCTGGTGCATCGGCTTTCATCCAGAGGGCATCAGCAAGGACAGCACCGTGGCGGGCAACCGCGAGGCCAAACTCGCTCACGTGAACAAGGGCACGATCCACCAGATGCTCGTCTATCGCGACGGTCATTGCGTGGGCTGGTGTCAGTACGGACCACCGGCCGAGGTGGCAACGATCAAGAACCCCAAGGCCTATGAAAAGGGTCTAGCGGAATTGCCTGACTGGCGGATCGGTTGCTTGTTCACCGGCGCCGGATCCCGCGGCAAGGGCGTGGCGCGGGCCGGAGTTGCCGCGGTGCTGGCTGCGATAGCGAATGCTGGCGGAGGCTTGGTCGAGGCCTATCCCGAGCAGGTG
The DNA here is from genome assembly GCA_035631375.1 of Streptosporangiaceae bacterium. Classification (GTDB taxonomy): domain Bacteria; phylum Actinomycetota; class Actinomycetes; order Streptosporangiales; family Streptosporangiaceae; genus JAJYUU01. Next base: position 26,565 of record DASQIW010000264.1, read on the forward strand.
GCCGGACGCGACCCGCAACGTGGCGCCTACCTGCATACCGGGCCAGAGAGCCTGTTCGAAGAGTTCGGATTCGTCCGCGACCGTCGCATCGCCAAGTGGCGCTGGGTGATGCGCATGCGCATCCCCGCCTAGTGGTGCGCCGCCAGGCTCGGGGATATCTGACGGCTTCGGGCTAGCCGGTGTGGCTTGCTACGCGTGTGAGACTGATGTACTGGCCGGCATTGCCGAGCACATGCTGCAGCCCAGTGGCAGCGGATCCGCCGGGCTCACAGAAGAACTCGATCACAGCACCTGGCTGCGCGTCGAAGGTAATGGACGGGCTTGCGCACCAGGAGACTTTCAGGAACACCTCGTGCTGGCCGTAAGGCAGGGGTAATTCGACTCGCTGGCCGTGCTTGATCTTGCCAACCGGATTGCCGTCGATCATGATCACGTAGCTGCTGCCCCTGTCGCGCCATCCGCCGCGCTTACGCGAGATCACGAAAGCTGCATGCTCGGCGTCGCTCTGCATGCCACGACTCTAGAACTTTTCGCGCCCCAAATCAGCTTGCCGGTGGCCGACCGCAATCCCCATAGACTGCGCCCGTGCTGTACATGGTGATCGAGCATTACACGCGGGGGCCGCGGCCGGTGTATGAGCGAGCCGCCGCGCGCGGGCGGATGCTGCCAGAGGGACTCCGGTACCTCGACAGCTGGGTGGTGGACGAGCCGGCTCTTGACCGGTGCTTCCAACTCATGGAGACCGACGACCCGGCACTCTTCGACATCTGGCTGGCCAACTGGCGCGACCTCGGCGAGTTCGAGGTAGTCCCCGTGGTTAAGTCTGCCGAGGCCGCAGCTCGTGCCGACGTCAGCTGGGGCGGGAGCCGTTAGCCCGGACTCCGGTCCTCAATCGCTCGTTCGGTCAATGCTCATTCGGGCCGCGCACCTCCCAGATGTTCAACGCGACCCGAGTGCCGGTGAGCTCCTTGAGGTTTGCTCTGATCCGGTCGGCCTCAGTGCCGCGGTGACCGATCACGATGGCAGGCCGGCTGGAGTAGACGTGCACCCACACGTGGTCCGAGGTCCGCTCGATCTCGATCCGCGAGATGCCGGCAGGCTCCATGTGGTGGTGCAGGATCGCCCGGATCGCCGCATCCTCGAGAACTATCCTCCGCGCCACGGTGTACTTCTCGCCCGTCTCGGCCATTCGGGCGCGGACCTGCCTCTTGAACGCGCTGTCGTCAGTCACGCCAGTCCCTGACGGCGATGCCGCCCGCGCGCTGATCGCCTGGTTCGGCATTGACCGTTTCAGCAACAGCGCGAACCTGCGGCCCTTGTCCTCACAGCCGCCATAGGCGCGGGCCACGGCAGGCTCGGAGTGCGGCAGGCGCTCCTGCCACTACACAGGCTACTCGGCTCACCGCGTTCTCAGCCGCTGTCGGGGGATCGGAGCATCGCTGGCACGTGCTTGGCTGTACCTCGTGTGGATTCTCGGTTGGAAGGTGACGGAGTGCCATGTCTGATCTGAAAGACGAGCTACACCTCAAGCTTCAGGCCAGCCGGGCCACGCTGTTGTCCAAGCTGAATAACCTGAGCGAACACGATCGTCGCCGCCCCATGACGCCAACGGGCACGAATCTGCTCGGCCTGGTGAAGCACTTGGCAGGGCTTGAGTATGGATACCTGGGTGAATCGTTCGGCCGCCCGGCCCAGGAATCCATGTCATGGATGGAGGATGGCTCGATCTGGCAAGGCGCCGACATGTGGGCCAAGCCCGAGGAATCCAGCGACTACATCATTGGTCTCTACCGGCGCGCCTGCGCCCATGCCGACGGCGTCATAGCATCGCTCGACCTCGAGGCACCGGGGTCGGTGGCGCACTGGCCCGAAGACCGGCGGCACACGACCCTGGGCGTCCTGCTCATCCGGATGGTGACTGAAACAGCCCAACACGCTGGCCACGCGGACATCATCCGGGAACTCATTGACGGGAAGGGCGGCCCGGACCACGACGCCATTGGCGACTCCCAATGGCGGGAGTATCTCGCCCAGGTTCAAGCCGCGGCCAACACGTTCGCCACTGACCCCGAGGCGCAACTGCCGCTTTGACCCTCCGCCAGATGTGGACGGTGCGCTGGCGTCGCCTTTGAGCGCTATTGCGGTGGCATTCTAGGGGAATGGGGCTGAGGTTCAGCATGTGGGCAGGGCCGACATTGGTTCTCCGAAAGAGCGCCGACGCCGGGCACGCGTACGCGATGTCTATGCTCGGGATCCTCCTCACTAAGCAGGGCAAGAACGCAGAGGCCGAACAGTGGTACCGCAGGGCCGCCGACGCCGGGCAAGTGAACGGCATGTACAACCTCGGGTCGTGCTAGCTGAGCAGGGCAAGAATGCAGAGGCCGAACAGTGGTTCCGTAAGGCCGCCGATGGCCGGCACGCGAAGGCGATGTACAACCTCGGGGTCCTGCTAAGTGACCGGGGCAAGAAGGCAGAGGCCGAACAGTGGTACCGCAAGGCCGCCGACGCCGGGCGCGCGAAGGCGATGCACAACCTCGGGGTCCTGCTAGCTAAACAGGGCAAGAACGCCGAAGCCGAACAGTGGTACCGCAAGGCCGCCGGCGCCGGGCAAGTGAATGCTATGCACAACCTCGGGGTCCTGCTTGCTCGGCAGGGCAAGAACGCAGAGGCCGAGAAGTGGTTCCGCAAGGCCGCCCGACACCGGAGTCGGGAAGGCGATCTTCAACATGGGGATCCGGCTAACTAGACCAAACCGGCCTCACGGCAGTAACCCTCGAGGCCGGCCGCGCAGCCGGAACTGCCCCAAGCAGCTACAACAACGAGAAGGCGAGCAGCAGTGACACGTACTCGGCACGGATCGGCACGCATCGAGTTCCCGAGCGAGCTCGAGGTCCTCATCACCCGCGAGTTCTCCGCTCCTATCGCTCTCGTCTTCGAGGTATTAACGAAGCCCGAGCATGTGAGCATATGGGGCGCCTATCCCTCTGACCCGATGACGGAGTGCTCGATCGACCTTCGCGTCGGAGGGAACTACCACCACTGCTTCGTGGCCGAGGACGGAACCGTGTGCTCCTTCCGCGGAACTTACCTGGAGGTCGAGCCGCCGACACGGACCGTGGAGACGTGGCTGTTCGAGGGCTGGCCGGATGCGGAGGCGGTCGAAACCTGGCAGCTGCACGAAACTGACGGAGTGACGACCCTGACGATGCGGCTGGCGTTCCGCGACAAGGCTGGCCGTGACCACTATCCTGCCAGCGGCCCGGAAGCCGGCGAACTGACCAGTTCCGACGGGCCGCCAGCCAGCTTTGACGCGATGGAAGAGATCCTCAGGTCACTACTAGACCCGAGCGAAAGGTCTGAGTAGGGGAGTTCGAAGCCAGATGTCTCTGCCCGCGCCCTGACCTGCAGCTTTCGTTGGAGCGGCTGCTGCGTTCGTAATCTCGTTGAGCGTTTGATGGGCCTCTGCGAATATGTGGCCGGTGGGATGGGAGGCACTCGAGCAGTGGGGTGACGACGTCGTTCGCAGCGAGCCACTGACTGGCGGAGCTGGCGTCAACGGGGTGTGGAGCGTGCGCGTCAACGGGCGCCTCGCTGTTGGTCGTCTCGGCCGGCGCAGCGACTCTGATCTCGCATGGGAGACCGACCTGTTGCGATACCTCCACCGAGAAGGGATGCCGGTGCCGGTGCCGATCCCGACGACAGATGGTCGGCACTTCGTCGACGGTCTGGTGGTGATGACGTACATGGAGGGCGGACCGCCCGAAAACGAAGCCGACTGGCGTCGCGTCGCCAACACACTCCGCCATTTGCATCGGCTGACACAGGGCTGGCCGCAGCGCCCGGGCTGGCGGTCGTCGACCGACTTCCTGCATTCCCAGACCGGGACCAGGGTCAACCTCGGCGAGCTGCCGCCCGACGGGGTGACTCGATGCCGAGCAGCGTGGGCGCGACTCGCCGGTCACGCAACGTGCGTCGTCCACGGTGACCCCAACCCTGGCAACATCCGCATGACCGCGGATCGCGTCGCGATGATCGACTGGGACGAGTCGCACGTCGACGTGCCCGAGCTCGACCTGGCGCTGCCACACGACGCCGCCAGTCTCGGCAACCACGCGTATGACATCGCCGCCCAAGCGCGTGCTGCATGGGAAGCCGCCGTTTGCTGGGACCCGACTGGGACCGACCAGTTCGCCGTCGAGCGGCTCGCCGAGGTTCGCGCGATCTGAGCAGCAGCGAATCGACAGAGCGCACTGAACCGCGCTCCGTTTGGCCCACGACGACACGCAGGGAGACCATAGACGGCATGGCAATAACGACGAGGGTGTTGAGCGTGACGGTTCCCGTGCCTGACCAGGACCGGGCACTGGAGTTCTATCGCGACGTGCTGGGCTGCGAGGTGCGATACGACGGCGAGCCGTGGCCCGGCGCGCGGATGATCGAGGTGGTGCCGCCGGGATCGTCTGTTGGCATCGTGCTGCTGCCACCGGACTCCGAGATCCCCGTGGCGGTGCGAATGGCCACGAGCGATGCGGATGCCGCCTACCAACAGGTGAAGGACGCGGGCGTTACGACGCACAACGACGGGCCGATCACCATCGGCGACGGGTCGCCGATGTTCTTCTTCGACGACCCGTTCGGCAACGGGCTGGTCTACATCCAGGAGCAGTGACGCGCCCGCGCGCAGTGATCGGCGGATGGGCGACGCGCGTCGTAGGCGGCGAGGAGCATTCGTGCGTTGGAGCGAATACGCTCCGCCCATCTCAGGCCTTAATGCACCCCATCCGGGTGACGGGCGCTCACTTTGCCGGACGCTAACATGCGAAAACGGGAAGCTCGCCCGGACAGGACAGCCGATCCACCGGAGGCATCGTGGCCGACAGCATGACTGACACGATGATCGCCCTCATCACGGGCGGCAATAAGGGCATCGGCCGTGAGATCGCGGCTCAGCTCGCCGCGCTGGGGCACACGGTCGTCATCGCCTCACGAAACGCAGAGGCCGGTGACCGTGCTGCGGCAGAGCTGCGCGGGGCTGGCGGAGTCACTGCCGCGGTTGTCATCGACGTCACCGACCCTGCCTCGGCTGACGCCGCCGCGACGGCGGTTGGGGAGCGCTTTGGCCGACTTGACGCGCTGATCAACAACGCTGGCATCAGCCACCTCCCTGGCCATGGGATCGAGGGGCAGCAGCCTGCGACCGCCGACGTCGACGAGGTCCGCACCATTTTCGAAACCAACTTCTTCGGCGTGATCAATGTGACCAACGCCTTCCTGCCGCTGCTGCGCCATTCTGCGGCTCCGTGGATCGTCAACGTTTCCAGCAGCGCCGGGTCACTGGCGAAGATGGCCGATCCGGACAACCACAGCCGGATCGCGATCGGCTACGTCCCGTCCAAGACCGCACTCACGGCACTGACGCTCCAGTACGCCAAGGGCCTGGCCGATGAGCACATCCTCGTCAATGCTGTCGACCCGGGTTTCGTCGCCACCGACCTGAACAACTTCGCGGGCGTCCGGACCCCTGCCCAGGGCGCTGTCGCGGCGGTACAAATGGCCACCATTCCGCATGACGGACCCACCGGCACGTTCACTGACGACCAGGGCCCGGCGCCCTGGTAAGAGGTCAGTCCTGGGGGTCGTCCTCTCGCAGCAGGCACAGGGGCTCGGTCCAGGTGATCGGAAGCAGTTTCAGGTTCTATGTCAGGCCCCTGACCTGCCGATTCTTGAACGCTGAGACGCAGAACATCAATGTGCCGGGCATGCTGTTTCTACCGGCGGATGGGGTGCATCCAGCGAAGCTCCGCGATGAAGGACCCAAGCTTTGACACCACCTCCACCACTACCCAGCTGGTTCGGGCCAAGGGCGAGCACCGATGACCCCGGGGTCGCCGCGCTGCTCGATCAGGTCGCGCCTGCCAGGACGTGGCAAGACATCGGCGGCGATTTCAATCTGAACATCCGGCTCGACGGGGCTACAACGCTCGTCCTGCGCGTGCATCGACCATGGGCGACGCGCGGCCGCGTGGCGGGATTGCGCCGGTTGCGCGAGCGACTCCCGCGGGCAGGAATTCGGGTCGCCCAGCCGGTGCCGATCCTCGGCCGGGAGCTCGCCAGGGTCGGTGGCCGCTGGGCGGAACTCGAAGAATTTGTCCCGCACTTGCAGCCAATCCCAAGCCAGGAGTCGTACCTGCGGCTGTTCGAGGAGCTCGGCCGCCTGCACGCGGGGCTGCGCGCGACCTGGGAGCCAGACCTGCCCCAGCCGCTCGACGACCACCGAACCCACCGCCAGTTGCACTACTGGCTCGGCTTCACGCGTCGCCGTCTGGGCCCTGGGGCCGAGC
>DASQIW010000265.1:0-54142 GCA_035631375.1 Streptosporangiaceae bacterium
GAGGACATCCGGTGGGCGCTGTCAGGCAACCTGTGCCGGTGCACCGGCTACCAGAACATTGTCAAGTCAGTCCTCTGGGCCGCTCACAAATTGCGGTCGCAGGCTGCGGAGTAGAGCAGGAGAGCGGACATGACGCAGGCACCAGAAACGCAGGCACTAGACGAGATCAAGATCGGCGGCCTCGGGGCCAGTCGTAAGCGAGTCGAGGACAGCCGGTTCATCCGCGGCAAGGGCAACTACACCGACGACATCGTCCTGCCGGGCATGCTGCACATGGAGATCCTGCGCAGCCCGCTCGCGCACGCCCGGATCAAGTCGATCGACACCAGCAAGGCATGGGACATCCCCGGCGTCCACCTCGTGCTGACCGGCGAGATGATGGCCACCCGCAACCTTGCCTGGATGCCCACCCTGTCGTATGACACCCAAGCGGTGCTGGCGACCGACAAGGTGCGGTTCCAGGGCCAGGAGGTCGCGTGCGTCATCGCCGACGACCCGTACATCGCCAAGGACGCCTGTGAGGCGATCGTCGTCGACTACGAGCCGCTGCCCGCCATCGTCAATCCGAAGGACGCGGTCGCGGCGGGGGCTCCGGTCATTCGTGATGACAAGGAGAACCAGCCCGATAACGTCATCTATACCTGGGAAGTCGGTGACGCCGCAGGGACCGAGCGCGCGTTCGCCCAGGCGGATGTGATCTCGAAGCTGCAGCTGCATTACCCGCGCTCGCACCCGTCACCGATCGAGTGCTGCGGCTCCATCGCGGATTTCAACCGGGCCACGTCCAAGCTGACGGTCTACATGACCACGCAGGCCCCGCACATCATCCGGGCGGCCGTGGCGATGGTCGCCGAGCTGCCCGAGCACATGATCCGGATCATCTCGCCGGACATCGGGGGCGGCTTTGGCAACAAGGTGCCGGTCTACCCCGGCTACGTCTGCTCGATCCTCGCCTCGATCCTCCTCGAACGTCCGGTGAAGTGGATCGAGGACAAGACCGGAAACCTGATCTCGACCGGCTTCGCGCGCGACATCTACCTGGATGGCGAGATGGCGCTCCGGCGTGACGGCAAGATCCTCGCAGTGCGGATGAACTGCGATGCCGACCACGGCGCCTTCTTCTCCGACGCCCAGCCGAGCAAGTTCAAGATCGGGCTGCTGCACTCGGCGTTTGCCGCCTACGACATACCTACCGCGCATCTCACCGCCCGCGGCACTTACAGCAATAAGGCGCCCGGCGGCGTGGCCTACCGATGCTCGTTCCGCGTCACCGAGGCGATGTTCTTCCAGGAGCGCATGGTCCAGGCTGCCGCCGACGACCTCGGCATGGACCAGGCCGCGTTTCGGCGGATGAACTTCGTGCGCGATGACGACTTCCCGCACCGCACGGCGTTTGGCTTCCTGACCGATAGCGGCCAGTACGCCAAGTGCCTCGACGTCGGGCTGCAGGCCATCGGCTACGAGGATTTCCGGAGGGAACAAGCCGAGGCCAGGGCACGCGGCCGCCTGCTCGGTCTCGGGATCTCCACGATGACCGAGCCGCTCGGCGCGGGCAACAGCCGCGAGTACGACATCCTCGGTATCAAGATGTTCGACTCAGCCGAGCTCAAGGTGCACATGACCGGGAAGGCCATCGTCCGCACTGGCGCCCGCACCCAGGGGCAGGGCCACGAGACGACGTGGGCGCAGATCGTGGCCCACGAGCTCGGCATCCCGGCCGACGACATCGTCGTCGAGGAAGGGGACACCGACACCGCGCCGTTCGGGATGGGAACGTACGCGTCCCGGAGCACTCCGGTGGCGGGTGCCGCGGTCGCGATGGTCGCTCGCAAGATCAGGGCGAAGGCGCGCAAGCTGGCCGCCCACCTGCTCGAGGTGTCCGAGGAGGACGTCGAGTGGGAGCTCGGCCGGTTCTACGTCCGGAGCGCGCCCAGCCGCGGTGTCACGATCCAGGAGTGCGCCGTCGCGGCGTACGCCAACATGCCCGATGGCATGGAGCCGGGGCTGGAGAACACCGCCTACTACGACCCGCCGAACCTGACCTGGCCATTCGCGGTCTACATCGTGACGGTCGAGGTGGACCCTGTCACCGGCGTCTGGGACGTACTCAAGACCGTTGCGGTCGATGACTGCGGTGTACGCATCAACCCGATGATCGTGGAAGGACAGATCATGGGCGGTCTGACCGAGGCGTACGCGATGTCGAGCATGCAGTTCATCACCTTCGACGCCGAGGGGAACTGCGTGGGGTCCAACTACATGGACTACCTGCTGCCCACCGCGTGGGAGACCCCCGGGTTCGAGTTGCACAGCGAGGTCGTCACGCCGTGCCCGCACCACCCCATCGGGGCCAAGGGCATCGGCGAGTGCGCAGCCGTGGGCGGCCCGGCGGCGTTCGTCAACGCAGTGATGGACGCGCTGTCCGGAACCGACGTCAGGAACATTGACATGCCGCTGCTGCCCGACCGGGTCTGGGAGGCCCTGACCTACCGCCGCGACGTGTACGGGGCACCGCCGGTGCGGTCGGACGACTAGGGGGTGAGGAACGTGGACGGCTGGCAGATCCTCGAGCAGGCTGCGGATCTGGCGCGACGCGGCGAGTCGTTCGCGCTCGCCACCGTTGTCTGGCGGCAGGGTCCGTCATCCAGCCAGCCAAGCTCGCGGGCGATTATCACGGCTGAAGGCGAGCTGCGCGGCTGGATCGGCGGTGCGTGCGCCGAGCCCGCAGTGATCCGCGCCGCCCGGGACGTACTCACCACGGGTACTGCGCAGTTGCTGCTGCTCGGCAGCCCGGATCAATTCGGCGGAACGGTCCCCGACGGCATGGCCGTCGTGCCTGTTTCCTGCCAGAGCGACGGCGCGCTGGAGGTCTACATCGAGCCGGTACTGCCCGTTCCCCACCTCGTTGTCGTCGGACGGTCTCCGATGGCACACACCCTCGCCGATCTCAGCCGGGCTCTCGGCTGGCGGGCCGATCTCATCGACGGCACCGATTTTGCCACCTCGGATGCCAGCGAGCGGTCCATGATCGTCGTGGCCACCCAGGGTCACAACGACGAGGCGGTCGTCGAGCGCGCCGCAGCCGCCCGGCCCGCTTACCTGGGCCTGGTGGGGTCTGCTCGGCGCGGTGCCGCAGTTCTTGGCTATCTCGCCGACCGCGGCGTACCACAGGAGCAACTGGAAAGGGTCAAGGTGCCCGCCGGGCTGGATCTCGGCCGGACGACCCACCCTGAGATCGCCGTCGCGATCCTGGCGGAGCTTGTGCAGTTGCGAGCGGCCGGCGCGATCGGCGGCACCGCCGCTCCGGCTCGGACTGAGCCGGCCGAATCCACCGATCCCGTCTGCGGCATGACCGTCCCGGCCGGACCAGACAGCCTGCCGCTCGAGCACGACGGGATGACCTACTATTTCTGCTCCGCCGGGTGCCGGCGGTCGTTCGAGCGCGATCCCGCCGCCTACCGGGAGAGGGAGACTCGATGCTGATCAAGAACGGGTTCGAGGTCGCCGAGCCGGTTGAGAAGGTCTGGCAATTCTTCGACAACATCCCGCAGGTAGCGACCTGCCTGCCCGGCACCGAGCTGACTGAGAGCCTCGGCGACGATAAGTACGCCGGGCGGGTGGCGGTCCGGATGGGCCCGGTCCGGCTGCAGTTCGCCGGCACTGCGGACATCACCGAGCGCGACGAGGCGGCGCGGCGCATCGTCGTGCACGCGACCGGCGCTGAGGAAAAGGGCCGCGGCCAGGCCAGCATGGTGGTCACCGCGACGCTGACCAGGGCGGGCCGCGGAACCAGAGTCGACGTCAGCCAGGACCTGCAGCTGGCCGGCGCTGCGGCACAATATGGCCGCGGCATGATCTCCGACGTCACCTCGGTGCTCATGCATGACTTCGCTGTCAACCTGCAGGATCGCATCGAGCGAATCGAGCGCGGCGAATCCGCCGCCCAGATCGCCGCCGCGACCGCGACCCCCGCGGGTGGCTTCACCCTCGGACTCCGAGCCGCTCGGATGGCGCTGTTGCGCGTGTTCCGCCGGTTCTTCCTTCCCTACCAGCCGGCAACCTGAGGAACAGAGGCGTTATGGCTTTGTGGTGGATCGGCAACATCATCCTGCTCGTCGTGGTGCTGCCCGTAGTGGTCTTCCTGCTGAACCGCGTGCTCGCCGCACTGGAGCGCATCCGGCACGCGACAGACGACATTCTGAGCGGCGGTGTCGCTCTGGTCGGGGAGCTGACCCCCGTGCCGGACATGCTGGCGAAGACCGACACGGTCGTTGGCGAAATTTCGGTCGGCGCGGTCCGCTACGCGGGCTCGGTTGCGAAGCTCCTCGGCTAGGTAGCACAGAAAGGAACCCCCCATGCCAGCAGCTGCCTGGTTCACCCTGATCGTCTCGGCGATCATCATCGCGATAACCGCCGTCGGCCTGGTGCGGGTGATCTTCCACTTGCGCGCCATCCGGTCCACCCTCGTCACTACGACCGGGGGCGTCGCGGCCATCGCGGACCTGACGAGCACCGTGCCTGCCCGGCTGACATCGGTCAACGCCAGCCTGAAGCCCGTCAGGGACTTCTGCGAGACCGTCTGAGACGCGGCCAGGCAAGGAACGGAGAAATGAGATGACCTCATACCTGGCCGCCGGGGCCGGCGCCAGTCACTTCGGCTGGACTCTTGGATTTGTCATCGGCGGCGTGCTCGTGGCGGTGGTCGTCGCGCTGGTTGTGCCGATCCTGCTGCTCGCTCGCTCGATCGGCGATGAGGCACCAAAGATCAACGCCGGGCTGACCGGCGCCGTGCGCAATACCGCGCCTCTCGGCGCGCTGCGCACCACCATCGAGTACGCGGTCACCATCATCGGCGGGCTGCAACGCGGTCGCGCCCGGCTGGGAGGCTGAGCATGCACACACTGGCTATGTCTCCGGGCGAGCAGACCGCATGGACGGTTGCGATCATCCTCGGCTTCGTCGTGATCGTGGTCGTCGTCGCGGCACTGAGCCTGCTGATTTACCTGGTGAGGCGTATCGACAGCCGCGTTGTCACCGTCCGCGACACGCTCAAGGCCGCGGAGGCCAATACCGCTGACGCGGCGCTCATCCCGCAGGTCGCCGACGGCGTCGAGTTGGTGCTGGCCGAGGGCCTCCAGCACCATCTGTTCCTCGGCCGAGTGCTCGGAAAGGTGAAGTCATGACGGCGCTGGTGGTCCTGACCGTTATCGCGATCCTCCTGCTGATCGCCGGGCTGGCGTTCTACCTGTTCTGGACTGGCACGCTGCTGAACCGGATCGCCGGGAACCTCGAGGAGTCCGCCGACCTGGTCCGCGCCATCGGGGACAACGCGAAGCTGATCGGCCCGGGCGTGGAGCACATCAACGAGACCGGCGGCGTGGTCGCTGGGGCGCTGCCGCTGCTCTACGGGATGGCCGAGCAGATCGTCACTGGGGTCACGCCGCGGCCCGAGCCGCCCGCGACTCCCGAGCCAGCCAGACCGGCGTCGGGTACGCGCCGGTCGCGGCTGCTCGACGCGGTGGGCTTCGCAGACCGCTAACGCCAGCCGACACCCGCCGTCAGTCGTGGCCGGACTGGTCAGGGCCGCGGCGTGCCACCGGTCCCGTAGTCGGCGCTGAGTACTCGCCGATCCAGTGATCCTTCCACGCGTTGTCGAACTGCTGCTCGTTGCAGCTCGGCCGGTAAATGGCGATCAGCTCGCGGGCGATCTGCTCGCGGTGCGCCCTGGTGCCGCCCGGAACCTCGTACGTGCAGATGTAGACCTTCCACTTCGAGCCGGCCCGCTGGACCCAGCACGCTGACCGAGGATGCTGGAAGGGAAACCGCTCCCCGGACAGATCGTCGGAATGGCCGACGTAGCTGACGGCGTAACGCTCCGCCCTGGCGTCAGGATCCGGCTTATACAAGATCGCGTACACGGCCGCCGCCTCCGGTGGCGTCCAGCCGCCCAGTAGCCGTGGTCCCTCGAACGGGTAACCCGCCAGCGAGCCGAGGCGGATCACCGGTCGCTGCCCTCCGAGTCCTCGTCCTCCGCCTCGCTGATCGCTTCGGTGCGGACAACCGGGGCCGGTGGCAGCCCGGCCGCCGCGGCGGCCGCGAGGAAAGTCTCCGTTGCCCGGGCGATCGCGACGTCGCGGCTGTCAGCCTCCACCATGAGCTGTGCGCCGTAGCGGCTGGTTCCGATCCCGGTGGCGATGCCATTACTGCCAGCGACGGCGTCGGCTAGCTCCACAATCTCCTCTCGGCTGAGAACGCGCTCACCTTCCGCCTCGATGCCGACGCTCCACAGCACGTGACGCCTCCGTCCAGGGCCCAGTTCAAGACCACTGCTCAGTTCAGCACCGGCAGCATCGCGGCCAGCTGCTCCAGGCTGGCCAGGTCGTGACCGGAAAGCAGCAGGTCAATGTGCGGTGCTGCCACCATCATGCCCACTGTGGTCGGCCGGAAGTTAGGGTTGTCTCCCTTGTGCGGATTCAGCCAGACGATCCGGTAGCAAAGCCTGGATAGCCGCTCCATGACCGCCGCCAGCTGCTCGGGATCGCCACGATCCAGGCCGTCAGAACAAATGACGACCACGGCACCGCGGCACAGCCCGCCCCGCCCGTACCTGCGGACGAAGGTATCGAGCGACTCCCCGATCCTGGTTCCTCCATCCCAGTCGACCACGGCGGCGGCTGCCTGTTCCAGCGCACTATCCGGCTGCCTGTGCTCGAGCGCCCTGGTGATCCGCGTGAGCCTCGTGCCGAAGCAGAACACCTCCACCTTCGCCGCGGCGTGCCTGGCCGTATGGGCGAACTGGAGCAGGTGCCGCGAGTACTCGGCCATGGACCCGGAGACATCGAGGATCAGGATCAGGGGTCGCAGCCTCGTCTTGCGCTGCCGGAAGAAAAGCTGGGCGGGTTCCCCGTGCATGCGCATCGAGTCGCGGATCGTCCTGCGCAAATCGGGGGAACGGCCGGCTGGCGCCGAACGTGTCCGGCGGGTACGCCGGCGCGGCGGGGTGAGCCGGAGCCGCGTCATGATCTTCCGGAGCGCGGCCAGCTCGGCGGGGGTGCAGGCAGCAAACGAGCGGTGCTTGAGCGCGTCGACGTTCGACGCCATCCAGCCAAGGATGGCCGGCTCCTCGTCCTTATCAGCGCCTGTCGGCTCGATGGCGGGCAGCACGAACGCCGCCGCTTCCGCCTCCGCCGCGGCGCTCGCCCGCAGGGTGAGTGCGCCTGCCGCGGGCCCGCCTTGCTCCAGAAAATAGCGCCGGAAGGTCTCGTCGTAGCCAGGGATGTCGTCCGGCCTGCTCACCAGGGTGGCGCGCCCGGCCCAGTACACATCCAGCAGGTCGCCGGGCTCGAGCGCGGCCGCTGCAGAGCAGTACGTCAGTACATCCCCGGTGCCCACCGTGACTCCGGCGCCACGCAGCTCGCGGGCGAAACCGACGAGAACTTCGGTGAACGGTGCCTGGTCAGCCACCCGAGGCGATCTCTTCCAGGCTGTCCCGGACCAGGTCAAGATCGTCACGGTCCTTGATCACCGCACCCAGCGTGTCTCCAGCCGCCTCCGCGGTCAGTTCGCTCTCCCCGAGGAACCCTAGGGTGCGGACCCAGTCAATCGTCTCCGCGACGCCGGGCGGCTTCGCCAGGTCGAGCTCCCGCAGCCGGTGCACCGCGCTGACGACCTTCCTGGTGAGCTGCTCGGCGGCACCGGGCTCGCGGACGAGCACGATCTCCACCTCGCGCTCATAGCTTGGATAGCCGATCCAGTGGTACAGGCACCGGCGCCGGAGGGCATCGTGCAGCTCCCTGGTCCGGTTAGAAGTAAGAATGACCACAGGTGCGGTATCCGCCTTGATCGTGCCGATCTCGGGGATGCTGATCTGGAAGTCGGAGAGGACTTCCAGCAGGAAAGCCTCGAACTCGTCGTCGGCGCGGTCGATCTCGTCGATGAGCAGCACAGCCTGGTCACCGGCCCGGACGGCCTCCAGGAGGGGGCGCTCCAGAAGGAACTTCGGGCCGAACAGCCTGTCCACCGCGTGCTCGTCGGCCACCTGGTGCTCGGACAGAGCCCGGATCTGCAGCATCTGCCGTGCGTAGTCCCACTCGTACAGGGCCTGATTGGTGTCGATGCCCTCATAACACTGCAGCCGGATCAGCCGCCGGCCAAAGACGCTGGCCAGGACCTTAGCGACCTCGGTCTTGCCGACGCCAACCTCGCCCTCCAACAGCACCGGGCGCCGAAGCGACAGCGACACCAGGAGGGCCGTGGCGAGGCCGCGGTCCGCTAGGTAACCACCCCCGCGCAGATGTTGCGTCAAGTCGCTGACGGTCGTCGGGAACTCCACGAACCGACTCTCCTCGCCGTCAGGTGTATGACCAGGCTCTTTCGCGGCTGTGCTGTCCGGGCTATCGGTCGTCAGCCGGACCCATCACGAGGTCACGGATGCTGCCCCCGGAACGGCTGAGCTTGCCCTCACGAGCCAGTGTCGCGCGCCACGCCGTCGCCCTGTCGCCGTCGGGGGCGTAGTCGTCGAACCCTACTCCTGCGTCGTCCATCTTCTTGCAGGTCTTCTGGCCGCACTCGTCGTCGAGGTCGTCGGCGGTCTGCCCCTGGCCGCGCCAGATCTCGCGGAGCACATCCAGTGCTTCAGCAGACTCTGCGCTCATATCGGACATCCCTTCAACCCTGCCTGTGTCCTTCTGACTTTAGCCCTCGTGCCAACTGGCAGTGAACTCTGATGACGTGATCCCCGCATTCCCGGCAGCTGGCGACGGGTTGTCGGCAGCGACCGGCATGATGGTCGCGGACTGGTCTTCGGAAGGGGCGAATCGATGGAACTGACCGCGGCTCCGAGCACAATAGCCACCATGCCCGACATCACGTTTCGCAGCGACATGACCGTCGAGCTGGTCAAGCAGGCCGCCTCGGACGCCGATGTCATCTGGGCCGCCCGGGTCTCGACCAAAGGCGAGCAGTCCCTCGCCGACATCAACGCGGACCCTGAGCGGTCAGCCGGGCTCATCAACTACCTGATGCGGGACCGGCACGGCACCCCGTTCGAGCACTCGTCCATGACCTTCTACGTCAGCGCTCCGATCTTCGTCTTCCGCGAGTTCATGCGCCATCGCACGTTCAGCTATAACGAGGAGAGCGGCCGGTACCGCCGACTGGAGCCGGTGTTCTACGTGCCGGGCCCGGATCGCAAGCTCGTCCAGACGGGCAAACCTGGAGCCTACGACTTCAGCCCTGGTACACCCGCGCAGCACGAGCTCATGACGGAGACCGTACGGGCCTCGTGCAGGCAGTCCTACGTGGCTTACCTCGAGATGCTGGAGGCCGGCGTCGCGCGGGAGGTTGCCCGCACAGTGCTGCCGGTCGGCCTGTACTCGTCGATGTACGCCACGTGCAACGCGCGCGCGCTCATGAATTTCCTGTCGCTGCGGACCAAGCACCCCGAGGCCAGCTTCCCGTCGTACCCGCAGCGCGAGATCGAGATGGTGGCCGAGCAGATGGAGCAGCTCTGGGCTGCGCTCATGCCTCTCACCCACGCTGCGTTCGAGCGCAACGGCCGCGTCTGCCCGTAGTCGCGTCGCCCTATACGCGCAGACCCGGCCCGTGGGAAGCAACCGCACGGGCCGGGTCTGAGGTTCGCTTGGTGTGCGCTAGTTACGGATGGAACAGCTTCGTCATGGGCACGACGCCATCCGCCGAGTCGCATGCATTGGCAAGGCACGGCAGACCGAACGCGTCCTCCATGCTCAGCAGCAGCGAGTAGTGGTTGTACGGCGTGTTGTCGGTAATCGGCGACTGGTTGTTCTGGTTCGTGATCACGATGGTCACGACGTGGCCGCCGCCCGGGTCCGCGCCACAGCAGCCCGTGCCCGGCTGACCCTGGTCAGAGAAGTCATCCTCGTCCCAGGTGATCACGATCGCGTTGCGGCCTTCCTGCCAGACCTTCGACGACATGATGGCACTCACCGTGTTGCCGACGTAGGTGTCCCCGTCCTTGATGAGGTCGCCGCAGCCTCCAGTGCCGTGCATGTCATGGCACTGGTCAGGGACGATGAGGCTGTAGTTCGCGAGATCATCGGAGGCGAGGTCGGTCGCGAGCTGTGTGTCGGGCACCATGCTGGCCAGTGCATTCTGGCTGTCCGTGAAGTTCACGAACGGATTGTGCTTCGACGCGTACAGGGCGACGGCGTTGCTCGGGTACTTGAAGGTGTACGGTCCGTTGGCGTTCGGACCAGTCATGATCACGCCTGACGCCGGGACGGCCGGCATACTCTGGAAGTAGCCTCGCCAGGTCATGCCCGCCGACGTGAGCTGCCCCGCGAGGCTCGGCGCCGTGATGGTGTGATCGACCGTCGTGCCGCCGCAGTTCACATCTGTGGTGGCCATGGCCGGCGTGCAGTAGAACTGGTTGTCATCCTGGATGCCGAAGAAGCTACCTCCGATGTTGGCGACGTAGTTCGGCTCGCTGGGGTGAGTAACGCCCCAGTAATTTGTCGCCAGCCCGTACTGGTTTGCCAGCGCGTTGAGATTCGGCGCGTCCGAGTTACCGATGATCGTGGAGTAGCTGGTGTTCTCCATCATGATCTCGATGATGTGCTGGTAGTGGGGAATGGCGGAATTCACTGTGCTCGCCGAGCTCACGGCTGGCATGGCCAGCCATGCCACACCCGCGGCAGCGACCGCACCCGCCGCGATCGTTTTGAACCTCATACGCGCTGTCACCCTTCGTTCGCAGCGATGGTCCGCAGCTGCATAAACGGCGGCCACCGCCATTACGCCGCGCGGACTGCGACAATTGTCGCGCGCTGAAACGTAGCGATCCCGGTTGACCGTAAGGTGCCGCGAGGGTTACCAGCAGTTGAACCAGCAGCCCTCGTCCGGCGACAAGCTGCTCGCGTGCTCGTGCGGAGGGACCATGAGAGCTGTTGTCCATGACAGGTATGGGCCACCGGATGTGCTGCGCTTAGCAAACGTCGAGCAGCCTGTGCCTGGTCCCGGCGAAGTACTGGTGCGGGTTCGCGCGACCACCGTCAACCGAACCGACTGCCATCGACGTGCCGCTCAGCCCTTCCTGTGGCGTCTTATCGCGGGACTCCGGCGCCCCCGCCGACAGGTCCTCGGCAGCGAGCTGGCCGGCGAGGTGGCGGCATCCGGGCCTGCGGTGACCGAGTTCGCGGTGGGTGACGAGGTCTTCGGCCTCAACCCATGGACGCTGGGCGCGCACGCCGAGTTCGTCTGCGTACGCGCCGACGGCCTAATTGCCCACCTGCCGGCCGGCGCCGGTTTTACTGAGGCGGCCGCCGTGTGCGACGGCGGGCTCAACGCGCTGGCAGCGCTACGCAGGGCAGGGGTGGGCGGTGGACAGAAGGTCCTGATCTATGGCGCATCGGGATCTATCGGGACCGCTGCGGTCCAGCTGGCCGCTTCCTTCGGAGCTGACGTCACGGCGGTCTGCGACGCCAGAAATGTCGAGACGGTGCGGTCGATCGGCGCACACCGAGTGATCGACTACACCAGGGAAGACTTCACCAGAAACGGCGAGCAATACGACGTCATCTACGACGCCGTGGGCAAGCAATCGTTCCGGAAATGCAAAAAGTCGCTCAAGCCGGGAGGCGTCTATCTGGCCACCGACGGCTGGCAGAACGTGGCTCGGTCCTTCCTGGCCCCGCTCCACCGGCGCAAAAAGGTGCTGTTCCCTGTTGGCCCCTACGCAAAGACGGACGTGCTATTTCTCGGGCAGTTGCTCGAGAACGGGACCTACCGCGCGGTCATCGACCGCTCATACCCGCTCCACGCTGTGGTCGAGGCGGCCAGGTACGTCGAGACGCAGCAGAAGACCGGAAATGTCGTGCTCATCGTCACCGACTGACGTGAGAAGACCCGGATTGGGGCGGCGGTGCGAAGGAGTCGGTCCGCAGCCACGGGACATCGCCGCTACCGGCTGCAATCAAGGCGTTACTAACGGGCATGGTCCCGGTAGCGGCGGGCATACCGAGAGGGAAGGAGCCTTGAGCTTACGTGGCCAGGATCGATCAGCTGCCTCGTGCGACCGCGACCCGCGCCGGTAGCGCATCTCGCGGTCGCTGGTTCTCACGTGCTCGTTGCGGGCAGCTCGATCCGTCACCCGACACAATCCGAGGGGCCTAGGCATGGGCAGGGCTGTCGGCTGGACGCTGCTTATTCTCCTGGTGGTGATTATCGGCACCAACCCGGGCACTGCAGTTGGTCTGGCGCACCATTTGCTCGCGGTTTTGCAACGCGCTGGCAGTGAGATCTCGGCGTTCGTGAACGACCTTTAGCCAGACAATATCCTCGATACCCCGATAGTCACCGCGCTGGCGAACTGCGGGGCCGCATCGTGGCGCGAATCAGGGCCACAACGGGCTGTCGATTCTTGGCGACTCTGGTGGGCGTGGGAGGACTTGAACCTCCGACCTCTTCCTTATCAGGGAAGCGCTCTAACCGACTGAGCTACACGCCCGCAAGACGAGACCCGCGATCCAGTACGCCGAGACAGGCTACCGCAAGCTGGACCTAGT
Organism: Streptosporangiaceae bacterium; assembly: GCA_035631375.1. Classification (GTDB taxonomy): domain Bacteria; phylum Actinomycetota; class Actinomycetes; order Streptosporangiales; family Streptosporangiaceae; genus JAJYUU01. The sequence goes on from DASQIW010000265.1 coordinate 12,543, forward strand.
CCGCTCAGTCGGTCTCCTTGAGCGTGACCTCGATGCCCCCGGTCAGGCTGGTAATGAGGTTATAGAGCGCTGCGCCGATCGTGGCGAGTGCGGTGAACAGGACGGCGTTGATCGTGCACACAAGCGCCGTGTAGAGGAGCACCCTTGAGGCACTGAACCAGCTCGCCGCGTTGGTACCTGGGCGGTCTTTGCTGCTGGTGACCAAACCGACAGTGTGCTCGATATTGGTAAATACCCCGAGCTTAGACAGCACGAACCAGACGATCGCAACCGCCGCGAAGATAACGACCCAGCCGACCAGCGAGAGCAAGAAACTGAACTTCATGACCGACAGCGGCTCGATCCGCTGGAGGCTCAGGAGCGCACTCCTCGGTGCGGGGCCTACCTGCCCGGCCCAGGCGCCTGCGGCTTGCGGCCGCCCGGGCTGCGTCCGTGGTGGCGGCCCGCCCGCAGCGGCGCCCGCGGAACGTGGCATCGCCACCAGTCTCGATGGCTTCGGTCGCGGCTTGGTGATACTCGAAAACGAGGACGAGATCTTCGATGCGACGCCCCGGGCTCCGCTTGCCGCCGTCGCTACCGCGGCAGCTGCGGCGTCCTGGATCGAGGCTCCGTCACCGGGACTGGGGGGTGGGGCCATCAGGGATGGGATCGGCTGTGTTCCGGATGGTGACGCCGAGGCCGCCATGGGCGAAGGCGACCAAGCGGGTGACGGCGTGCGAGCCGGCGAGGCCGCAGTCGGCGAGGGCGATCGACCGGGCGCAGGCGGCGGCGACTTCGATGGCGCGGTGGGCGCCGCAGACGACTGAGAGGCCTTGCCCGCAGCGGACTGGGCCGGCACAGCTGACGACTGTGCGGCCTTGGCCGCGCCAGGTGACTGACCTCCCGCAGGTGAGGACTGGGAGGCCGCAGCCGGCACCGGTGACTGACCCCCCGCAGGTGACGACTGGGAGGCCGCAGTTGGCGCAGCTGACGACTGTGCGGCCTTGGCCGCCGCGGGTGACTGGGCCGGCGCAGGTGACAACTGGGAGGCCGTGCCCGACGCGGACTGGGCCGGCGCAGCTGACGACTGCGCGGACTGGGCCGGCGCAGCTGACGACTGCGCGGCCTTGGCCGACGCAGGTGACGACTGTGCGGGCGAGGTCGGTGCGGGCGCCGGAGCCGGTGAGGGAGCTGGCGATGGCTTGGCTACGCTCCCAGCGGGCGAATCGCTGCCGCGGTCGGAGCCGTTCTGGCTCGGGCCTGCGGGGCTCCCTGCCGCCCCGCTGGCTTCGCTGGCGTCGGCCGCCTTTGGCGCTGTCTCCTCAACGGCCGGCTCCCCAGGAGGTGCGGCGTCCTCCGCCGCATCACGATCTGCTGTTATACCCGGCGAGTCTTCGCCAGCCGCTCGCGACGACTCCACGCGGTTATCCACCCGTCCTCCTCAGCACGGTTCACTGACACGGGGTTATCCCCCGGTCAGCTCCCTCTGATTCGCCCGAACCAGAGGCCATCGCCCGTCTGCCCAGCTAGTACTAAGACGACTCAGCTGCCCAAGACGTTGCAACGCGGCCCCTGACCCGAACCGGGTAGCCGGCCTGACAAGGTTCCGCGCCCCCGGGCTACCCGTCAGTTGCGTTACCTCCCGGCACGATACACGCTCGTCACGCAGCACCGCTACGGACCTGCAGGCTGCTAGGACTTACAACGATCGCGCCAGCCGCGCCGGCTACTCGAGGTCGCCGCCCTGGTCCTCGTCCCCGGAACCGGCTTCCGCAGCGTCAGCCGGGTCACGGGCCTCGTCTTCTGCGTCCGGTTCGATGGCGTCGTCCGCTTCGTCGGCCACTCCGTTGCCCGTCGCCTCCGCGTTCCTGGCAATAGCCACGAGGCTCTGTCCCTCGCTGAGGTTGACCAGCCGAACGCCCATCGTCTGACGGCCGGAGATCTTAATCTCCGACGCCGCGGTCCTGATGACGCCGCCAGCCGACGTGATGGCGAATACTTCGTCGTCCGGGTGCACCATCAGCGCGCCGATCAGCTCACCGCGCGCCTCGACTATGCGGGCCGTCACGACACCCAGACCACCGCGGCCCTTGATGGGGTACTGATCGGCCGGCGTCCGCTTGGCGTAACCGCCACCGGTCGCCACCAGCACGTCCGCTCCCTCGTCCACGACATGCATGCCGAGGAGCCGGTCGCCGCCCGTGAACCGCATCCCGATGACGCCGGATGTCGCGCGGCCCATCGGCCGGAGTGCCTCGTCGCTCGCCCGGAACCTAATGGCCTGCGCGTGCCTGCTCACCAGGAGCAGGTCCTGGTCTGCCGACACGAGACGAGCCGCGATCACCTCGTCGTCATCGCGCAGATTGATCGCGATGATCCCGCCCGCTCGTGGCGAGTCGAACTCCGTCAGCCGCGACTTCTTCACCAGTCCAGAGGTCGTCGCCAGCACCAGGTACGGAGCCACGTTGTAGTCGCGCAGCGCGAGGACCTCGGCGATGTGCTCGTCGGGCTGGAACGCCAGGAGGTTGGCCACGTGCTGGCCGCGAGCATCCCGCGCTGCCTCCGGCAGCTCGTACGCCTTGGCCCGGTAGACCCGGCCCTTGTTGGTGAAGAACAGGATCCAGTGGTGCGTCGAGGTGACGAAGAAGTGGTCAACGATGTCGTCGGTGCGCAGCTGCGCACCCCGCACGCCCTTGCCGCCGCGCCGCTGTGCCCGGTAAAGGTCCGCCCGGGTGCGCTTCGCGTAGCCGCCATGCGTGATGGTGACGACCACATCTTCCTCGGCGATGAGGTCCTCGACGGACATGTCGCCGTCGTAGGCCACGATCTCGGTGCGCCGGGCATCACCGTACTTCGCCGCGATCTCACTGAGCTCGGTGCTGACCACTTCACGCTGGCGCTCGGGTGAGGCGAGGATCGCCTCGTACTCGGCGATCTTCGCCATCAGCTCCTCGTACTCCTCCAGGAGCTCCTGGCGCTCGAGTGCGGTGAGCCGGCGCAGCTGCATGTCGAGGATGGCCGTGGCCTGGATCTCGTCGATCTCCAGCAGGTCCATGAGACCCTGCCTGGCCACCGCCACCGAGTCGCTAGCCCTGATGAGCGCGATCACCTCGTCGATGCGGTCGATCGCCTTGAGTAGCGCGCTGACGATATGAGCGCGATCCTGAGCCTTGCGCAGCAGGAACTGGGTGCGCCGGACGATGACCTCGATCTGGTGCGCGACCCAGAACCGGATCATCTGGTCGAGCCGCAGCGTCCGCGGCACGCCGTCCACCAGCGCCACCATGTTGGCGCCGAACGTGTTCTGCAGCTGGGTGTGCTTGTACAGGTTGTTGAGCACGACCTTGGCCACGCCGTCGCGCTTGAGCACGATGACGAGCCGCTGGCCGGTCCGGCCGCTGCTCTCGTCCCTGACCTCCGCGATGCCGCCGACCGTGCCGTCCTTGGCCAGGTCGGCGATCTTCTGCGCGAGGTTATCGGGGTTCACCTGGAACGGCAGTTGAGTCGCTACCAGGCAAGTGCGCCCGCGCCGGTCCTCTTCTACTTCCACAACCGCGCGCATCGTGATCGAGCCACGGCCGGTCCGGTAGGCCTCCTGGATGCCACGCCGACCCACGATCTGCGCGGCCGTCGGGAAGTCCGGTCCAGGGATTCGCTCGAGCAGCGCGACAAGCAACTCATCGTCGGTGGCGTCGAAGTGCTCCAGGTACCACTGCGCGCCGGCCGCGACTTCCCTGAGGTTATGCGGCGGGATCTTGGTCGCCATGCCGACCGCGATGCCCTCGGAACCGTTGACGAGAAGGTTCGGGAATCGAGCGGGCAGCACCACGGGCTCGGCGGACTGGCCGTCGTAGTTCGGCCGGAAGTCGACGGTCTCCTTGTCGATGTCCCGCAGCATCTCCATGGCCAGCGGGGCGAGTCGGCACTCGGTGTACCGCATCGCAGCGGGCGGGTCGTTGCCCGGCGAGCCGAAGTTGCCCTGCCCGTCGACGAGCGGCATCCGCATGGCCCACGGCTGGGCGAGCCGGACGAGGGTGTCGTAGATGGCCGTGTCGCCGTGCGGGTGGTAGTTGCCCATCACGTCGCCGACGACCCTGGCGCACTTGTTGTAGCCGCGGTCCGGCCGGTACTGGCCGTCGTACATGGCCCAGAGAATCCGGGTGTGCACGGGCTTCAGCCCGTCTCTGACATCCGGCAGCGCGCGGCCGATGATGACGGACATCGCGTAGTCGAGATAGCTACGCTGCATCTCGACCTGGATGTCGACCGGCTCGGTCCGGCCCTCTCCGGCACCAGCTTCCGGCGTAGTCACGTCAGGCACCGCGCAGTCCTTCCCTCAGGCATGCCGCCTGTTTCGTCCGGGCCAGGACGTCAGCGCCGCGAAGCCACGTGGCAGCCGCCGGCGCCGGGCCAGCCCGTTCCGTTCTTAGATGTCGAGGAACCGGACGTCCTTCGCGTTCCGCTGGATGAATGCGCGCCGCGCCTCGACGTCCTCGCCCATCAGGACACTGAACAGCTCATCGGCCTGAGCCGCGTCATCGAGCGTCACCTGCTTCAGCACCCGGCGGGCCGGGTTCATCGTGGTGTCCCACAGCTCGGTCGCGTTCATCTCGCCCAGGCCCTTGAACCGCTGGACGCGACCGCCCGGCCGAGGGTCTCGCCTGCCCTCGGCCATGCCAGCCTCGATCAGGGCGTCCCGCTCCCGGTCGGAGTAGGCATAACCAGGCTCAGCGTTGCGACCGTCCCACTTGATCTTGTACAGCGGCGGCTGCGCCAGGTAGACGTGGCCCGCCTCGATGAGCGGCTTCATGAACCGGAACAGCAGGGTCAGCAGCAGCGTCGTGATGTGCTGGCCATCGACATCCGCGTCCGCCATCAGGATGATCTTGTTGTAGCGCAGCTTGGTCACGTCGAACTCGTCGTGAATGCCGGTGCCCAGGGCGGTGATCATCGACTGGACCTCGTTGTTCTTGAGGATCCGGTCGATGCGGGACTTCTCCACGTTGAGGATTTTCCCGCGGATCGGCAGGATGGCCTGGAAGTGCGGATCCCGACCGCCCTTGGCTGAGCCGCCCGCTGAGTCGCCCTCGACGACGTAGATCTCCGAAATCGTCGGGTCGCCGGACTGACAGTCCGCGAGCTTGCCAGGCAACCCTGAGCCGCCCATGAGGCTCTTGCGGGTCAGGTCCCTGGCCTGGCGGGCCGCGATGCGCGCCCTGGCAGCCTGAGTGGCCTTGAGCACGATCGCCTTGGCCTCGCCTGGGTTGCGCTCGAACCAGTCCTTGAGCTGGTCGTTGCACACCTTCTGGACGAACGACTTGGCCTCGGTGTTGCCGAGTTTCTGCTTGGTCTGGCCCTCGAACTGCGGTTCGGACAGCTTGACATGGATGATCGCGGTCAGGCCCTCGCGCACGTCTTCACCGGTCAGGTTGTCGTCGCGCTCCCTGATCAGCTTCTGGTCGCGGGCGTAGCGATTGACGATGGAGGTGAGCGCGGCCCGGAAGCCCTCCTCGTGCGTCCCGCCCTCCGCGGTGTTGATCGTGTTGGCGAAGGTGTGCACCGACTCGGAATACGAACCCGTCCACTGCATCGCAATTTCCGCGGAGATGCCGGGGGCTTCGTCGCCGAAGTCAATGACCGAGTCGTGCACAGGCTCCTTGGTCCTGTTGATGTACCGGACGAAGTCGGCGAGACCGCCGTCGTAGTGGAAGGTAACGACCGTCGGCTTGTCGCCTGCGGCCATGTCATCGGTGGTATCCGCCGTGGCATGCTGCGGGCGCTCGTCCGTCAGTGTGATGGACAGGCCGCGGTTGAGGAAGGCCATTTCCTGCAGGCGCCTGGACAGCGTCTCGAACGACCACTCGGTCGTCTCAAAGATCGACGGGTCGGGCCAGAAGGTGATGACGGTGCCGGTCAGAGCCGTCCGCTCGACGCGCTGCAGCGGCGCCACCGGCTCGGAGGCCTCATACGACTGCTGCCAGAGGTAGCCGTCCTTGAAGATCTCGACGTCCAGCCGCTCGGACAGGGCATTGACGACCGAGACGCCGACGCCGTGCAGGCCGCCGGAGACCGCATACGACTGGCTGTCGAACTTCCCGCCTGCGTGCAGAGTCGTCAGCACGACCTCGACCGCCGGGCGCTTCTCGATCGGGTGCTCATCCACAGGGATGCCGCGGCCGTTATCGAAGACGCGGACCCCGCCATCCGCAAGCAGGGTTACCTCGATCTTGTCCGCGAACCCGGCCAGCGCCTCGTCCACCGCGTTGTCCACAACCTCGTAGACCAGGTGGTGCAGTCCGCGCTCCCCGGTGGAGCCGATGTACATACCGGGACGCTTGCGGACGGCTTCCAGTCCTTCCAGGACCGTGATCGATCGAGCGTCGTAGGACAAGGTAAAAGCTCCTCTGGGCAAGACAACACCAGGGCCGCCGCGCCGTGATTCCCCCCACCCTGGCGCGCCCCCTCGTGCACTTATTCATTTTACCTGGGCAGACGCTTAGCCTCAGCCGTACGTGTCACGTGGGCCGCGACCGCCGCGGACCCGCCACTGTCCGGTCCGGCGCGTCGGCGCCGCCGGCCCGTGCACGCGGACTCGGAGCACCGTGCCATCCCCGAGCTCCTGGTTCAGGCGGCGGACGAGCTGGGCCGCCAGCAGCCGCACCTGAGTCGCCCAGGCGGTCGAGTCAGCCGCGACTGTTAGCTCGCCGTCCGAAAGGCGTTCTGGGGTGGTATGGGCGGCTAGATCCGATCCGACGATCTGAGCCCACCGCCCGAACACTGAGCCGGTGGCGACTGGCAGCCCCCAGCCTTCGTCGTCGAGCAGGCCATCGATCGCGGATGCAAGGCGCACCGGGTCGTCCCGCTGCGCCTGGGCAGCGAAGCCCGGCGCGGGCGGCGCAAGTCCGCTATGTGCCGGTATGGCCTCCCCGTGCTCGGGGCGCTTTCCTGGCTCGGGCCGTTTTCCTGGCTCGGGCCGCTTTCCTGGGTCGGCGGCCGATCCGGCGGCAGCACCTGGCGACCGCACCCCACGCCCCCTGGCCGCGGACCTGGCCGCCGCGAGCGCCTCCCTGGCGAGTCCCAGCTGCTCGCCGCCTCGTTCATCAGTCACCGGTGATCACCCCGCTCGCCACGCGGAATCGCGCACCGGCCAGGCTAGCGGGCACATCCTCAGCTACGGCGGCGGTCACCAGCACCTGCTCGGCGCCAGCGACGACCGCGGCCAGCCGGTCCCGGCGGCCGCTGTCCAGCTCGGCGAAGACGTCGTCAAGCATGAGCACCGGATCCTCGCCCTCACCGCGCAGGAGCTGGTAGCCGGCCAGGCGCAGCGCAAGAGCGAGCGACCATGACTCGCCGTGACTGGCGTAGCCGCGAGCCGGGAGACCGCCGATCCTCAGCTCCAGGTCATCCCGGTGCGGACCGACGAGGCAGACGGCGCGCTCCAGCTCCGCGCGGCGCCTCGCTGCGAGCGCATCGCGCAGCGCTAGCGCCAGCTTCTCCGGATCGGCGTCGGGATCGTCGCTCTCCTGCGGGGCCGCGCCGTCAGCCACCCGGCCCTCGTTGCCGACGGCTGACATCCGGTAACGCAGGCCGGTGTCCCGCTCCGCCCCGGAAACCGCGCTGTAGCTTGCGGCCAGGAAGGGCCGCATGGCCGCTACCAGCCGGAGCCGCCCGGCCGTCAGCGTGGCGCCGGCCGTCACCAGGTGGTCGTCCCACACCTGCAGAGCCTCGGCCGGAACCGCGCCGCGGGCCTTTATTGACTTCAGCAGGGCGGTCCGCTGCCGCAGGACGCGCTCGTAGTCGGACCGCACGCCGGCGTACCGCGGCCGCATCAAGACGAGCAGGTCGTCGAGGTAACGACGCCGCTGGTCCGGATCGCCTTTCACCATTGCGATGTCTTCCGGCGCGAACAGGACGCAGCGCAGAATGCCGAGCGCCTCTCGCGGCCGGACCGGTGCCCGGTTGACGCGCACCCGGTTCGCCCGGCCAGCGTTGATCTCAACCTCCAGCAGGCTGTCCCGCCCGGCCGAGATGATCCCCCCGCGCACGATCGCCTGTTCGGCGCCCTGCCGGATCAGCGGTGCGTCAGTTGCCACCCGATGGCTGCCGAATGTCGCGAGGTAGCCGGCCGCCTCCAGCAGGTTGGTCTTGCCCTGCCCGTTCGCGCCGAGGAACGTCGTGGCACCCGGCCCCAGCGCGACCTCGGCGACCGCGTAGTTGCGGTAGTCGGTCAGCGACAGCCTCGACAGGTGCACGGCAGGACCCAGATTCCGGCTAGCGCGCTACCCGAGCCTGATTGGCATGAGTAGGTAGCGGAACTCCGGCGTCCCGTCGGGGCCCGGCTTACCGGTCAGCAGCGCCGGCTTGCCCGGCTCGGTAAAGGAGATCCGGACCGTGTCGGAGTCGATCACCGCGAGCCCATCCAGCAGGTACTGCGGATTGAACGCGATCGACAGGTCGTCGCCGGAGAAATCAGCCTCGATGACCTCCTCGGCCTGGGCCTCGTCGCCCGTCCCCGCTTCCAGCACGAGCTGGCCAGCACTGAACGCCAGCCGGACCGGGGTATTGCGCTCGGCTACCAGCGCCACCCGCCGGACCGACTCGGTGAGCAGGCCCACCGGCAGTTCCGCGGCAGCGTTCTCCGTCTTCGGCAGCAGCGCCTGCGTGCGGGGGAACTCGCCGGACAGCAGGCGGGTCGTCGTCCGCCGGCCGGCGCCCTCGAATCCGATCATGCCGTCCCCGGTACCGCCGTCGGTGCCGGGCAGCGCCAGGGCTATGGACACCTGCGCGCTGCTGGTGAGCGTTCGCGCGGTCTCGGACAGCGCCTTCGCGGGCACAAGCACCGCGGCGCGCAAATCCGGTCGTGCTGGGGCCCAGCGCAGTTCGCGGACCGCCAGCCGGTAGCGGTCCGTCGACACCATGGTCAGCGTCTCGCCGTCGATTTCGATCCGGACGCCCGTCAGCGCGGGCAGCGTGTCGTCACGCCCGGCCGCCGTCGCCGACTGGGTGACAGCGGTCGCGAAGGCGTCGCTGCCGATGGTGCCCGCGGCCGGTGGCATCTCCGGCAGTGCCGGGTATTCCTCTTCCGGCATGGTCAGCAGCGTGAACGTGGAACTACCGCAGCTGAGCACTGCGCGGCCCTCACTCGCGGTGATGTGCACCGGCTTGGCGGGCAGGCTGCGGCTGATCTCCGCGAGCAGTCGGCCGGATACCAGAGCGCTCCCAGGCTCTTCTGTCGTTACCGGCACCGTGGCCTGAGCCGATACGTCGTAGTCGAAGCTGGACAGCACCAGCTCGGCAGCCGCTTCGAGCCGAATTCCGGCCAGTACCGGGACGGTGGGCCGGGCGGGCAGGGCACGCGCGGTCCAGGCCACTGCGTCAGCCAGGACGTCACGCTCTAGGACGATCTTCACCTGTCGCCCTCCTTTTAAGGGTTGAGATCCGTTACTAAGAAAGAGTGGTAGTCGTCGTAGGGACGGTGGATCCCGGGGATAACCTGCGTTCGCGCAGGCAGAGGGCCGCGCGGGCGTCCACAGCGGATGTTGCTGACCCGGGGGCACCGGGACATGCGGCTGGGGGCGGCCGACGACCGCCGGGGCGAAACCACCGCGTTACCCTCTGGTCGACTGCCGTTTTCCTCCGCATATCCCACGCTCGTCCACAGATTTATCCACAACCTGTGTGCGTGCATTGCGTGCGGCGCGAAGTTTGCGTGCCGGGTCACGGTGCAATCACCCGGAGAGAGCTTGCTGCTTAATCCGGTTGGTGAGCTCGGTCACCTGGTTATAGATGGCCCGGCGCTCGGCCATCAGGGACCGGATCTTGCGCTCGGCATGCATCACCGTGGTGTGGTCGCGACCGCCGAATTGCTGACCGATCTTGGGCAGGGACATGTCGGTGAGCTCACGGCACAGGTACATCGCGATCTGCCGGGCCGTGACGAGCACGCGCGACCGCGAACTGCCGCACAGGTCGTCGATCGACAGGCCGAAGTACGACGCCGTCTGCCCCATGATCGTGGCGGCGTTGATCTCCGGTCCGTGTGTCTCGACGATGAGGTCCTTGAGGACGAACTCGGCAAGCTGCAGATCGACCGACTGCCTATTCAGGCTGGCGAACGCGGTCACCCGGATGAGGGCGCCTTCGAGCTCGCGGATGTTGGTGGAAATCCGGGAGGCGATGTACTCGAGCGCCTCAGCGGGCGCGTTGAGCCGGTCCTGGTCCGCCTTCTTGCGCAAGATCGCGATCCGGGTCTCGAGCTCGGGCGGCTGGACGTCGGTCTGCAGGCCGCCCTCAAACCGGCTGCGCAGCCTGTCCTCGAGGGTCACCAGCCGCCGGGGGGCCCGGTCTGAAGAGATCACGATCTGCTTGCTCGCGTTGTGGAGGGTGTTGAAGGTGTGGAAAAACTCCTCCTGGGTCCCTTCCTTGTTCTCCAGGAACTGGATGTCGTCCACGAGGAGCACATCGACGTCTCGGTAGCGGCGCCGGAAACCCTCCTGCTTGCCGTCCCTGATCATGTTGATGAAGTCGTTGGTGAATTCCTCGGAGCTCACGTACCTGACCTTGAGGCCCTGGTACAGGCTCTGGGCGTAGTGGCCGATGGCATGCAGCAGGTGCGTCTTGCCCAGGCCCGAGTCGCCATAGATGAAGAGCGGGTTGTAGGCCTTCGCGGGTGCCTCGGCGACGGCGACCGCGGCGGCGTGCGCGAACCGGTTGCTGGATCCGATGACGAACGTCTCGAAGGTGTACTTGGGATTGAGCCTCGTCAGCCCCGGTCGCGGCTGGCCGGCCGGCGCGGCTGGGGTTGGGTGCCGTCCCGGCGGCATGCCGTTCCCTGTCGCCGGCATGGCGCCATTGCCGGAACGTGCGTGGGCCGACCCGTTGGCTGGCCCGGAAGCAAGGCCGACGGTGGCGGGGTTGGTGCCAGCGAAGCCGTCGGCCGACGGCGACGTGCCAGCCGGGAACGGGCTGCGTTCTGGTCGCAGCCCCACGCCGGCCTGATCAGGCCGTGGTTCGCCCGGTCCAGGCTGCTCGGGCCCCCGCCGGAAGGCCGCCGCGTGCCGGGGATGAGCGGTGTCGTCGATGACCCCGGCAGCGGGGATCACGGGCATCGGGCCGGTGATGTCGTCGTCGGGTTGGCCCTGCAGGGCCCGGTGGCGGCCGTGCTGCGTCAGCTCTGCCGTGGCAGCCGGGTCGACGGTGACGGCGAGCTGAATGCTGCGCGCCAGCTCTCTGGACAGGGCGTTGGTAATCAGGGCACGCAGCCGGGTCTCGAGCTGCTCCTTGACGAAGTCGTTGGGCGCCGCGATCAGCGCCGTGTTCCCGACGAGCCCGAGCGGCCTGGTGAGCTGGAGCCAGGCTCGCTGATGCGGCTCGATGTGCATCTCGGCAAGGTCAGCCAGGGAGCGGGCCCAGATGTCCGCGAGGTCGTCATCACTCATTGGCCGGTCACCCCGAGCCCCCCACATTATTTGTGATCAACAGCTTTTTCCACAGCGTGTGCACGCTGTGCCGGACAGGCCGCAGGAACCCAGGTCGCACTATCCACAGCCTAGGGCTGGCGTTCATGCTCCGTTCGGGAAACTGCGCACTCCGGCACCGGAGTGGACAGCTGTCTCTTTAGGCAGCTGAGGCGAAGGCTGCAGGGTGATGCTCGGCACCTGGTTTGACCGGCGGAAAGGCCTGCGCGTACCGTATAAATCGTCCGGCTACCCCGGTGCAGTTGAACTGCGGCCTGATGCAGATGGGCCGGTCAGGTGGATGATCCCCGTCCGACGGATGAAGTCCCGTGTCGGCTGTTGTTGGTAGTGACGGATGACGATCGCTGACCAGGCTGATTTTTGGCCAGGTCAGTGCGGGCTGAGTAGTGAAGTGATCCGTAGATCGTGACCGCGTTGACAACAGACGTGCTGCACCTGGAGCTCCCGTGAGTAAGCGTACTTTCCAGCCGAACAACCGCCGCCGGGCCAAGACGCATGGCTTCCGACTGCGCATGCGGACCCGCGCGGGCCGCGCCATCCTGGCTGCGCGGCGCCGGAAGGGGCGCGAGCGCGTCAGCGTCTGAACCCTGGAGGCGGGTGTCGTCATGCTGCCGGCCGGAGCCCGAATGCGGCGCAGCGCGGATTTCACGGCCGCGACGCGTGGCGGCAGTCGGGCTGGCCGACCGCTCGTGTCGGGCCATCTGCTGGTCCGGCGTGACGATTCGCGCCCGCCGGTCGTTGGTTTTGTAGTGAGTAAGAAGGTCGGTTCAGCGGTGGTGAGAAACAGGGTGCGTCGTCGGTTGCGGCACCTGATGCGCGGTTATCTGGGGTCGCTGCCGGGGGGTAGCCTGCTGGTGTTGCGTGCCGCACCGAGAGCGGCCGGAGCACGCCAGGCCGAGCTCGCCGTCGACGTCGGCCTGGTTATCGGAGCATTGCTGAGGCGGCAAGGTGGGTGACGTGCCGGTGAGCGTCAGGGCAGGCCAGCGGTCCGGTTCGGGATCAGCGGCTGCCTGGCTGCTGACCATGCTGCTGACCGGTTACCAGCGGTTCGTCAGCCCGCTACTGGGACCCAGGTGCAGGTTTTACCCGTCCTGCAGCGCATACGCCCTAGAGGCAGTGCAGGTGCACGGTGCGCTGCGGGGCTCTTGGCTGGCCGTGCGCCGGCTGAGCCGCTGCCATCCGTTCCATCCCGGCGGCCTGGATCCGGTTCCTGGCCGTGACCGGGAGAGGGGAGCCGTCACCGTGGCGGCGACCGACGTCAGCAGCGCGGGCGTCACGACCAGAGCACAAGGGAGCTAGCACGTGAATCCACTGAATTACCTCTATGAGGCAGTCGGCTGGGTATTCACGCATATCTACGACGTGCTGAAGCCTGCATTTGGTGCGACGAGCGGCTGGACCTGGTTTTTCTCGATCGTGATCTTGGTCGTGCTCATGCGGCTCATCATGGTGCCGCTCTTCATCAAGCAGATGCACACGACGCGGGCCATGTCGTCGCTGCAGCCGCAGATGGCAGCGCTGCGTAAGAAGTACAAGGACGACCGGCAGACGCTTAATCAGGAAACGATGAAGCTGTACCAGGAGGCGGGGGTCAACCCGCTGATGGGCTGCCTGCCGTTCGTCCTGCAGCTGCCGCTGTTCTTCGCGTTGTTCAGCGTCCTGCGTGCCATCGCCGAGTACAGCGGCGGGACGCCGAAGTACGGGCTGCCCGTTGCCATGGTGCAGGCGGGCAAGCAGGCGAAGATCCTCGGCGCGTCGATCTCCGACAAGGTGCTCTTCACTGGGACTCAGCACGTCGCGCTGCACGCGAAGCTCGTGATCCTGGTGTTCGTGATCATCAGCATGGCGACCACGTTCTTCACGATCCGTCAGAGCCAGAAGCGGGGCATGATGCCCGCGGCGACCCCGGACAACCCGATGGCGGCGTCGCAGAAGTACATGACCTACATCATGCCGTTTTTCGCGCTGACCGGTCTGTACTGGCAGTTCGGGCTTGTCCTGTACTGGGTCACCACCAACGTGTGGACGATGGGCCAGCAGTACATTCTCGGCCGGCGCTATCCGTACACGCCGCCAGCGGCTGACGGTGCGACTGCCGCTACTCCCGCTGCGGCGTCGGCGAGGTCGCTGACCGGCGGTTCGGCGAAGGCGACGGGCCGGACGCAGGCTCCGAAGGCGGGCGCGTCTGCTAGGGGAACGGGACCGCGCGGCGGGGCGGCCCAGGTCCGTCCGCAGCGCGGCGGGGCGAATGGCGCTACTCCGAACGGTGCCGGCACATCGGGGTCGGCGTCACCAGCCAGCGTTCTCCGGCGTCTTGGCCGGGGCCGGGCTGAGCCGGAGCCGGAGGAGGAGCTGCCCGAAGTTAAGCTCGTGAGGCGCCAGACGCAGCGGCAGTCCCGCAGCAAGCGCAGTGGTAAACGCTGACAGCGTTCTGAAAGCGCGGCCGGGCTGCCAGGGTGAATGGCGCGGGTGATCCGGGCAATCGGGTCCGGGGACTGGGTTCGAGGAGGATCCTGGCATGAGCCAGCAGGAGGACGCGGCAGCCAACGGGGCTGGTGCGGACGACGAGGGCGTCACGATCCTCGCGTCGCACGAGGCTGAGGGGCGAGGGCTGGACGGGGATGGCGCCGAGCTCAGCCCTCAGCCGGCTGACGACGCTGAGCCGGCTGACGACGCCGAGGCGGACGGCGCTGCCGCGCAGCCACGGCTGAGCGTTGCCGACCTCGAGCTCGAGGGCGAGGTAGCGGCTGACTATATCGAGGGCCTGCTGGATGTCGCCGATCTCGACGGCGATATCGACATGGACGTCGAAGGCGACCGGGCGGTGGTCTCGGTCGTGGGGGCCACGCTCAGCGAGCTGGTGGGGCGTCGCGGCGAAGTGCTCGAGGCGCTGCAGGAACTGACCAGGCTTGCGGTGCATCAGCAGACCGGCCACCGGACCAGGATGATGCTGGACGTGGGCGGCTACCGGCAGCGTCGTCGTGCAGAGCTCGCGGAGGCCGGCCAGGACGCGGCTGAAGAAGTCCGGCGCACCGGGCAGGCCAAGAAGCTGTGGCCGATGAATCCGTTCGAGCGCAAGATTGTGCACGACGCGGTCGCTGCGGCGGGCCTGCGCAGTGAGTCCGAGGGCGAGGAACCAGAGCGCCGAGTTGTGGTCCTGCCGGTCGGCTAACCGGGGGCCGCTCGGCGGACGGCCCGTTCTCGTTGGGGCCGGGGGGTGAAAGACAATGGCGAGCGCCGGCCCGGCTAATGCATCACCGTCAGAGGCACAGGCGGCAGCGACGTTCGGCCCCGCACTGGCACAGGCACAGGCCTACGCCCGGCTGCTGACCGAGGCAGGGACTGATCGCGGCATCATGGGGCCAGGGGAGGCCGCCCGGATCTGGGACCGGCATCTGCTGAATTGCGCCGCAATCAGCCGACTGATCCCTGCCCGCTGCTCGCTCGTCGACCTGGGCTCCGGCGCCGGGCTGCCCGGCATCGTGCTCGCGATATTGCTTCCGCACGCGCGGGTGACACTGGTGGAACCGATGGCACGCCGGGTGGAGTTCCTGAACGAGTGCGTAACGGCCCTCAATCTGACCAACACAGAAGTGCTGCGTGGTCGCGGCGAGGACCTAGCCGGGAAGCTGTCCGCGGATGTGGTGGCATCACGTGCCGTGGCGCCGCTGGACAAGCTCGCGGGCCTCAGTGTCGGGCTGGCTCGCAGCGGCGGACGAGTGCTGGCGATGAAGGGCGCGTCGGCACCTTCGGAGTTGGCGCGAGCGCGCCCGGAGCTGGCGCGGCTGGGGATCGCCGATGCCCGAGTAGAGGTAGCCCGGACCCCGGACGGCCTGGTGTCGGCCACCGTGGTGACGTTCACCGTTCCCGCTCACCGGGCCGCGCGGCCGGACCGGCGGGCGAGTAGCCGTCGCCGCAGCGGGTAGACACGGCGGCGCCATCGGGGATAAGCGCCGGACCGGCGCGGGTGTGCTTGGATGGCATAGCGGCTGATACGGGAATTGCCAGGCTGACGAGAACGCTGGGAAGTGCTGAGCCGCCGGGGGCTCGGCTCGTCGAGGAGTTGCGCTATGACGAGTTCAACCCAAGGCCTCGGCTGGCCTGAGCGCGCGCTTCGGCGCTTGCGACCGCGCAACGCGGCAGCCAGCAGGCAGTCAGAACCGGAAGCGCCGGGTCTGGGCTGGCCAGCCGCGCGGAAGATTGGCAGTCCAGGCGACGAGCAGGCGGCCGCTGGCCTAGGCTCAGGAACCGCGACCAAAGCCGCTCGTCAGCCGGGCCGGGATCGCCGGAGAGCCGATGCAGGGGAACCTGCGCTAGCGGCATCGGGTGCCCGGGTCGTACGCGGCCCAGCGGACAGCGAGGTTGAGGTCGGCGAGCCCCCTGTGGGGGACGGCGACGGCGGCGCGGTCCCGGAGCGAGTCCGGCAGGCGCTCGCGGGGGTTTCACGTGAAACCGGTCCGGGAGACGTGATCGCGCCGGAGAGAGAGGTTCCGGTGGGCTATCCGGGTTCCGCCGATACGCCAATCGCGAGGGCTGCGCGGGCGGCGGTCGTGGCACGATCGGGCGGCGAGAGCTGGCAGCAGCCATCCTCATGCCGTGTCATCACCATCGCCAACCAGAAGGGCGGAGTCGGTAAGACGACCACCGCGGTGAACCTCGCCGCGGGCCTGGCCATGCACGGATCCCGGGTGCTCGTGGTGGACCTTGACCCTCAGGGGAACGCATCCACGGCCCTCGATATCGAGCACCACTCCGGGATCACCTCGGTCTACGACGTGCTCGTCGAGGACCGGCCGTTGAGCGAGATCATCCGGCCGGTGTCCGGGTTCGGGAGTCTGTACTGCGCCCCGGCGGCCATCGACCTCGCAGGCGCCGAGATCGAACTGGTCCCGCTTGTAGCCCGCGAGTCGCGGCTCGCCCGCTCGCTGGCGGCTTATGACTCATCGGATCTGGACTACATCTTCATTGACTGCCCGCCGTCGCTCGGATTGCTGACTGTCAACGCACTAGTGGCCGCTCCTGAGGTGCTGATCCCTATCCAGTGCGAGTACTACGCCCTGGAGGGCCTGGAGCAACTGCTGAGGACGATCGAGCTCGTGCGCAGTCATCTCAATCCGGCCTTGTCGGTGACCACGATCCTGCTGACCATGTATGACGGGCGGACGCGGCTGGCGTCCCAGGTGGCGGACGAAGTGCGGGAGCATTTCGGCGCGGTCGTCCTGGACTCGGTGATCCCGCGCAGCGTCCGCGTGTCGGAAGCGCCTAGCTACGGGCAGTCCGTCATGACGTACGACCCCGGCTCGTCGGGCGCCCAGGCATATATGGAGGCGGCCAGAGAGCTCTCGGGCCGCAACGCAGCACTTCCTGCGTAGAACAGAGCCGCCGAAGGACAGTGGCCTGAGCTGACCGGCTCCGCAGGTCGATGTTGGCGTGGGATGCACGTCCTGTTGCTGGCAGTATGGGCAACGGACGACTGCAGCCAGGAGCCCCGGTGACCGTAGGTTCAGCACCTGGCCGCCCGACGGCGAGAGGTATCAGCATGCCGCAACCTAAGCGCGGGCTCGGCAAGGGCCTGGGAGCGCTGATCCCGACAGGCCCGGTTTCGTCGCTGCCGGCTGCCGGGCATCAGGCAGCGGCCGCCGGCGTCGCGGTGCCGATCTCGGGGGCCTACCTGGACGAGATCCCGGTCGATGCGATCGTGCCGAACCCCAGGCAGCCACGGCAGGTCTTCGACGAGGACTCGCTCGCAGAGCTCGCGGCGTCCATCGAGATCGTCGGCCTGCTGCAGCCGGTGGTGGTGAGGCGGGCCGGCCACGGACGGTTCGAGCTCATCATGGGCGAGCGCCGGTGGCGGGCCTGCCAGGTGGCCGGAGTCGACGTGATTCCGGCCATCGTGAGGGAGACCTCTGACGATGAGCTGCTCCGCAACGCTCTGATCGAGAACTTGCACCGGGAACAGCTCAACCCGCTGGAGGAGGCCGCGGCGTATCAGCAGCTGCTGGACGACTTCTCGGTCACGCATGAGGAACTTGCGCGCCGCATCGGCAGGTCGAGGCCGCACATTTCCAACACCATCAGGCTGCTCAGCCTGCCGCCGACTGTGCAGAAGCGCGTGGCCGCCGGCGTGCTGAGCGCCGGGCACGCCCGCGCGCTGCTCTCGGTGGAGGATGCCGACGCACAGGACGAGCTTGCGCGGCGGATTGTGGCGGAGGGCCTGTCGGTGCGGGCGGTAGAGGAGATCGTCGCGCTCGGCGCTCACCCAGCGGAAAAGAACCGCCAGCCCGGGACGAAGACACCCGTGGCGCCCGCACTCAGGGATCTGGCTGACCGGCTGTCGGACGCGCTCGAGACCAGAGTGAAGGTCGAGCTCGGTCAGCGTAAAGGCAAGATCGTCGTCGAATTCGCGACGCTCGATGACCTAGAGCGGATCGTCCGGACCATGTCACCACGGCTCAGCCCCGCGCATCGGGCTGAGCGTCCCCTGCCATCGGCAAGCCAGTCGTGACGTCGGCGACGGGCCGGACATTCGGAAGCGATAACCATGCCGGGGTCCATCCGGCTGTTCTCGCCGCGATCGGCGCGGCGAACTCGGGCGACGCCATCGCCTACGGCGATGATGCGATGACCAGGGCAGCGGTGGCCCGGCTGTGCGCCACAGCCGGAGCGCGAAGCGGTTACCTGGTCTTCAACGGGACGGGTGCCAACATCCTCGCCCTTAGCTTGATGCTGCGCCCGTACGAAGCCGTCGTGTGTGCCGAGTCGTCGCATCTCAATGTCGATGAGTGCGGGGCACCTGAGCGCCTTCTCGGTTGCAAGCTGCTGGCCGTGTCCGCGCCGGACGGCAAGCTGACACCTGACCGGATCGCCGCGCGACTGGCCGGCCGGGGCGACGAGCATCGGGCTCAGCCGCGAGTCCTCCAGATCGCGCAGGCGACCGAGCTGGGCACCTGCTACTCACTGGGGGAGCTTCGGGAGCTGCGCGAGTTCGGCCGAGCGCACGGCCTGCTGACGTATCTGGATGGCGCCCGGATAGCCAACGCGGCCGCGCACCTGGACTGCTCGCTGGCGCAGATCGCGGCCTGCGCCGACATCCTGAGCTTCGGCGGCACCAAGAACGGTGCGCTTGGCATGGAAGCGGTACTGGTCATGACCGAAGGCCTCGACGCGGGCGCTCTGTACCACAGAAAGCAGCTCCTTCAGCTGTCCTCCAAGATGCGCTTCCTGGCGGCGCAGGTCGAGGCGCTGCTGGATGAGGACCGCTGGCTCGTGACAGCGCGGCACGCGAACGCCATGGCGCGGCTTCTGGCAGCCGAACTGACCGAGGTTGCCGGGGTCAGGCTCGCTTACCCGGTCGAGTCCAACGGCGTCTTCACCGAGGTGAGCAGAAGCCTAGCCGACCGACTGCAGCGGGAGTGGAACATCCACGAGTGGTCTCAGACGGCGGACGGCGAGCGCTGTGTCGTCCGCTGGATGACGGCATTCGACACGACACCGGAGCAGGTCGCGGCAGTCGCGTCCGGAGTCAGACAGTCGGCTGAGGAGACCAGCGTGACGGCGCGCTGACCGCGACGGGGCCCTTCTGGTCGGTTTCACGTGAAACATGCCGAGGGATTGCCGGTCCGGCTGGCCTCGATGACCGCTATCCAATCGCGCCCAGCCATAGCGTGATCTGTGCGGCTGTTGGGGAAACGATGGGCAAGATGAGCCGATCAAGCGGGCGTCAGGCTTGTGCAGACGTGGGTACGATGACCGCAGAAGCCGGGAAGGCGGAGACTAGACGCAGTTGCTGCCGCCCGGCATCAGGCCGTCAGGGACGACTGGGCCACCATGGGCTGCTGACCGCAGGGGATCATCGTGTCACGCCGACTAGCCAGCATCACGCTGGACAACCTGGACGACCTGCCGCCCCGCTGCCGTCGCTGCGTGTTCTGGGAGCTCGATCCGATCAGTCAGGCCCGCGCCCTGGAAGTCGGCGACCCGGCGCTGGAGAAGGAAGCCTGGATCTCGAGCGTGCTGCTGGAGTGGGGCAGCTGCGGCAAGATTCTTTACGTCGACACCGTTCCGGCCGGGTATCTCCTGTATGCGCCGCCGAGCTACACGCCGCGGGCGGCGACATTCCCCACCAGCCCGGTGAGTGCCGACGCCGTCCTGCTGATGACCGCTCACATCATGTCTGAGTTTGCCGGCGGCGGGCTGGGCCGGATGCTGATTCAGGGACTGGCGAAGGATCTGACGCGGCGCGGGATCAAGGCGATCGAAGCGTTCGGCGACGCGAAGTGGAGCCAGCCGGCGTGTGTCGTACCGGTGGACTTCCTGCTGGCGGTCGGATTCAAGACCGTCCGGCCGCATGTCCGCTACCCGCGGCTGAGGCTCGAACTGAAGTCCGCGCTGTCGTGGCGCGAGGACGTCGAGGTTGCCCTGGAGCGCCTGCTTGGCTCGATGCAGCCCGAGCGCCCGCTCCGGCTAGCCTGAACCGCTCGGAGACGAACCCCCCGGTACGCGCCCTGGCCGGGCCAGCGATCGGCCGACCCGGCCCCATCAAGTTTCGATCTGTCGCAGCTGCAGAGCCGGGATCAGATGAAATCGGCAAGCTCGCGGAGCAATGCTGACTTCGGCTTGGCGCCGACAATCTGCTTGACGACCTGACCGTCCTTGAAGACGCTCATAGTCGGGATGTTGAGGATGCCGTACCGCTGGGCGATCAGAGGGTTCTCGTCAACATTGAGCTTGACGATGTCGATCTTCTCGGCATGCTCAGTCGCGATCTCCTCGAGCACCGGAGAGACCTGGCGGCATGGACCGCACCACTCGGCCCAGTAGTCCACCACCACCGGCTTAGCGGCCTTCAGTACCTCGGCCTCGAAGGTCGCCTCGGTTACTGCCTTGGTTGCGCCCACTTTCAGGACTTCCTTCCCACTTGCGGGTAGGGCCCCGGCCCCAGCGGCCGGACAGCCATGCTCTGACCCGGCGGCTCGGGTCCGGTCGTCGTGGCGGCCAGGTGCATCCGGCCGCTGCTGCCATTCCCGGCAGCCGCCGCGATCACTCCGGTCACTCCTTGTGCTCTGCCAGCCATCGCTCGGCGTCGATGGCCGCCGTACAACCAGTCCCTGCCGCTGTCACTGCCTGCCGGTAGATCCTGTCCACGACATCGCCGCAGGCGAAGACACCCTCGATCGCGGTACGCGACGAAGGGTGATCAACCTGCAGATAACCGTCCGAATCGGTAGCAAGCTGGCCGGTGATCAGCTCGCTGCGCGGATCGTGGCCGATCGCGACGAACACGCCGCTGACGGGCAGCGTGCTCTCCTCCCCGGTCTTGACGCTGCGTAGCCGCACGCCCGTGACCCGGTCCTCGCCGAGGATCTCGGCGACCTCGCTGCCCCAGGCGAACTTGATTTTCGGGTTCGCCATGGCACGATCCTGCATGATCTTGGACGCGCGCAATGTGTCCCGGCGGTGCACGATGGTGACGGTCCGGGCGAAGCGGGTCAGGAACGTCGCTTCCTCCATGGCCGAGTCGCCGCCGCCGATGACAGCGATGTCCTGCTCACGGAAGAAGAACCCGTCGCACGTCGCACACCAGGAAACGCCGTGTCCGGAGAGGAGCTTCTCGCCAGGGACGCCAAGCTCGCGGTAGCCAGAGCCAGTAGCGATGATGACCGTCCGGGCCAGATACGTGTGCTCGCCGACCTTGACGACCTTCGGCGTCGCCTTAAGATCAACCTCGGTCACGTCGTCGGGAACGAGCTCCGCGCCGAACCGCTCGGCTTGCTTGCGTAGCTGGTCCATCAGGTCCGGCCCGAGGATTCCGTCGGGGAAACCGGGGAAATTCTCCACGTCGGTGGTGTTCATCAGCGCACCGCCGGCTGTTACCGACCCCTCGAAGACCAGCGGCTGGAGTCTCGCCCGCGCAGCATAGAGCGCAGCAGTGTAACCGGCAGGCCCGGAGCCAATAATGATCACATCGCGAGGCTCGCTCACTGCTGTCAGTCCCTCTCCAGCCTGCTGCGTAACGGGTGCACCCGCATAACCACCGGGCGCCTCCCGGGATTCCCCCACCAGTGGTCCTGCGCGGCCGGCGGTCGCATCCCGTTGACGCCGGTACTACCCGCAGACGCCAGCACTACAGGTTACGAAGTATGGCGTGCGCGAGGACGTCCCTAGCTGAGGCTGAACACGTAGAGCCGACGACCCACGCCTCAGCGGGGCCGGCAGCAGTGGCCGCCAGCACGATGATGGTCGCGGGCTTGTGCTCAAACCGCGCTATGTCGACGAGCAGCACGGTGCGAGCAGCGGCGATCAGGTTAACGCAGCCGGCCAGTCGGCTAGGAGTGCCGCCCGCGGCGGATCCGGCCGCACTCGCGTTCGGCACGTTGGACGGCGCCTTTACGCTGGGGGGCTGGGCGGCGACGCTCCTGGCTTCCGCAGCATGGACCGCGTCGACGGCTTCGGTGCCGAGCGACCCGTGGGCGAAGTTGGCGCTGGACTGAAACACATGAATCGTGTGCCGCGCGCCTGCGGTGCCATAGGTGACGTCAGGCCCGGCGCTCATCTGCTGAACGGGCGCGGGCGCGGCCGCCGATCCAGCGGCAGACGATGTCGTCGCGCCGCCCGTGTGCTGTGAGAGTTCATAAGTACCTGCGGCCACGATCGCCAGCACCGCGGTCCCCGCGACGAGCCGCGTCGCAGTGACAGAGAGACGGGGCAGCTGCCAGCCTGACCAGGCAGCTCGCCTTCTGTGACCAGCCGGCAGGTCACCCCGGCCAGCCTCGGTAGCGGGTAGATCGGCGATTCGCTGCCTGGCCTCGACAGCCAGCGTCGCCTCTATCCGGATCGTCACTCGCTCGGGTATCGACGGGAACGAGGCGCCGGCAAGGACGGCCGGCATGCCGTCGAGCTGGCGCCGGGTAAGGGTGCAGTCCTCACACCGGGCGAGGTGTGTCTCGATCCTCGTCGCCTTGCGCACTCTCAGTTCGCCGACGGCAAGGCTCGCCAGCTCAACCGCGGAGGCGTGCCTATCGCGGCGGATCACGCGCCGTCACCCCCTTCCCGTGCTGGTAGGACGCGCCCGCTGGCCGGTTGGTTCCTGCCATCCTGCGCCGGGATCGCGCCGGGGCTCAGATGCGCGAGGCGGGGGAGCAGCTTCGCCCGGCCACGTGCCGCCCGGCTCTTCACTGTGCCCTCGGATACACCGAGGATGTCCGCTGCGTCGGCAACCGAGTAGCCGAGCATATCGACCAGGACCAGGGCGGATCGCTGATCGGGAACCAGGGTGCGGAGCGCCGCCTGCACATCGAGCGACGTGTCGCTGGTGCCCGAGGGGTCCGACAGTGGGCGTCCGCTGGTCGCGAGTGCGTCGAGAACCTCCTCATCCTGGCCGGTGGCCGTCGGACGCGCAGCGCGACGGCGCATCCTGTCGAGCGCGGCGTTCACCACGATCCGATGGAGCCAGGTGGTGACGGCCGAGTCACCCCGGAAGCTGTCAGCTCGGCGGAATGCCGCGATCATGGCGTCCTGCAGCGCATCAGCCGCTTCCTCCGGATCGCCGAGGGTCCGGATGGCCACCGCCCACAGGCGCTCCCGATGTCGCTGGAAGAGCTCCCCAAAGGCGTCGGGATCACCCGCCACGTGCCGTTTCAGTAGCTCGGCATCGGACGGGCCGTCAGCCGGCGCCGTCGCCGGGGCCGTCGGCTGACGCTGGGGAGGCAGAAAGCGCTCGGGCTGCTGATCGTGCGGATCCGTCGCGTCCTCCCCCCTCGTTCTACCGCGCAGGGCCATACCCGGCGAACGCCCCTCGGGCACGCTGCCGCGCCAATCACCTCATGATGGCAAACAGCCGCGCGGAGGTCGTGACATAGGTCACATCGGACTACGAGGCGGCCCTGACTACAACGCTGTAGATCTGGGCCGCGTCCTTGCCGGGGCTCCCGGCCAGCGAAGGCAGCTGAGTGAACCAGATGACGAGGTACTGGTCGGCAACGCTGTGCCGGACCGTGAACGTATAGGCGCCGGACACGTTGCTCGCACTGGCCAGGGTAGTCATGGCAGCCAGGTTGTCAGGACTCCTGGTGGGCGAGCTGCCGGCCTTGATCTCTACGTTGGCACCTGGCGCGTTGCCGAAGGTCACCTTCACCGACGTAACCGACACAGGCCTGCCCAGGTCGAGGATGAGCCCCGTGCCGGCCTTCAGGTTCCCGAACGTCGGGTTAGGGCCGCTGCTGGCGTCGACGTACTCCTGCGTGCTCCAGCCTTCCGCCTTGCCGTCGAGTACGTTCGGCGCCTGGGCGCTGTTCTCGTTGTCGGGATCACCGGTGGGATTGAGCGCGTCGAACCCGCTAGCCGACACTGGCGTAACGACGCTCGTGCCGTGGGTCGGACTCGATCCCGCGGTGGGCGACCTGCCGCCAGCCACCGCGGGCGCTGGCCTATTCAGGAAGTGCACAGCTCCGGCGCTGGCCCCGGCGACGGCGACAACTACCAGAGCGCTGATGGCGGCTGTCCTGGCGGGCCTGCGCTGCCGGGCAGACCAATCAGGCAGGTAACGCGCCGGCTGGGGCTGGCTGTAGTCATTCCATCCGGTGCCGTGATCCCAGCTCATCTCGGCGCGCCGGGCGGCGCGGTCGTCCCGCTGCGTGGCCACGATCGGCAGCTGTACTGGCGGGATCACCGCCGACAGCGCGGCAGCTAGTTCTGCCGGCGACTGGTAGGCAGCCTGCCTGTCGAGCTCTGGCACGGCCAGCGCGCGCCAGGTGATGTCATCAAGGACGGCGGGCACGCCCGGGCGAAGCTCACCGGGCCGGGCGAGGAGACCGCCCGGCTGCGGGGCGGCCGGCAGCTCCGGTGAATCCGGGCCCGGCCAGAATCCCGTCAGCGCCGCATAGAGCAGCTCGCCGAGCCCTCGGGTGTCGGCAAGTTCCGGGTCATCGACCGCTACCCCGGACAGCGCTGCGTCAATGCCGAGGCCGGTCACCTTCACTCCGCCTGCTGCTGTCCACCGGATAGCGTCGGGGCGGAGGCACAGGTGGGCCAGGCCGGCGGCGTGCGCTCCGGAGACGGCAGCGGCTGCCTCGGCCACAATGCGCGCCGCCGCATGCGGGTCGATCGAGCCCTCCGCCACGAGGTCGCCCAGCGTGTCACCGACTGGCCACTCGAGCACGATGTAGCCGTGGTCCCAGCTGTCCTCGACGTCGAATACCTGCGTGAGTCGGGTATCTGTCAGACGGCTCGCCGCGCGGGCCGCGGTGATGACCTGCTCCAGGCGCGGAAAGCCGCTGGCGAACGTGATGACGCTCACTGGCCTGGCCAGGATCTCATCGATCGCCTTCCACGCCGACCAGCCGCCGGTCGCCGCCAGGCGATCCTCCAACCGGTACCGGCCGCCGAGCCTGGTGCCCGGGTCTGAGGTAAAGGTGCTCATGGTTGCGAGACAAAGGCGCGGGAGCCCTCGAACCTCCCCTCGCATGCCGTAGGTGGGCAACGGCCACGGGCGCGACGATGCAGACGAGACAACGGTACTGGCCTCTATGCTAGGACGCCTCGCCGCTCGGCGGCTGCCCTGTATCCACGTCGCTGCAAACCGTTACCAGCCTGAGGCGTCGGATTCACGTGACATCGAGGCGGCCCGGCACGGCGGCGGGCCTGGTCAGCGGGCCAGTCGCGCCCGGACGGTGTCGATAAGACCGGTCAGTTCGTCCACGCGCAAAGCTCTGGCAAACAGCAGGTACACCAAGCCCGCCAGGCCGCCGCCGATGACGACCACCACGAAGGTGTTGCCGGTCAGGATGCCGGCCAGGACCGCCAGCAGAGCCGCCGGTACGGCGGCCGCGTGCATCCGCACGAGTGACCGGCTGATGTAGTAACCCTCGAGACCGTGTAGCCGGCGACTGAGGATTCGCCAGGCGATTAGCACGCCGACCAGATTCGCTAGCCCGAATCCCACCCCGAGAGCCGCTACCACCGCGCTGCCGCTGAGAGCGCTCAGCGCGATGATATTGGCCACGATGTTCACCACCATGGTGCCGAGGCCGATGATCGCGGGAGTCCTGCTGTCGTGCAGCGCGTAAAAAACCCGCAGCTGCAACTGGAAGATCATGTAGGGCACCAGCCCGAGGCAGAACACGGCGAACACCACGCCCGCGGTCCGGGCGTCGGCGGTCGACATGGCGCCATGGCCCAGGAAGAGCTCGCCGAGTTGCGGGCCAATCGCGGCGAGCACGAGCGAGCACGGCACCACGATGGCCGCAGACAGCCGGACACCGGCCGAGAAGTCCTGGCGGACCAGACCGTACCGGCGCTGCGCGGCGTGGGCGCTCATCCGCGGCAGCAGCGCCGTGATGACCGAGATGCCGACGATTGCGTAAGGAAGCTGGAACAGCAGCCACGCATAGGTGTACTGGGTATAGCCCGCCGTGGTCGCGGTCGTGGCCACCCTTGTCGTGACGATGAGGGCAACCTGGGCGGTGGCGACGTAGCCAACCATCCAGCCGGCCATCCGGCCGATCTCTCTCACCTCGTAGCGACGGAAGTCGGTCCGCGGCCGCCAGCGGAACCCCACCCGGCGCAGGGCGGGCATCAGCGCGACCGTCTGGGCGACGATTCCGATCGTCGTGCCGAGCCCGAGCAGCCAGACGTCACCGCTCGAGAGGTGCCCTGGATGCTTGTCGAGGAAGGCGAGGTGGCCTGAACCCGCGACCGCAACGTACATGCCGAGCATGCCGATAACCACGACGTTGTTCACGATCGGGGTCCACATCGGCGCAGCGAAACTGCCGCGGGAATTAAGGATCGCGCCCATCAGCGAGCTCATCCCGTAGAAGAAGATCTGCGGGATGAAGAACAGCGCGAAGATCATGGTCAGGTGCAGGGTGGCAGGCGCGTGCGAGACTTTGCTACCCGCATACAGGTGGACGAGGGGCACGGCGAGCAGCTCGGCGACGAGTGTGATACCTGCCAGGGCAAATGTCACGAGAGTGAACATTCGCTGGTCGTAGCCGCCGCGGCCGCGATCACGCTTGGCGGCGCTCACGATCAGCGGCACGATGACGCTGGTCAGGACGCCGCCGATAGCCACGTAGTAGACCGCGTTGGGCAGGGTGTTGGACAGGTTGTAGGCCAGGCCAATGCCAACCGCGCCCAGGGCGTATGACTGGACAATGGTCCGCAGGAAACCGGTCAGCCGGGAGCCGAGCGTGCCAGCCGCCATGACGCCGCTGGACCTGACGATGGAGACCGATTCGGGTGCGGGTCGCCCAGCGCCGGGAACGGCAATGCCGGCCTGAGGGGGTGGCAGCGTGCCAGAGCCGCCGGGCCGTCGTGCACTGGTCCGGGGCGGGGCCTGGCCGGGGTCGGCAGTGCCGGGCTGCCGTGGGCCCGGCTGGTTCCAGACCCGCGGGGCGGTGCCCTGCACCCTGGGCTCGGGTCGGCCTGCATCGGGCGGCAGGGGCGGAAGCTGGTCCGGCCTGGATGGCGCGTCGCCTGGCCGTAGCCGCGTGCCAGACCGGCCACTCGCCGGAGGTGGGCGCCTGAGCCCGGTCGCCGGCTGTCCAGCCCGGCCGGCGGGTGGCTGCTCGCCAGGCAGGATCGGGCGCGCGTGGCGGCCGCTGCCAGGCCGGCTGCCGGGCCGGGGGCGTCGTTCGGTGGGCGCGTCCGGCGCGTAGTCGTAGCCCTGGCGGCCGGGCGGCGGGCCGCTGAAGGCTTGCGGCGGGGGCGCCCGGTAGCCGTCCGGGGGCGGCGGCTCGCCGTAGCCGTCTCGGGCCGGGGGCCCGCCGGTGCCATCCTGCGGACGCGGTCCCTGTCGGGGTCGTGGCTCGCGGTAGCCGCCCGGCGAGCCGCCGCCGTTCCCGCTGGCGGGTCCGTGGTGGCGGAACCGCAGCGTCGTGCGGTGGCCGCGTCCGGAGTCGCGCGGCCGGGATGGGTCAGGCCCGTAGTCGGGCTCGGGCGGCTGGTCCCAGTCGACTCCTGACAGGTCGATGTGCCACCCTGTGTCATCGAAGCTAGGCCCGGCATACGTATTCTGGCCCGCGCCCCAGCCGGGCACGGCCGGCCGGACAGCCCAATCGCGCCGGTCATCCTCGTCTGACCCGTCTGCGCCGCCGGGACCGGCATGGCGGTGAGGCTCGGACGGGGGCGTGGTCATCAGTCTCCTCTATCGCGGGCCCGGTGACCCGGCTGGTCCCAGCTCACCGTTCCCGGATACGAACCTACCGGCGCGGCATCCTCCGTACTCTGCCCCGGAGGATCGTCCTCACGCGGCACGGCGCCGCTCGCTTCGTCCGGATCCGGCCGCAATGGCTTGCCTCGGCGGATCGCGCGCGCGGCCGAGGCCAGCAGGAATACCCCGAGGGCCGCCCCGAAGATGATCATGCCGAGCAGCCCGACCTTTGTCGTCTGCACCGTTGTCCGGACCGGTGCGCTGGCAAGAGGCTGACCGGCCTGGTTCAGCAGTGTCATGGTGACTGTGGTCGAGCCGGTGTGTGCAGCGTTGATTCGCAGCCGGATCGTCTCTGCGGTCTTGGCCGGTACCGTCCTCGGCCCGGGCGGCGACGCGCTGACCGTCGTCCCCGCGCCCTGGCTGTAGCTGAGCTGCAGCGTGACCCGCACCGGGAAGGGCAGCGGGTTGTCGATGGATACGGGGACGTTCCCGCGGGTGCCGCCGAGGGTGATGCGGTTCTCGGCGATGATGTGGACGCGTTGCTCTTGAATAGTCATCCGGGCTATCAGCGCCTGGACCATCGGCCACGCCGTGGCCCTGAACTGGCCGGAATAGGCCGATGACTCGACCGTTGAGACGGCCAGGGACAGGTTCGGGTCTGGCTGAGCACGCAGCAGCTGCTGGCGGCCGACAGCGGCATCGAGCGTGTTGAGCTGGCTCTGCTCAAACGTGCTGAGGCCAGGGGTATCGGTCGGCAACTGAACGGTCGGAACACGCGTCTCGCCGGTGAGTGACATCAAAGTGGCCGGGCTCAGCCACGGCGCGGACGCGGTACCTGCCAGCAGAGCCGTAGCGAGGCCGCTCGGCGGCTGCCAGCGCTCTGGCGGTGCGACGATGATCGGCGTCGACGGGTGCTCCTGGGCCAGCAGGGCGGTCTCGGCGAGGAACTGCTGAGCCGTGGTGAACGCCGAGCCTGGCCCGGTCCCGGCCGAGCCGAGCAGCCTGGTGAGCGAGTCATTGGCGAGCAGCACGTTCACATAGCCGCCGATGCCGTTCAAGGCCCGCACCACCGCAGTCCGGGTAGGCGGGAGCGCCGTGCTATCGACGAGGAGGGTGCCAACGCCGTCCTTGCCGGCCAGCTCGCCGGCGACATGCGTGGTCGGCCCGCCCGTCGACCAGGCGAGACCTGCTGGATCCGCCGAGCTGCTGCCCGCGGCAGGCGGAGCCAGGCTCCGGCCGAGGATCCGGCCAGCCTGCCGCCGACCGTAGGTAAACGCATTCTCGAGGTCGCCGGCGTGGCTGGTCCCGATGAGAGCGGCTACGTTCGGGTCGCCGTATGGCGTCACGAACAACGGCTGACTGGCGGTCTCGTCCTTGAGCCGGGCGAGCCAGGCGGACGCGGCCCGGGCCCACTGGGGTTGGCTGGCGCCGCACTGGGACAGGTGGAAGACATTGACGAGCAGCGCAGGATCGACCGCCCAGGTGACGGCGTCGTCCTGGGCCAGGCTCTGGCCAGGCTCGGCCATGATCGCCAGGCGATGCGCCGTGCCGCTGGAGGCAGCCTGCAGCGCCCGGGCCTGGACCGCCGCGGTGCTGGCGGTGGCGCCTGCGGCACCGACGAGCTTTCCGAGCCGCCCGCCGCTGGTGAGGCTCTGGGCGAGTGCCGCGGCCTGGGAGCCGGAGCAGGCACTCTGCCATGGCTCGTCGAGCAGAGGCTGGTCGATCAGCGGCCAGACCCAGGAGATCTTCTGCGCGGCCGGTATCGAGGAGCGATAGGGACCGCCCTTGGCTGGCACGTAGGGCAGGTAGGTCAGCGTGTTGTTCAGCGGGGTGCCCTGTGCGTCGTAGAGCTGGGCCGCCAGCGGATAGACGCCAAAGCTCGTGAGACCCATGACGCTGACCCGTACTTTCAGCGACCAGCTTGCCGATGCCCCGGGCCTGAGCACAGGCGACCGCCAGACGGCGTGAGGCAGCGGCATATCTGCTTGCCCGGTCGCGCTGCCGGCTGCAGCGCTTTGCTGGAGCGCCGAGACGCTGCTGATGGGCACCGTCGAGTCGAGGAGCTGGACGGTCAGCTGCTTGTTCACGCCCGAGGTGTTCTTCACGCTGCCGGTCACGCTGATCGTCAACCCAGGGGCAGCCGACTGTGGGTTGAGCCCCGTGAAGACCACGGTAGCGGGAACTCCGCCGGTTGCCGCCGCCGCCGGGGCCGCCGCCGCCGCGATCAGGGCGATGGGCGCCGCTACCGCGGCGAATGCGAACATGGCTATCAGGGCGCTAGCCGCCCGTCGTGCCATGATCCACCAGCCTGTCGTCGGTGCCGAGGCGCCCCTTCCGGCCGGGGCTAGGCCGACGGAGCTATGCCGAGAATGTTATTGCGACCTGCCAAGCAGCCAGGGTCGCTCGCGTCACAATCCCAGGCCGGCGGCCAGGCGCTACCCGGCTCCGCGCAGTATCCTGCGGGCAGCCCCGGGGTTCACGGGTTTTCCGTTTCCCAAGGTTACGCGCAGGATCTACCCTCAATGGCCGTGCCCGATCCAGACTCGCCGAGTAATCGCCAGCTGCAGGCTGCGGCTGTGCTTTTGGCATCCCTGTCGCCGCGCGTGACGGAGCTGGGCGAGTTGTTCGCCGCGGCAGGTCACGAAGTCGCGCTCGTGGGCGGCCCAGTTCGGGACGCCTTCCTCCGCCGCACGTCGCCCGATATCGATCTCACGACCGACGCGCCGCCCGAACGCATCCTCGAGCTCACCGCTGGCTGGGCAGACGCGACCTGGACGATCGGCATCGAGTTCGGGACCATAGGGCTGCGCAAGGGCGGCACTACCTTCGAAGTGACCACCTACCGCAGCGACAGCTACGACCGTACGTCGCGCAAGCCTGCCGTTACCTACGGTCGGTCGCTGGCCGAAGACCTATCCCGGCGGGACTTCACCGTCAATGCGATGGCCGCCCGACTGCCCGGCTACCAGCTTGTCGACCCGTTCGGCGGCGTCGCTGACCTGCGCGCGAAGGTCCTGCGCACGCCGGGATCACCGGAGACTTCGTTCACCGACGATCCGCTCCGCATCCTGCGAGCGGCCCGGTTTGCGGCCCAGCTGGGCTTTACCGTGGCCCCGGACGTGAGGGTCGCGATGACCGACCTCGCAGGGCTGCTCGCGCCGCCCAAGGTCTCGGCTGAGCGAATCGAGGGTGAGCTGACGAAGCTGGTCCGCTCGGCGCTGGCGGGCGGTCCCGCCGCGGGCATCGCGTTGCTGACCGAGACCGGGGTAGCGGACCTCGTGCTGCCCGAGATTCCTGCGCTTCGCCTGGAGAAGGACGAGCATTTCCGGCACAAGGACGTTTACCAGCACACTCTGACGGTGCTGACCCAGGCGATCGAGCTGGAGCCCCGGTATGGGCTCGAGCAGGATCTCGTGCTCCGGCTCGCGGCGCTGCTGCACGACATCGGGAAGCCGCGCACGCGGAGCCGACTGCCGGGCGGCAGGGTCGCGTTCCACCACCACGAGGTGGTGGGCGCCCAGATGGCGCGCAAGCGGCTCTCCCAGCTTCGGTACGGCAAGGACGTGGTGGCGGATGTCAGCAAGCTGGTCGAGCTGCACCTGCGGTTCCACGGCTACGGCGAGGGGGAGTGGACCGACTCGGCGGTGCGCCGCTACGTCAACGACGCCGGCCCGCTGCTGACGCGGCTCCACGCGCTCACCCGGGCGGACTGCACCACCAGGAACAAGGCGAAGGCGCAGCGCCTGGCCGGGGCGTACGACCACCTCGAGGCGCGGATCGCGGAGCTGGCAGCGCAGGAAGAGCTGGACAAGATCCGGCCGGACATCGACGGCAACGAGATCATGGCGATCCTGGGCATCCCCCCAGGCCCGATCGTCGGCCAGGCCTGGGCGTATCTCAAGGAGCTGCGGATGGAGCGCGGCCCGCTCGACCACGACACCGCGGTGGCCGAGCTGCTCGCCTGGGCCAAGGCCCAGGGTCTGGAGATTCCGGAGCGAGATGATCCGGAGGCCGGCGCCTAGGACTCCGCGGCTCGGCGGCTCAGAGCCCAGTAGCCCGCCGCGGTGAGCGCATAGCCGATCGAGATCGCGGCCATGAGCGCGACGTTGCGTCCGGTCGGGGGCATGAAGAGCACGCTGATGGCGGCACCGCCGACGAACAGGGCGTTGAAGAACATGTCGTAGAAGGCGAACGCCCGGCCCCGGTACTCGTCGCCGATCTGCTCCTGCAGGATGGTCGTCGCGCAGATGGCGACCCCCTGCCCGGACAGGCCAAGGAAGAAGCCGAGGATGATGAACGTCGGCTGATTGAACGGCGGGCCCAGCGCTGCGGTGACGACCGCGCTGGTCAGCAGCAGTGCGGTGATCCACGTGCGCTTGGTCAGCCACCTGGTGGCCACGGGCGTGACGAAGGCCGCCGTACCGTAGCCGATCGCCACGATCAGGGTCAGCACCACGTAGTGCGAGAGTGCCTTGTTCGCGCTCTCGCCAGCGTAGAAATCGTTGCGCCAGAGCAGGATCGACATGAGGAACAAGATCCCGTAGAAGATCCGGTTTCCGCCGGTTGCCGCGAGAGCCGAGGCCGGGCCGCGCCGGCCGAAGATGTATCGCGCGCCGGCGATGAGGCCCGAGGCGATGACCACGAGATCGCGGGCGATGCCGCCGGACTTGCCGGCCTCGTGGCGGCCGGGACCGAGCAGGTCGCGCGGCATGGTCGCGCTCACCAGGCCCGCGGCGACGTAACAGCAGGCCGCCGCCAGCAGCGTGGCCGCGTACTCGACGCGGCCGCCGTGCAGGGCGACGTGCACGGCGAGACCGGCGAGCCCGCCGACGGCGACCATGATGCCGCCAGCGGTCGGCGATACCGCGTTGGCCATGACGAGCTTGTCCTCAGGCACGACGTGCGGCAGTGCGGCCGAGAGTGCGGAGAGGAAGAACCTGTTGACGCCGAGCGTGGCGAGCACCGCGATGTAGAGCGGGACGCCCAGCTGACCGGTGGCCATCAGCGTGGCGGTGAGCACCACGAAGATCGAGCGCAGCAGCGCGGACCAGAGCAGGATCTGCCGTCGCGACCAGCGGTCGATGAACACGCCCGCGAACGGTCCGATCACCGAGTACGGCAGGTACAGCACCGCGAAGGCGGTCGCGCCGGCGGCCGGGTTCGGGAAGTTCGTCGAGTTGAAGAAGACGTAACCGCCGAGCCCCGCGGTGACCAGGCCGTCGCCGGTCTGCGAGATCAGCCGGGTGGAGAACAGCTTCCGGAAGTCGTGCTCGGCCCAGACGACCCGCAGGTCGCCGAGGAATGAGCGGCGCCGCGGGGGTCCGGCCGGGCCCGCCGCCGGCGGCTGCCCGGACGAGCCGGCCTTCGGTGGTGCCGGAGGGAAGGGCTCCTGCCTGGTCACGCCAATCAGCCTAGGTATGCCGGAGCGACCGGGCTAGCCGGGGCGGTCAGCGCGTCGCACGGCGATCTGGCGGGCGTGCACTGGCCCCGGACGAGCCCGTTCCCCTGGTCTTGGGTTTTGGTCTTATCAGCGCTCGACGTCGCCGCGAATGAACTTCTCGACTGCGTCCCGCGCCTCGTCGTCGCTGTACTGCTCGGGCGGCGACTTCATGAAGTAGGACGCCGGCGACAGCACCGGCCCGCCGATACCGCGGTCCTTGGCGATCTTGGCTGCGCGGACCGCGTCAATGATGATGCCGGCCGAGTTTGGCGAGTCCCAGACCTCGAGCTTGTACTCCAGGTTCAGTGGCGTGTCCCCGAACGAGCGGCCCTCGAGTCGGACGTAGGCCCACTTCCGGTCGTCCAGCCACGGCACGTGGTCGGACGGCCCGATGTGCACGTCCGCCCTGGCCATCTCGTGCGGGATCTGCGACGTCACCGACTGAGTCTTGGAGATCTTCTTGGACTGCAGGCGCTTGCGCTCCAGCATGTTCATGAAGTCCATGTTGCCGCCGAAGTTCAGCTGGTAGGTGCGCAGCAGCTCCACACCGCGGTCCTCGAACAGCTTGGCCATTACGCGGTGGGTGATGGTGGCGCCGACCTGGGATTTGATGTCGTCCCCGATGATCGGGACGCCCGCCTCGGTGAACTTGGCCGCCCACACCGGGTCAGACGCGATGAACACCGGGAGCGCGTTCACGAACGCCACGCCGGCGTCGATGGCGCACTGCGCATAGAACTTGTCCGCCTGCTCCGAGCCAA
Source organism: Streptosporangiaceae bacterium (assembly GCA_035631375.1). Lineage (GTDB taxonomy): Bacteria > Actinomycetota > Actinomycetes > Streptosporangiales > Streptosporangiaceae > JAJYUU01. The sequence goes on from DASQIW010000265.1 coordinate 46,350, forward strand.
CCGGAAGGTAGGAGACCAGCACGTCGGCGCGCGCATCGCGCAGCGCCTTGACCACGTCCGCGGGCTGCTCGTCGGACTCGGTGATGATCTCCCGGTAGTACTCGCCGAGGCCGTCGAGCGTCGGGCCGCGCTGCACGGTCACGCCGGTCGGCGGCACGTCGCAGATCTTGATCGTGTTGTTCTCGCTGGCGACGATGGCCTCGGCGAGATCCCTGCCGACCTTCTTGGCGTCGACGTCGAATGCCGTCACGAACTCGATGTCGCGGACGTGGTAGGGCCCGAACTGCACGTGCATCAGGCCCGGTACCCGGCTCGCCGGGTCGGCGTCCTTGTAGTACTCAACACCCTGAACGAGGGAGCTTGCGCAGTTCCCAACGCCCACGATGGCTACCCGTACCGAACCCATGAGGATTGCTCCTTTTCTAGTGCCGCGCAGTGCCGCTCAATCGCCAGCTCCGTCGGCTGACTTAGCTGATGGCGGTCGCTCCGCCGCTTTGTGTGCCCGGTGATGTCGCCGTGCCCGGGCCCTGCTGGGCCCCCGACTGGCGCTCCGAGGCGATCAGCTCGTTCAGCCAGCGGACGTCCCGCTCGACTGACTCGAGGCCGTGGCGCTGGAGCTCCAGCGTGTAGCTGTCCACTCGCTCCCTGGTGCGGGTGACCGCGGCCCGGAAGCCCTCCAGCCGTTCCTCGAGGCGGCTTCGGCGCCCCTCCAGGATGCGCATCCTGACCTCAGCCTGGGTCAGGCCGAAGAATGCGAAGTGCACGCCGAACCCGTCGTCCTCCCAGGTCGCCGGCCCGGACTCACCGAGCAGGTCGCTGAGCCGCTCCTTGCCCTCGGCGGTGAGCCGGTACACGATCTTCGATCGCCGCGGCCGGTCGAGGGGCCTGCCCGGATCGACCCCGGAGTCATCCGCGATCAGGCCTTTGGTCAGCAGGTCCTTGAGCGCGGGGTACAACGACCCGTAGCCGAACGCCCGGAAGGCGCCGAGCACCGAACTGAGCCGCTTGCGCAGCTCGTAGCCGTGCATCGGCGTTTCGTGCAGAATGCCGAGGATGGCGAGCTCGAGGATGCCAGACCGCTGGCTGCTCATACCCGCTCGCACCTCACATTCGACGCATAGCTATCATTGAGCCGCATGCGGGATCCAGGCTAGGGATCCAGGGATGTCGGCTCGATGTATCGAGTTGATACATCGCAACGATATGCGGTGCGGCGCATTGCCGCAAGTCGCCCGCATTTCATGATCACGTCACCCGCGCGATGAGCAGGCGGGTCTGCGGCGCTGCACGGATCCGTCGTAACCTGTCGCTCATGAGGCGATCGGTCGTCGACTATGGCCTGGCACGGCGAGCCACGCTGGCTTCCGTGCTTGCGGGCCGCACGACGGTCACCGATGTCTGCGACGCCCATCCGTACCTGCTACGCGCGGCCAAGTTCCACGGCGAGCCGACCGACACCACGTGCCCTATTTGCCAGAAGGTCAAGCTCACACACGTCACCTACGTCTACGGCGACGAGCTCGGACGCTACGAGGGCAGGGTAAAACGTGCCCCAGAACTGGACGAAATGGCCGCCGAATATGCCGAGTTCCGGGTCTACGTCGTCGAGGTCTGCCAGAGTTGTGCCTGGAACCACCTCGCGTCGTCCTACACGCTAGGCACTGGTGAACCGGCACCCCGGCGCAGTCGGCGGGCCAGGGCCAGCGAGTAAGCGGGCAGGTCAGGGCGGGTCCGCCGACTATTGCTGAGCGGGCGGCGTGGCGTGAGTGTGACGCATAAGTGCCGGGTAGTTGGTATTGCCAGGTAACGTACGTAATCTGGCGGACCGCCGCTCGCGAGCTAGCGCTCGCTACCCCCGACAAGCGAGGACGCGTGAGTAACCCAGACTTGCCCGGGTCGTACTGGCAGGGCCAAGACGAAGGTTCCTACCGATCCGGGCGCCGCGCCCGGTCGGCCGACGCGGAGCGCGGCGATCGCTGGGCCGATCCGCGCGATTGGCGCGGCAATGGCGGCGGCCGTGGCAGCCGGTCGGCGCAGTCCGGGAACGGCTACAGCGCGCGCGATCGTCGCGTGCCCGGCAATGGCCCGCGTGGCGAGGGACAGACCTGGACCGGCATCATCGCCGGGCGGGCGCGCGGATCGCATGCGCAGCGCCCAGCGCAGGACGCCGGCAGCCATGACTGGACGGGCAGGCTGAGCCAGACCGCGGACGAGCTGCGGAACCGGCTCGGGTTGCGCGGGTCGGCGGGCAAGCGGGGCGGCCAGTCGTGGTCTGCGGCCGCTGGCGACCGCGGCTCGTATGACTACGGCGCGGGCCCCGGCTCCAGGACTGCGCAACGTCAGGGCGACGGGTACTGGCAGGGCGGCGACCGCACGGGCCGGTTCTCGCAAGCTCGCACCGCGCTCCGGACCAGGCAGGGCGGCGGCTCGGGCTGGGGCGGCGGCGGCGGCCGAGGCGGGTGGAATGGCCGGTACCCTGGCGGCCCCGGAGACCGGTTCAAGGCGTGGCTGCGCTCCGGCTCCTGGTGGCGCCACTGGACGGTCAAGAAGGTTGTCGGCCTCTTCGGTGCCTGCGTGGCCGGCGTGATCCTCCTCATCGTCGCTGCCTTCTTCTATGAGTATGCGAATACGTCTGTGCCGACCGCGGCAGACCTCACCGCGAACTGGCAGTCCTCGATCGTGTATTACGCCAACGGCCAGCAGATCGGCCACTTCGACCCGAACGTGAACGGGATCAGCGTCGACCGGATGCAGCTCAACCAGGGCCAGATTCCGGCGGTCATGGGACAGGCGATGGCCGCAGCAGAGGACCGGCACTTCTACACCGAGGGTGGCGTATCCCTGACCGGGCTGATGCGCGCGGCGTATCAGGACACGTTCGGTCACGGCAATCTGCAGGGTGGCTCCACCATCACGATGCAGTACGCCAAGAACTACTTCCAGGGCGTGAACACCGGGCAGAACCTCGGCACCAAGCTGAAGGAAATCATCATCGCCATGAAGCTGGGCCACTCACGGTCCAAGGCTTGGGTGATGACGAACTACCTGAACCTCGTGCCGTTCGGGCCGCCGCAGGACACCGGCCTCGGCGCGGCCGCGGAGAACTACTTCAGCGTCAACCTCACCAATAACAAATCCACGCTCACCCTCGAGCAGGCCGCGATGCTGGCGTCGTTGCCGAACTCGCCCGGCTTCTTCAACCCCGACCCGAAGGCAGGCGCCGGATACACAGCGCTCGTCGCCCGGTACAAGTCGGTGTTGCTCAATATGCAGCGGGACGGCGCCATTACGGCAAGCCAGGAGCAGTACGCTGCCGCGCACTTCCCGCAGCTGAACGTGCCGGCGTCGGGGAACGGCTGGACCGGCTATACCGGCTACCTGATGGACATGGTCCAGCAGCAGCTGTTGGCGCCGACGTCGGTCGGCGGGTATGGCCTCACCAAGCACCAGATCGAGACCGGCGGTTACAAGATCCAGACGACGTTCCGACCGGACTTGCAAGTCGCGCTCACCCGGACCATCAACCAAGAGATCAATGCCATGCGAGCGGCCGGGGGCGCGTTCCGGCCGTATGAACGGATCGGCTCGGTCCTGGAAGACCCCAAGACCGGCGGTATCTGGGCGGTCTACGGCGGGCCCGGTTACGGCACGGCGAACTGCACCAGGACCGACTGCTTTTTGAACATGGCCGAGGCGGCGGAGCCGGTCGGATCGTCGTTCAAGCCCTACGTGCTCTCGGAGGCAGTGAACGAGGGCATGGACGTGTTCACGAGCCAGCTCAACGGCTTCTCGCCGCTCTACATCCCGCTGCTGAACGCGAACGACCCGAGGAACTATAGCCAGCTCGAGCTGATGCCGTCGCTGACCAGCCCGCCGCCGGGCGTGCCGAAAAACGCCCAGAACACGCACTCGTACCTGTCTAGCGGCAACATCTGGTACTTCACGTTCAACGAGCAGGCCGAGAACCTGGGCAAGCCGCTGGCGGTCAACGCGGCCGCCGCCATCTCCTCCGACCCGGCGTTCGAGGATCTGGCGCACCGGGACGGGATTCAGAACGTCATCAACATGGCGAAGGCGTTCGGCGTGGGCCAGAACGCGTTCGTCGAGCCGTGCCTGGTGCCCGGCAGCGCCGCAGGCAACCGCGCGCAGACCATCGCCGACTGCAACGACCTGACCGGGCGGGACAACGGCCTGCAGCCGACCTTCGGCACAAGTGAGGGCGGGGCGAAGCCCGCGAGCAAGGACACCGGCGGCTCGCCGGCCATCGCCCTCGGTGAGAACCCGCTCACTCCGGTCGAGCAGGCCACGACGTTCGCCACCCTCGCCGACGACGGCCTCTACCACACCCCGCATGTGATCGCGTCGGTGCAGCGAAACGGCAGTCCTAATCCCCTGCCGAGCCACATCCAAACGAGGCAGGTGCTGAGCAAGTCAGCGGCTGCCGACGTCGACTATGCGCTGTCGTTCGACAACAACTTTGGCGGCCAGGGCACGGCCGATGGCAGTGTCCCGTTCCGCCGCGGCGGCGTGATCGGCAAGACCGGGACGCTGGGTAACGGGGACAACTCGTCGGAAGCCTGGTTCATCGGGGCGACCCCGATGCAGGCGGCGATGTCGGTGGCGCTCTTCACTAACCTTCAGACGGAAAACCTGAGCAACATGGCGTTCATGGGCGGGTTGCCGGGCACGCAGGGTGGCGCCTGGCCAGCCACGATCTGGAACGCGTTCATGATGAAGGTCTACGGCAACACGCCACCATGGCCGGGCGGAATATTCCAGGCGGAGCAGACGTCGCAGGGTTTCGCGAAGTGGAACCTGGCGCAGGGGAAGCAGCGCTGCACGATCCAGCAGATGCTGCAGGGCCAGTTCCAGGGTGACAGCCCGCAGTGCACGTGCCCGAGGCGCGCGGTGCTCTGCAACACCCAGAACGGCACGAACCCTGGTCCAGGCCACGGCAATAACCCGAACCAGAGTCCCAGCCCGAACCCGCAACCATCCACAGGGTGCTTGCCATTCGGCGGGCCGTGTCCGACGAGCTCGCCGAGCCCGGCCAAGTCGGCGGCCTTGGTCTACGGCATCTCGCCACCGAACGCGGGGTCTGATCCGACGCTAACCGGCCTCGCGACGTTCCTCGCCAGGGAAGCCGCGGTGAGACGCACGACGGCGGTCACGTAGGCCCGGCTCCGGCCAGGGGATTGCACCTAACCGAGTCGGGCGGAAAGCCAGCGCATATCGGCGACCGCGTCAGGCGTCTCGCAGATCGCGGTTGCTCCGGCTGACCGCACGACGTCGACGAGAAGATCCGGATCGATCTGACCGCTATCTAGTCCGGCGTGGCGATCACGGCCGGAGGCAAACTCGTCTCGTGAGTTGTTGCAGTGGACGAGATCGATCCGGCCAGTGATCCCGAGGACGCGTTCGACGATGCTCGCCAGATGCTCGCCGGACGCAAACGCGTGGCAGGTATCGAGACAGAATCCGATCTCGCCGCCCCCGTCGTCGGCTGCGCTACCGATCGCATCCCACAGCCGCGCGAGCCCGTCAAGCCCGCGCGCCATCGCCCCGTCGCCTCCTGCGGTGTTCTCGATCAGCATGGGCAGTGGCCGGTCGACGCGCTCGATCGCCTTGCGCCAGCTGTCGTAGCCTTCCTGTAGATCCGCGCCGGCCGTGACGTGGCCGCCGTGCACGATGAGCCCGGTGGCGCCGACGGCCGCGGCGGCAATGAGCTGCTGCTGGAGCAGCTTGCGGCTGGGAATCCGGATCCGGTTATTGGGCGACGCGACATTGATTGTGTAATACGCGTGCACGTACGCGTCCACGCCAGAATCGGCGAAGGCCGCCTTCAGCTCGCCGGGGTCGCGTGGGTACTCGGGGGCCTTCCAGCCTTGCGGGTCGCCGAGAAAGAACTGCACGGCGCCAGCATCGACCGCCTTTGCCCGATCCGCCGGGTCGCCTTCATGCAGATGCACACCAATGCGATTCACCTGCTGAGCGTACCGAGCCGGCGGGGCGCCGCGTCATGACGGCGGCCGCGTCCGGTGGCGAGCCCGTTCCCCTCCCGGAAGGTGCAAGCCGGGCTACGCGAGCGATCCGCGCGGACGGCTAGCCGAAGCCGCCGTGCGCGATGCCGAGCCCGAGGCCGACGAAGGCGGCGACCAGACCGGTCACGATGAGAACCCGCTGTTCCCTGGTGGCCGACACCAGCTGGACGTACAGGCCGACGGCGAAGGTGACTGCGCCGATGATCGAGGCGGCGATGTGCGCCCGGACAACGAAGCCGAGGGCGAATGAGGCAATTCCGGCCAAGAGCACCAAGAGGGAAGCAGCATTCAGCATCGGGTGCCGCTGGCCGTCGCTGTTCAGGGTGACCGCTGGTACACGAGGCCGGGTTTGCTGGCTGACCGCCTGGCGCATCGCTACTCCCAAGGAGGTAATCAGGATCGCTGGCAAGATCTCCTGACAACCAGTGTGTGCCCGTCCCGCCTGGAATGGAACCGGCAATGGCGCCCGGATCACGGCTGTGCGTGGCGGGCTGGTGGCTGAAACCTGCCAGGCCAGCGTTGTCGGCGGCGGCTGGTAAGCTGGCGCAGCCGCAATGGGCCGCAACCGCGGCGTGCGGTTCCTCCTGCCACGGAAATGCCGTGGCCGCCAGAGTCCGAAGGAGGCAGGTTAGCCACATGCGCCAGTACGAGATGATGATCATCCTGGACCCCGCGCTGGAAGAGCGGACGGTGCAGCCGTCCCTTGATCAGTTCCTGAAGGTTGTGACGTCGGCAGGCGGGACCGTGGACAAGGTTGACGTCTGGGGCCGCCGCCGGCTCGCCTACGAGATCGACCACAAGTCCGAGGGCATCTACACGGTGCTCGAGCTGAAGGCCGAGCCTGACACGGTCAAGGAACTGGACCGCCAGTTGAACCTCAACGAGGCGGTCCTGCGGACGAAGGTCATGAGGCCAGAAGTGCACTGACGCTCCACCCACGCGGCCGCGCCGCTGCGGCCGCATCATGAGCTCGAGTTTCAGACCCAACCGATCGAGCGGGAGCCCCCCGATGGCAGCAGGCGACACCAATATCACGATCATCGGCAACCTCGTCAATGACCCAGAGCTTCGGTACACCCCGACCGGCCAGGCGGTCGCCACCTTCCGGGTTGCATCGACGCCCCGGTACATGGACCGCAACACCAACGAGTGGAAGGACGGGGAATCGCTGTTCCTGTCCTGCAACGTCTGGCGTCAGGCCGCGGAGAACGTAGCGGAGAGCCTGCAACGCGGCATGCGGGTCATCGTGTCCGGGCGCCTGCGCCAGCGTCAGTACGAGACGCGGGAGGGCGAGAAGCGGACCGTGTACGAGATCGAGGTCGATGACGTCGGCCCGTCCCTGCGCAACGCGTCCGCCAAGGTGAACCGGTCGAACCGGTCGACTGCCGGGTTCGGCGGCGGCCAGTCCGGCGGCGGCCAGTCCGGCACGGGCGGCCAGTCCGGGTATGGTGGGGGCGCCGGAGCGCGCGGCAGCGACGACCCATGGGCCTCGGAGCCTAGCGACAGCGGGTTCTCGGACGAGCCGCCGTTCTAACTAGCACAACACCAAACCGACCATCCCCGCCGCAGGCGGGGCTCTGCCTACCATCCCGGCAGGCTAGCCGGGACTGCGAAGGAGCACCACGATGGCCAAGCCACCAGTCCGCAAGCCGAAGAAGAAGGTCTGCCTTTTCTGCCAGGAGAAGGTGACCAGGGTGGACTACAAGGACACCGGGCTACTGCGGAAGTTCATTTCCGACCGCGGCAAGATTC
>DASQIW010000266.1:0-18468 GCA_035631375.1 Streptosporangiaceae bacterium
TGAGGGCGCGGATGAGCCTGCGGAGCTGGCGGCTGGTGCACTGGTCGGCCTACGCGGCGTGGCCAGTGGCGGTCGTGCACGGCCTCGGCACGGGCACCGACACGCCGGTGTCATGGGTGCTCGCGCTGACGGTCCTCTGCGTCCTTCCGGTCGCGGTACTGACGTTGTGGCGGCTGGCGCTGAGCTGGCGCGAGCGACCCGGATGGGCCGCGACGGGAATAGCCGGGGTGGTGCTCGCGGTGATCTTGGGCGGCGTGTGGCTGCAGGGGGGCCCGCTGGCACCACACTGGAGCACAAGGTCGGGTACGCACACCACGCCGCCTCATCCAGCGGCGGGGACCGGCCACTCGGCAGGGTCAGCCGCCGGGCGTGACGACGACAGTTCCGGTTCCGCCGACGGCAGCCGCTGATTGCGGCGCCCGGACGCTGCCGGGCGGCAGCGCACTACCATCTCTCACGGGCTGACTGGCCCGATACCGGCCGAGCGTGCGGAGGCACCATGGGACCACTGAGCGGCGTGCGCGTGATCGAGATCGCCAGCCTGGCGCCGGCGCCGTTTGGCTGCATGATCCTGGCGGATCTCGGCGCTGACGTGGTGCGCGTGGACCGCGCCGAGCGTGCAGGCCCGCAAGCGCGCCCGCCGCTCGACACGCTTGGCCGCGGCCGCCGCTCGATCGGGCTAAATCTCAAGGACGGCGCGGCCGTGGATGTGCTGCTGCGACTCGTGGACAGCGCCGACGTCCTCGTCGAGGGCTTCCGGCCGGGTGTCGCGGAACGACTCGGCTTCGGCCCTGACGTGTGCGCGCAGCGCAATCCAGCCCTGATATTCGCCAGGATGACCGGGTGGGGCCAGGTCGGCCCGCTAGCCCCAACGGCTGGCCATGACATCGACTACATCGCTATCTCCGGAGCGCTCAGCACCGTCGGCCGGGCGGGACAGGCACCGGTGCCGCCGGTGAACCTGATCGGTGACTTCGGCGGCGGTGGCATGCTGCTCGCGCTCGGCATTCTGGCGGCGCTGGTCGAGCGAGCGGGCAGCGGTCGGGGCCAGGTCGTCGACGCAGCCATGGTGGACGGCTCGGCGCTGCTCACGTCGTTCCTCTACGGGCTGCGGGCGGCAGGCGGCTGGCAAGACCAGCGCGGCAGCAACCTGCTCGATGGCGGCGCGCCGTTCTACGACACCTACAGCACCGCCGACGGCCAGTACGTCGCGGTGGGTGCCCTCGAGCCGCAGTTCTACGCCGCGTTGCTCCGAGGGCTCGGCCTCGCCGATGCCGGACTGCCCGATCAGCACGACCGGTCCGGCTGGCCGGTGCTGCGTCAGCGCTTCGCCGAGACGTTCGCGCAACGCACCAGGGCCGAGTGGGAAAGCGTATTCGCCGGCACCGACGCGTGCGTGTCGCCCGTGCTGACCCTGGCCGAGGCGCCCGAGCACCCGCACGCTATCGCGAGGAAAGCCTTCATCGAGGTGGGCGGGTTTGCCCAGCCGGCCCCGGCGCCGCGCTTCGACCGCACTGCCGCCGACACACCGGCACCGGCCCCGGCCCCGGGCGCCGACACCGATGCGGTGCTCGCTGATCTCGGACTATCCGCTGCGGAGGTGGCGGAGCTGCGCAGCCGGGGTGTTGTTGGCTAACCGCAATCCGCTGGACAAGGAGATTCTGCGGCTCGCACTTCCGGCCTTCGGGGCGCTCGTGGCCGAGCCGCTGTTCCTGCTCGCCGACTCGGCGATCGTCGGGCGGCTCGGCACAGTGCCGCTCGGCGGGCTCGGTGTCGCCAGCCAGGCGCTCACCACGCTGGTCGGTGTGTCGATCTTCCTCGCGTACGGCACGACCGCAGCGGTCGCCCGCCAGCTTGGCGCGGGTCACCGCGACGCTGCGCTCCGGCAGGGCATCGACGGACTTTGGCTCGCCGCCGGCATCGGCGTGGCCGTGCTCGCGGCCGGCTGGCCGCTCGCACCGCGGATCGTGCTCGCCTTCGGCGGAACCGCGGCAGTGAGCCACCAGGCGGTCACCTATCTGCGGATCAGCCTGCTCGGTGCGCCATCGATGCTCGGGGTGCTGGCCGGTACGGGCGTGCTGCGCGGCCTGCAAGACACCAGGACCCCGCTGCTCGTCGCCGTCGCCGCCAACGCCGTCAACATCGCGCTCAACGCGACTTTCGTGCTCCGCCTGCACTGGGGCATCGCCGGGTCGGCGTGGGGCACAGTCATCGCCCAGACCGCCTCCGGGGCCGCGTACCTGATCGTCGTGGCACGTGGAGCGCGGCGGGAGGGGGTAAGCGGCAGGCCCGACGTTCACGGCCTGCGCCAGGCCGCGCGGACCGGCGCCGCGCTGGTTCTGCGGACGGTAGCGCTGCAGGCGGTGCTCGTGCTGATGACGGCCATCGCCGCGCGGCAATCGGACGATGCGATCGCGGCCAGCCAGGTCGGCATGCGCGTCTGGAATCTGTTCGTCTTCGCGCTCGATGCCATCGCGATCGCGGCGCAGGCGATCACCGGCCGCTATCTCGGAGCGGGCGACACCGACGGGGCTCGCGCCGCGACTCAGCGGGTGATCGGCTGGGGGGCCTTGTACGGCACCTTGTTCTCCGTCCTGCTACTGGCGCTGCGGCCTGTGCTGCCCGCCCTGTTCGGGGTCAGCCCGCAGGTGCGCAGCCTGCTCCTCGCCGTACTGCTCGTGGTGATCGCGCAGCAGCCCGTCGCAGCCGTGGTGTTCGTGCTCGACGGCGTGCTGATCGGGGCGGGCGACCAGGACTACCTCGCGGGGGCGGGAGTGGTGACGCTCGCCGTGTTCGGCGCTGCCGCCGCACTGGTGGTCACCACGGGCGCGGGGCTCGTCGCGCTGTGGCTGGCGTACGCGGCGTGGATGCTCGCCCGGTTCGTCACGCTGACGCTTCGCGCCCGCGGCTCCCGCTGGCTCGTCACCGGCGCGGTCCGGGCCTAGCAGCCGCCCGGTCGCCTACGTGTCCGGCTCGCCGCCGTGAGCGTCCGGCGGCTCAGCCGCTTCCCGCCGGCGCCATGCGGACGGCAGCGTCGCTTCTAGGACGTCGTCGACGGTGATCACGCCGATCATCACCCGGCGCTCGTTCACCACCGGGATCGTGATCAGGTTGTAGTCGCTCATCAGCACGGCGACATCGACCGCGTCGGCGTCCGCCGTCACGCGGACCGGATCTGCATCGGCGACGTCGCCTACTCCCGCCGCAGGATCAGCCTGCACGAGTTCCACCAGCCGTGCGACGCCGGCGAGCTTGCCTTTCTTGTTCAGCACGTGCACCGCGGTGAGCGCCTCGGGCTGGAGCGTGCCGGCCCCGGCCACCGCAGCGATCGCGTCGGCCACGGTGGCGCCGACGGGCACGGTGACGAAGTCCATGGTCATCAGGCCGCCGGCGCTGGTCGGGTTGTAGCCGAGCAGGGTCATGACCTTTTCCTGCTGGCCCGGCGGCAGCCGATCGAGCACCGGCTGCCGTCGCCGCTGCGGCAGCTCAGCGATCGCGTCCGCCGCGTCGTCAGGCTGCATCCTCGCCAGCACCTGGGCTATTTCCTCGTCAGTGCGCGCGCCCAGCAGCCGCGTGGCCAGGTCCTCGTCCAGTTCCTCGAAGACGTCGGCCTCGAGCTCCGGATCGGCGTGCACCTGGCCGAGGATCTCGGTCTCCTCGGCCTGGGAGGCGCCTTCCAGCAGATCGGCGATCTGCGCGGGTTTGAGGCGGCCAACGCGGCCAAAAGGACGGCGGGCCAGGGCGGTGCCGGTGTGCCCGATCAGGGGCTCAAACTTCGCCCACTCGCGGAAACTCTGCCCGGCTGCCTGCCCAGCGCCCCGGACGGCCAGCCGGCCAAGAAGGGAGGGTGGTCGCCGGTGACTGGCGACCGCGCTCACCACCCACTCGCCACTGCCCGGCGCCAGCTCAAGGTCGGCGGCCCGGATGAGGCGGGCGTTATCCACATCGAGGAGCCGGTGTCCGAGCACGTCGGCGCGAAGCAGGACCTCGCCCTCGCGCCGCTCGAACTGACGCAGGTCGAGGCGGGCGCTGCTGAGCCGTAGCTGCGGGCCGCCGAGGACACCGACCTGGTCGATGGGCACGAACAGCGACCGCTTCTCGACCACGACCACCAGCCCGGTCACCACAGGAAAGTCGGCCCCTCGCAGCCGCACGATCACGTCGGACAGCCTGCCGATCGACTCCCCGCCGGTGTCGGTGACCGGCTGGCGCAGCAGTTCCGACAGGCACACATTTCGGAAGCCCCCGGCCGGGCCGGGCGCGGCTGCCGGTGTGGTGGTCACCTGAAATGCCTTCCCGCCGGGCCGGTACAGCCCGCGCGCTTGGTCGTCCCCTGTTCGCCCTCAGTTAGCCTGTCATGCAGCCCGCACGGATGCGACCCCACGCGCACTATGTCCGTGTTAGTCGGATCAGCGCCCTAGGCTTGCCGACGCTCCTCGGCGTTTGCAACCCGTATGCGGGCGGGGACGGCTGCAATGGTATGAAGGCCACGTCATTCCGGTTGGCTCGGTAGCGACCGGCGCGGCCTCTGGGTGGCGAGGCGAAGAGGGAGGCACCGCGGCGTGGCCATGCGACAAGCTGTCGGCGCGCTAAAGCGGCGGGACGACCCGGGTGAGGGCCTCGGCTATGCGCTCAAGACCAGGCTGCTGGGCAGGCCGCTGATCAACCAGCAGCTCGGCGAGCAGCGACTATCCAAGACGCTCGCGCTCGGCGTGCTGTCCCCTGACGGCATCTCGTCCTCCGCCTATGGCACCGAGGAAATCCTCATCGAGCTGCTCAAGGGCGGCCTGGCGATCACCGCCTTCACGGTGCTGCTGCCCATCACCGGCGTCGTGCTTTTCGTCATGGTCCTCGTGGTGCTGTCCTATCGCGAGGTGGTGATGGTATACACCAGGGCCGGGGGCTCCTACGTGGTGGCGCGGGAGAACTTCGGCCCCCGGGTCGCGCAGATCGCCGCCCTCGCGCTGCTGGTCGACTACGTCGTCACCGTCGCGGTTCAGATCGCGGCCGGCACCGCGGCGATCGGCTCGGCCTGGCACTGGCTGGGAGATAACACGACCCGGCTGACGGTTGCGGCGATCCTGGTCGTGCTCGTGATCCTGTTCGGCAACCTGCGCGGCATCCGCGAGGCCGGCAAGGCGTTCGCTGCGCCCACCTATCTGTTCTCCGCGGTCATGCTCCTCACGATCATCGTCGGCATCGTGCGGGAGATCTTTGGCACTCTGCCGCAGTGGCCGGTGACGTGCCACCACTGCACGTACGCCCAGGGGGCCACGCCGAACCACAACAGCCTGATCACGTTCGGGCTGGTCTTCGTGATGCTGCGGGCGTTCGCGAACGGCGGCTCGTCGCTGACCGGCATCGAGGCGGTGTCCAACGCGGTCAGCGCCTTCCGGCCGCCAGAGGGCCGGAACGCGCGCCGGGTGCTGGTCTATGAGGGTGCGATCCTCGGCACTCTGGTAGCCGGGATCTCCTGGCTGGCGCACGTGACGCACGCCACCCCCTACACACTGGGTGTGCCGACGGTGATCTCCCAGGAAGCCAAGCTCGTCTTCGGCACGTCTGTGTTCGGGCACATCATGTACGGGATCGTGCAGGCCGCAACCGCGCTGATCCTCTACACCGGCGGCAACACTAGCTTCAACGGGTTCCCGTTCCTGGCCAGCTTCGTGGCCGAGGACGCGTTCCTGCCCCGCTGGCTGATGAAGCGCGGCCACCGGCTGGTGTTCTCCAACGGCATCGTCGTGCTGGCGATCCTGTCCATCACCCTGCTGGCGGTCGTCGGCTCCAACGTCAACGCACTCGTGCCTTTCTACGCGCTCGGCGTGTTCACCGCGTTCACCATGGCGGGCTTCGGCATGGCGAGATACCACCACCGCGTGCGGGAGCAGGGCTGGCGCTATCGGCTGGCGATCAACTTCTCGGCGGGCGTCGCGTCCCTGGCCGTCGTGCTGATCTTTGCGATCGTCAAGTTCACCGAGGGTGCCTGGCTTGTCGTGGTGCTGTTCGTCCTCGGCGTCCCGGTGCTCATCTACCTGAACCGCCAGTACCGCATGGAAGCCCGGGTGCTCGAGGGCATCGAGAGCTCGGGCGGCAAGCCGCTCCCGCCCACCTATGCCCGCCGAAGCGTCTACGTCTTCCTGGACGACTACGACCTCGCCGCCATCGCCGCCCTCCGGTATGCCCGGAGTCTGCGGCCAACGTCACTGCGCGCGGTGCACTTCGTGATCGACAACGTGCAGGCCGACAAGCTGCGAGGAGACTGGCTCCGGGCGAACCCGGGCATCCCGCTCGACTTCGTCGACTGCCCCGATCGCCGGCTCGCCGCTGCTGCCGCGAACCTGGTCGGCGCCGAGGCCGTGCTGCCCGGCGTCGGCGTCACGGCCATCCTGCCGCGCCGTAGCTTCGCGCCGTTCGTCGGCCGCCTGCTGCACGACCGCACCGCCGACAAAATGGCCTCCGCGATCAGCCGTATTCCGCACGCCGTCGCGACGATCGTGCCGTTCGATGTCAACAGCCGGGTAGAGAGCCTGAGCAGCCGGGCGATGGCCGCCAAGGCAGCCGCGGCGGCCGATTCAGCCGGCGCGGGTGCCCCGGCAGCCGCGGACGTCGCAGGCCCCGACGGCGCGGTGGTCCCCCCCGTGCAACCAGACGAGCCGCTGCCCGAGGAAGTGACGACTCCCGCCGGCAGCGGAACGTACGAACGGCCGGCGCCGGGACGAGGCGTCACCCCGATCGGCTCCCTGACCAAGCCGGGCCGGGCGATCGCAGAGGGAAGAGTGCACACCGTGGAGATCAGGCCGGTCGAGCACAACACCGTCCTGGCCTGCGACGTGGAGGATTCGACTGGCCAGCTGACCGCGCTGTTCTACGGTCGCTCGAACATACCGGGCCTGCGGCCCGGCTCCAAGGTCCGGCTGCGAGGTCAGGTGGGGATCAGGGAGAACCGCCCGGTCATGATCAACCCGGCATACGAGCTCCTGGCACCGGGCTCCGATGAGTCGTTCTGACGACGTGCCGCCGGCGTCCCTCAGGTCCGCAACCCGGCTCGACACAGAAGCGAGCCCCGGCCAGGCCGGCTGCCTGGCCAGGGCTCGCTGCCCCCGTGTGGTGAGCTATGCGTCGCGACGGCGGAACAGGACGACGGCCGACACCACGGCCAGCGCTGCCCAGCCGCACAGCACGGCGAAGCTAGGCCACGGCCCGAACATGGGCGTCGAGCCCGGTGGCTGCGGCTGCACCATCCAGACCTGGCCGCCAGCCAGCGCCGGCACCCACTTGTCGATGTCGTTCTGCCAGGACATCGGCAGGAAGTTGACCAGGATCGTCACCACGAACAGCAGCCCCACCATGGTGCCGATACCAGCCGCCGTGTGCCGCAGCAGCAGCCCGAGACCAAAGGCCAGCACCCCGCACGCGGTGAGGAACAGCGCGCCACCGATCACCGCGCGCAGCACGTGAGGGCTGCCGATGGTGGTGCTGAGGTGGTGCGACGACATGAGCGCCTGCCCGAGGAAGAACGCTGCGAAGGCGGTGACCAGCGAAGCGAGAAACGCGACCACCGTGAAGACCACGCCCTTAGCCGCGATCATGACGCCACGGTGCGGGTTGGTGGTCAGCGTGGTCCGGATCATCCCGGTCGAGTACTCCGAGCTGATGACCAGGACACCGAGCACGCCGATGATCAGCTGGCCAATGTACAGTCCGGCGAGGCTCTGCCGCGTCGGGTCCCATCCCGGACCGCCGGGATTGTGCGTCGCAGCGCCATAACTGGCCAGCGCGCCGAACCCGACGACCACGACGAACATGGCGATGAGCGCCCAGTAGGTCGACCGGACCGAGCGAATCTTGGTGAATTCCGAGCGCAACGCGCCCGCGAAGGTCACGCGCCCGGCCGAGCGCGGCAGGTCAAGTCCGATGCCGGCGGTCGGCCGCGCCGCAGTTGTCGTTGCCATCTCAGGCCACCTTTCCAGCCAGCGCTGGCTGCTCAGCCTCTGGCACGCCAGCGTGGAACTCCACGCTGGATGCGGTCAGCTCCATGAATGCTTGCTCAAGGGACGCGTGGACCGGCGCAAGCTCGTGCAGCCGGACAGCGTTCTCGTAGGCCAGGTCTCCGACTCGTGCTGGGTCAAGGCCGCTGACCACCATCGACCCGTCGCCGTTCTCGCGAACTGTCGCGCCAGCCGCCGCGACCAGCTTGGCCAGCTGGTCAGGCTGCGGCGTCCGCACCCGGACGTTCAGCTGGGAGTTGGCCGCGATGAACTCGTCGACAGTGCAGTCGGCGATGAGACGGCCACGGCCGATGACCAGCAGATGGTCGGCGGTGTTCTCCATCTCCGACATCAAGTGGCTCGACACGAAGATGGTCCGGCCCTCGGCGGCAAGCGCCTTCATGAGGTTGCGGATCCAGAGGATGCCCTCCGGGTCCAGCCCGTTGACCGGCTCGTCGAACATCAGGATCTGCGGGTCGCCCAGCAATGCTGCAGCGATACCGAGGCGCTGTCCCATGCCGAGTGAGAAGCCCTTGGCGCGCTTGCGGGCTACGGAGGTCAGCCCGACGAGGCCGAGCACCTCGTCGACCCGGCGCCTCGGCAGGTTGTTGGACTGAGCGACGCACAGCAGGTGGTTATATGCGCTCCGGCCCCCGTGCACTGCCTTCGCGTCCAGCAGCGCGCCGACCTGGCGCATGGGCTGCTCGACCTCATCAAACGGCTTCCCATTAATGGTGACCCGGCCAGCCGTCGGCCGGTCCAGGCCGAGGATCAGTCGCATCGTCGTGGTCTTCCCGGCGCCGTTCGGACCCAGGAAGCCGGTGATCTTGCCAGGCGCCACGCTGAACGACAAGTCGTCCACGGCGAGCGTGCCCCCGTACCGCTTGGTGAGGCCTCGTGCCTCGATCATGGTGTGCCGTCCCCTCAGCAGTCGCGTGCCAGCCCTTCTGGCTGGCGGATCTAGTCTCGTGGTCAAACGCGATAGCTCGCGTCGGCCAGCGGGCTGATCCTCGTACGACTGCAGGGTGATATCAGCGAGGCTGCCCGATAGCCGCCAGGACGACCTCAGCCGCGCGGTGCTGCTCCTCAGGGCTGCCAGGCGGCGGACCGGCCGCCCAGGCCGCCGCGCAGAGCGCCCGCAGCCCGTCGGTCCAGTCACCCGTTCCGGTCACGCCGAGCCAGGCCTCCCCGGTGTTAGCCGTGGCAGTCCACCCGCCGCAACTGAATCCCCCGTTCGCCCGCGCGACGTCGGGATGGCTTACATTCAGGCCGGCCAGATCGACAGCGACATAGGACGGCTGGTGCTCCCTGCGCGCCAGCAGCAGCTCGGCCGGGTGAGTAACGCCCGTCAGCACGAGCAGGCTGTCCGCCCCGCCGCGGAACGCGCCCTCGATGTCGGTATCCAGGCGGTCGCCGACCACCAGCGGCCGCTTCGCGCCGACGCGCTGCACCGACTCCGCGTGCAGCGGCCGCTCCGGCTTCCCCGCCACAACTGGCTGGCGCCCGGTCGCGTGGATCAGGACCTGCGCGAGCGATCCGTTGCCCGGCTGCGCGCCGCGGGGGGTCGGCAGGGTCGGATCAGCGTTCGAGATGACATACCAGGCGCCCGCATTGAGCGCGAGAGTCGCCTCAGCCAGCAGGCCGTAGTCGATGCCAGGAGCGTAGCCCTGCACGACGGCCAGCGGCCGCGCTGCCGCGGACGTCACCGGCCGCAGCCCTCGCTCGCGCACCGCCTGCCGCAGGCCGGCCCCGCCGACGACCAGCACGGCAGCACCGGCAGGCAGCTTGTCGGCGAGCAGATGCGCCGCCGCCTGCGCCGAGGTCACGATGTCGCTTACCGAGGCTGGCACGCCCATCCCGGTGAGCTGAGCAGCAATGGCGTGCGGGGTACGAGAGGCGTTGTTGGTGACGTAGGCCAGTTTCATGCCGCGGGCGGCGGCGTGCTGCAGGGCGGCCGCGGCGCCGGGGATCGGCGTTCCGCCCAGGTACACGACCCCGTCAAGGTCAAGCAGCGCCGCGTCGTAGTGAGCGCTGAGCGGTGAGGCGCACCCGCGCGGCCCGCTTCCCGGCCCGCTGCGTCCCTGCGCAGCGTCATCAGCCCCGGCGGGCACGTTCCCGCTCAATCGTCATCACTCTTCCGCGTATCGCGGCGAGCGCGCAGTGTCGCCCGGACGCTGCGCAGGGCGTCGGTATAGTGCCGCAGATTGGGACGCATGGCTGCGGCCAGGGCCAGGTGCTCGGCGGCCTCGCCGTGGTCGCCAGTGCGGGCCAGGGCGAGGCCGAGTCCGAACTGGGCGTAATCGTCGGCCGGACTGGCCTCCACGATCTGCCGGAAGTTACCGGCCGCTTCCGCGTACTGGCCCGTGTCGAACTGCGCCCGCGCTAGGGCTTCCAGGATGCTCCGCGACCGCGGCTCGGCTGCAGCAGCACGCTGGAGCAGCTGCTCCGCCGCCGCCGGACTGCCCCGGCCGAGCAGGTCGAGGCCCCGCCGGTAGAGCTGGTGTGTGTCGGCACTGTCCGCGGGCTGGCCCTTGTCGCCGCCTGGATTCGCCGGACGGGAATCAGGCCCGCCTGCCGGTCCTTCTGACATACGTGCCAACCCTTCGATCCAGTGAGGCGCCGGCTAAGGGACAGCAACCGGGCCTCGACCTTGCACCGTTCCGCGGCGTCCGCTATGCCGAGGACCGGGTGAGCGGGCTCGCCCAGGTAACTTCCCCACCGTACGACGTCATCGCCGCCGACTTCGAGACCCGGCTGATGGCGGCGGATCCATACAACGTGGTCCGCCTCATCCTGCCGGTGCACGCAGAGGGCTCACCAGGCAGTCCCTTCCAGGACGCGGCCGCCGACCTCACCCGCTGGTTGGCTGACGGGATCCTGACGGTGGATCCGGGCCCAGCGCTCTACGTCTACGAGCAGGCCGACGTCGAGCGGGTCGTCCAGCGGGGACTGATCGGCGCGCTGGGTCTGGTGCCCTACTCGGCCGGCATCGTGCAGCCGCACGAGAACGTCATGCCCGGCCCGGTTGCGGGGCGGCGGCGGCTCATGGAGGCCACCCGGGCGAATCTCGAGCCGATCTTCCTTCTGTATCAGGGCGGGAAGGGAGTGGCGACAAAGCTCGTCGACGAGGTTGCGGACAGCCAGGCGCCGCTCGCGGGGGCCGTCACCGCCGACGGCCTGCGGCATCGGCTGTGGGCCGTCACCGACCCCGCTGACCTGGCAGCCATAGCGGCTGATCTGGCGCCACGGACAGCGCTGATTGCCGATGGCCATCACCGGTACGCCGCCTACCTGGAGCTCCAGCGCCGGTTGCATGCAGCCGGGGCGGGGCCAGGCCCGTGGGATCGAGGCCTGGCGCTCCTGGTCGACTCGGCCGCTTACCCGCCCCGCGTCGGGGCCATCCACCGGGTGGTGGACGGGCTCGTGCCGGAGACTGCGGCCCGGCTGGCGAGCGCGGCATTCACCGTCCGGGAGCTCTCGGGCGGCGCGGCCGACGTGCCCGGCGTCCTGGCCGAGCTCGACCGGGCCTGCGCAGGCGGGATCGCGTTCCTGCTCGCGGGCCGCGGACGGGCCTGGCTCCTCACGGACCCGGACCCGGCGAGGCTCCGCTCGGCGGTGTCAGACGAGCCGGCCGATCTCTGGCAGCGCCTGGGCGGCGCTGTCATGGCCGACCTGCTGTTCGGGCGGCTCTGGGGGATCCAGGACGACGAGCGCAGTGTCCGGGCGTTCCACGACGGCGCGGATGCGATCAGGGCGGCCGGTGACGGGGCTGGTGGCGTCGGGACGGCGGTGCTCTGCTGCCCCATGTCGGCGGACCAGGTGTACCAGGTAGCAGCGCTGGGCCGGCGGGTACCTCGCAAGTCGACGTCGTTCGGTCCGAAGCCGCGCACCGGCATGGTCATGCGATTGTTCGCTCAGGGCTGAATTGACGGCCGGGAGGACCCTAGCAACGCCCTGATGAGGGCCACATTGGTCACATTGCTGTCCATCTACGGGCAGCGTTGGCCCCGCCACGCCCTATCGGCTCGTCGCCAGGTAGTCCCTGATGATGTCGTGAGCTCTGCGCCGGCCGAAAACGGGGCCGTGCCCGCCATACACCGTGGTCAGGGGCAGGCCGGAAAGCCGTCTGAGGCTCACGGCGAAGTCCGCTGGGCTGGATCGTGGCAGCTGGTCAAGCAGCGGCTCGCCGTCGACCAGGACGTCACCGGACAGCAGCATGCCGGAGTCGGCCTCCCACAGGCAGATGCTGCCGGGGGAGTGACCGGGCGTGTGGAGCACCTCAAGGCTGCGCCCGCCCAGGTCAAGCACATCGCCGTCTCCCAGCCAGCGGGTGATCGCGGCGGCTGGGGTTCGGAAACTGTCCAGGTCAAAGCCTGGCGCGGGCAGGGCATCCACGAGCAGGTCCGGTACCGACAGGCCAGCCTCACCGAACTCCGCCACCAGATCGGCCGGATAGGTGCCGGCCGTCAGGGTGACATAATCGCCCGCTGTCTCGATGAGATCGCCGTCGTCGGGATGCGCGGACCGGACTGCGAACTCACCCAGCCCGCCGAAGTGATCGAAGTGTGAATGCGTGGCGACTGCGAGGACAGGTTGGTCAAGCAAGCCGGCGTCGGCCAGCTCGGCGGCAAGGCTGGCGATGCCGAGGCCGGTGTCCACCAGCACCTGCGACGAGGCCCCGCGGACCAGCCACGCGTTGGCCCGGACGTAGGAGTGGACGTGCGGCTCGGTGATGCGGAAGACCCCGTCGCCGACTTCAGTGACGTCGAACCAGCGCGCCGCCACTGGCAGCCGGGCTGTCGAGCTGTCGGAGGTCATCGCGTGCACGCCGGCCGGTCAGCTGGACGGCCGTTGCGGCGCCAGCCGGTGCCACCGAACGCGGTGAGCACGCGCATTGCTCAGCGCCAGAGCCTGCTGGTGGCGATGCGAGCACCCTCAGCGAGCGCCGCGAACTTAGCCCAGCCGACCTTCGGATCGATCTCACGACTGCCGGCCTGCGAGGCGAATCCGCAGTCGTTGCCGATCATGACGTTCTCCCGGCCGACCAGCTCGGCATACCGCACCGTCATCTCGGCGATGAGCTCCGGGTGCTCCACCCAGTTCGCCCCGTTGCTGAGCATGCCCGGGATGATGATCTTGCCGTCTGGCAGCTTCACCTCCTCGAAGGCGTGATAGTCGTGCAGGTGCCGGGTGTTCATCACCTCGAATGAGACCGACTGCGCATTGACCCTCAGCATCGGCTCGATGAAGTCCCGCAGCCGCAGGTCGTGGATATGCGGGCCCTGGTTGATGCCATAGCACGTGTGGTAGCGGACCTTCTCAATCGGGATGTCGCGGAGCGTGTAGTTGATGAGCTCGACGGTCTCGCTCACGCGCCTGGCTCGCTCCGCCGGCTCTTCGCTGGCGTGCCCCCAGAGCTGCGCGGCCGCCGGATCGTCGAGCTGGATGAGGAATCCGGCGTCGATAATCGCCCGGTACTCCTCGTGCACCGCGTCGGCGAGCACGGTGAGGAATTCGTCGCGCGAGGAGTAATACTCGTTCCGCTGTTCGGCCAGTCCCGTCGGCATGGCGGCGGACATAAAAGCCTCGGTGTAGTGCTGCCCGGTGAGCGCGGCCTTCAGGTTGGCGATATCGGTCGCGAGCGCCTCCTGGCCGATGTAGGTGACCGGAGCACGGCAGACCAGCCGTCGCTGCGGGCTCAGCATCGCCCCGAACATCGCCGTCTTGAAGTAGCGCTCGTAATAGTCAGGAAACTCGCCGACCTCCGGCCAGGACTCCAAGGGCGTCCTGCTGTCGTTGCCCGGGAGTGGCTCGAACCCGCCGATCCGCTCGGTGAGGTAGGACGCGAACCCGCTCTTGCGCTGCTCCCCGTCATTGATGACGTCAAGCCCTGCTTCGAGCTGGCGGCGCACGCAGTCCGCCACTGCGGCGGTCACGCGAGCCTCGAACGCCTCCTGGTCGTACGGCAGGCCGTTCTCCTTGGCACGCATCAACTCGATGAGGTCATCGGGCCGGGCGATACTGCCGGTGTGAGTGGTCAGGATGCGATCCGTGCTGGTCCTCATCGGCAAGCCCTTTCTCGACCGGTTGCTCCATGTAACCCGACTCAGGCGGCCGACCGTCAAGACCGGAGACCATAAGAACGGAACGTGGCCGTTTGGCCAGCAGTCCTAGCGAGCTAGCCGCCACCGGGCAGAACGGCCTCTGCTGTCGGCGGCGTCGTGGCGGTGATCGCCGCATCCCGCTCGGGTTAGCATCGGGGCGTGACGAGGTCAGACGCCAGCGTCGATCCGGACGTGAGCCACCGTCGCTTCTTGGACGTCGGGAGCAGCATGAGGCCGCTCCAGGACGGCGCCGTGTTCGACCGCATGGGCGGGCAGGCCGCAGTTCACCGGCTCGTGGACTCGCTCTACGACCGCTTCCAGGCCGACGCCGTAATCCGTCCGTTCTTCGGCCGGGACCTCGCGAACGGACGCAGCAGGCAGAAGCGATTCTTTGCCGAATGGCTCGGCGGACCATCCCGTTACAGCGAATCGGCCTGGGGCGCGCTCTATCAGCACCACGAGGACCTGCCCATCACAAGCGCAGTCGCCGAGCGCTGGCTCAGCCATCTCAGCGGCGCGCTGAGCGACGCGGTACCGGATGCCGACGACGCTGCCATGATTCTTGGGCGAGCGCGCGCGGTCGCGCTTGCACTCGTCAACTCCGAGCGCGAGCCTGCCGGACAGCCGCCAGGGGCGTCGAGACACCGCTCGCAGCAAATCGCCTCCTGCGGCGTCGGTGCCAGGACCGTGCAGAAGGCGGTGATGCTGGCTCAGCGCGGCAAGGTGGAAGAGCTCGCGACCCTGGCCGTCGAGATTCCCGATGTCGTGGCGCGCGCCCCGTTCGCGGCCCGGTTGCTGCAGACCGCGACGCTGGCGGGCCGGATCGAGGTCATCGAGTGGCTCCTCGACCACGGAGTCGACGCGAACACTCCCTCGTCTCTGAATGGCCGGGCGATTGGCGGCGCGCTGGAGCTCGTGTTCTTCGTCACGCCATTGTGCGCGGCCCGCATGACGGGTCACTCGGAGATCAGCGCACTACTGATGCGCCGGGGCGCCAAAGACGACGTGTTCACCGCCGCCTTCCTCGGCGACCTGCCGTCCGTGCAGCGGCTGCTCTCAGAACGTCGGTCGTTGGCGCAGGTGCCTGATCCGGCCACAGATGTGCTCACCATCACGCCGATCCACCACGCCGTGGCCGGGTATCACGTTCCCGTCCTTCGTCTCCTGCTCGATCACACCACCGAACCCGTTCTCGCGGGGGGCCGAGCACTTCGCGCCGCCGCCGAACGCGGTAGCCGAGAGATGATCAAGCTTCTGCTCGAGCACGGAGCCGACGCGCGTGCCATCGGTGCCGGCAGATGGGTGCTTGATCCCGAGACCGCGGCGCTTCTGACGAATGCAGGAGCGTCGGCCGGTGTGGGAACCGGAGGTGAGGACTCGGGTGACTGGGTGAGGATGAGCTGCACCGGTAATAAGGGCCGGAAAGACGATCCCGGATACGTCGCCGCGCTCCTCCGGCACGGAGCGCGCGTCGACCACCGCTACAACGGCGCAACTCCGCTGCACTACGTGGCGCGGGCAGGATTTGTGCAGACGATTCAGGTATTGCTTGATCACGGCGCCGACGTGGGTGCGCTCGACGACCGCGGCCGCACTCCCGCCGATTGGCTGGGTCAGGCGGCGAAGTCTGTCGACCGCAACGCTGTTCGCAGCGCTTTGGCGAAAGCCCAGACTCCTCCGATCGGAGCTGGTGCCGAGGCAGACCGCCGCAGCACAACGCCCGACGGCCCCCGCGGGTGAGGTCGGATATCAGAAGGTGCTGTTAGCGCTGTACATGTAGAAGGCGAACCACGCCACCGCTAGTACCGCGAGAGCCCATGTGCTGATCGCGATTACCTTGCGGCTAGCTGGCCACGCCAGCCCCACTGCCAGCGCGGCGATCACGGGAAGAACGAGCGCCCACTGCACAGTCCGTCCCACATGCATCCAGCTGTACATGGCATCGCAGCCGTGGACGCCCTCATGAACGTCGGTACACGAGGTGGCTATACCGAAGCCGACGAACCAGTAACCCGCGGTCGCTAGCGCCAACCCCAACCCGCCCGCCGCCAATGCAGGGACCGTCACGGCCGAGGGTTCCGGGGCGCTCGGCTCGCCCTGGCCGACACCAGCCGCACCAGAACCCGTCATGCCCCCGATGGTAACGATCGTGGCCGCGTCTAACCGCGCGCTGACGGACGGTCGTGAGCTAAGCCAGGCTAGATTGCTCACTGGTTCGTTGTGTCGCCGTCGTCCTGCTGCGTGCTGTCCTCGTTCTCATCGTCGGTGGCATCGTCATCGCCGAGATCGTCGAAGGCGAAGTCGTCGAGTTCCTCGACGCGCTCGGCTGCGTCGGTATCGCCGTCGACGTCTGCGGACGCCGCGCGGCCGAACCACTCGCGTGCCTCATCGTCGCGACCCGCCGCCAGCAGTGCGTCGGCGTAGGCGTAGTAGAGCCGGGCATGCTCGGGCCTGATCCGCCCGCCGCTCAGCTCTGGCCCCTGAAGCGCCACCACAGCCGCTTCCATGAGGCCCTGGTCCCTCCGGATCCCCGATTCGACGATGCGCAGCTCGATCCGCGTCTCTCGGTCAGCGGCCCTGGCCTCCGGGCCTGTCACCAGGTCGAGCGCCCGGTCGAGGCGACCCAGTGCTCGCTCGCAGTCCGCCATCAGCGGCAGGTAGCTGTCCCGGCCAGTTATGCGGCGGGCAGCCCGGAATTCCGCCAGGGCACCTGCCCAGTCACCTGCCTGGTAGGCAGCGATGGCGCAGGTTTCCCTGACGACTCCCACTCTGGCTGCCAGGCCCCGTGCCTGCTTGGCGTAGCGGTAAGCCTCGTCGGCATCGTCCGTCACCGCGGTCGCGACCAGCAGGCGGGCGATCACCTCGGCCAGGTCGCCGGGCAGTGTCCGCAGTTCTGCCATCGCCGCAGGATCGAGCTGCTCGGCGTCGATGCTGTCGGGTATGTTCAGGCGCTCGGCGTCGGCAGGTGCGTGATGCCCGCGGTCGCCGTCGCTGGCGCGTGCGTAGCCACCGCGCTGGTCCGGTCTGCGTCCGGCGCGCGCGCCATCGCCGCCGCGGACGGCACCGCCCGGTCGACCTGGCCGGTAAGGGCGCTCGCCGTCCCGCGCGGAACGGTACGGCCGCTCACCGCCGTCGTCAGCCCGCCGAGCGGGACGGTACGGGCGGTCGCCGTCACGCGCGGGACGGTACGGCCGCTCACTGCCGCCGTCATCAGCCCGCCGGGCGGGCCGGTACGGGCGGTCACCGTCACGCGCGAGACGGTACGGCCGCTCACTGCCGCCGTCATCAGCCCGCCGAGCCGCCCGATGCGGGCGGTCACCGTCCCGCGCGGAACGGTACGGCCGCTCACTCCTGGTCCCATCGCGGCGCGCGCCATCATCCCGCTGTCGGCCCGCCGGTCGCCGAAACTCGTCCGGACCCCAGCCGCGGCCGGCATCATCGTCGCGCGGGTATCGCCGATCGGGGCCGGGGCTGCCAGGACGGCTGGGTCCGTCACCTGCGGATCCCCGTCGCTGGCTGCTGCCGGCCCGGCTGCGGGAACCCGTAGGGCCGCGGGAGCTACCCGCGGCGGCGGCGCTCCGACGGGCCGATCCACCTGACCTGCCAGCGCCAGTGCGGTCTGGCTCGCCACTGCTGCGGCCGGCGCCACTGCTGCGGCCGGCGCCGCTGCTGCGGTCCGTGCGACTGCTAGTCCCCGAGGTTCCGCGCCGGTCATACCCAACGTCTTCTCCCGCCCGGCCGGGGCTCCGATGCGGACGGTCCGGCGACTGGCCGCGGCCGGAAGCGGCCCGCGCTCCGCCAGTGCGGCCGCCGCTCCCCCCGGCGTCCCAGCGGCCAGCACCGCTCCGGTCGGAACCAGTGCGGCTAGCGCGGCCACCACCTGCGGCACCGCCACCTGGAGCATCGCCGCGCCCTGCACCACCGCGACGGCGGCTGCCGTCGCCGCTGCCCGCTGACCTGCCGCTGCCGCTGCCCGCTGACCTGCCGCTGCCCGCTGACCTGCCGCCACGCCCGGCGCCGCCGCCGCGGTCTGGCGTGCCGCGGCCTTGACCCCGGCCCGACCCGCCGCCGGGGCGCCCGCCTGCTGACCCGCGCGAGCTCGCCGCCATCTGTCCATCCTCCAACGCCGGATCTATCCGGCAGCTCCAGGGTTCCGCCGCAGCGGAGACTCGAATCTCATCAGGGCATGCAAAAACGCGCTGAGGGCCACTACCAGAAAGGTAACGGCCCTCAGCGGGAAGATGTCCGGCGGCGTCCTACTCTCCCACCCGGTCCCCCGGGCAGTACCATCGGCGCTGAAGGGCTTAACTTCCGGGTTCGGAATGGAGCCGGGTGTTTCCCCTTCGCCATGGCCACCGAAACTCTATGGAGAT
>DASQIW010000267.1:0-12559 GCA_035631375.1 Streptosporangiaceae bacterium
GTCGTCATCCGGTTGATCCTTGACACCCCGGTTTGCAGGTTAGACCCGTGCCGCGTTTTTCTTGCGCACCTCCCCGCTGCTGGCCCTGGTGACGGTCTTGAGCAGGTCAGCACCGACCCAGAACTGGAGCAGGTCACGGCCGACGTGCACGTCGCAGCGCTGCCCGGCGCGGTGCTTGCCGACCGACACCTGCTGCCAGGACACGCACACGATCCCGTTGGGGCCGACCTTGCGGGCCACCCAGTCCTCGCCGGTCCGGTCAGGGACCAGCGCGGTCAGGTCAGCCTGCCGGCTCGGGGCTGCGGCACTGAACCGGGACGCCGGGGTAGCCATAGCCAGGGCCTGGTGCGGCCGGACGGTGTTGTAGTAGGCCACCCACTCATCCAGTGCCTGCTGGGCGGTCTTCAGCGAGGAGAACGCCCGCCGGGTGTCGAACTCGGCCCGCAGCGTCCGGTGGAACCGCTCGATCTTGCCGGTCGTGGTCGGCGACCGCGGCATGGTCAGCAGATGATCGACGCCGTTCTCCCGGCAGATCCGGTCGAACAGCACCTCCACCGGCGGGTGCCCGAACTTCCCGGTGAACACCTTGCCGTTGTCGGTGAGGATCTGCTGCGGCACCCCGTAGGCGGCTAACGCCGCGGCCAGCGCGTCACACACCGGCCGGGTCCGCTCCCGGGCCATCAGCGCCGCCGACACGCAATACCGCGAATGGTCATCGACCCCGGTCAGCGCCTTAGCGTTGCTGCCGTCGGCGAGCAGGAACCCGCCCACCACATCCATCTGCCACAACTCCATCGGCGACCCGCGCTCCCACCGCCGCCACTCCTCCTTCCGCCGCCGCCGGGCACCGGGCTCGATCAGCCCGGCCCGCACCAGCGCCCGGTAGATCCCCGACTCCGACGGCACCGGCGCCACCCCCGCCTTCGCCAGCTCGAACCGGATCCGCCGCGCCCCCCACGACCGGTGCACCCTGCGCAGCTCCAGCACCCGCGCCTCCACCCCGGCATCCAGCTGGTGCGGACAGCTGCCCGGCCGGTGCGACCGATCCGCCAGCCCCTCCAGGCCGCCCGCCTCATACCGGGCCAGCCACGAATGCACGCTCTGCCGGGATACACCCCACCGGCCGGCCACCTCAGTCACCGTGCTGCCCTCGCCGATCACCGCAAGAACAGCCTGATACCGCTGCTCAGCCACACTCAGCTCCCTCATGCCAAGGGAGTGTCAAGGATCAGCCGAAGCAGCTGTCAAGCATCAGCCGAAACACCGTCAGGCATCAGCCGAACGACCAACGTCAAGCATCAGCCGAAGTAATACACAAGATCGGGTGCGCCGCCAGGGACTTGAACCCCGAACCCGCGGATTAAGAGTCCGCTGCTCTGCCAATTGAGCTAGCGGCGCATGTACAACTGATCGACAGGACTGAGCGATCGTAGCGCAAGACCCTAAGCGTTGCGAACCACCTGGCCTTGGGCTGACGTGATCGCCTGGCCCGCCGGACAGCTTACCCGCCTCATCCCGGTCGGCCGTTGAGGAGCCGGTCAGCCGCCGAGGAACCGGCCCATGAATGCGCCAGCCAGAGACTGTCGTTTGGTCATTGCCTCTTCCCAGTCCGCGACCCGCATGGTCTGCAGCCCCGCGTTGACGCCGAGCCAGCGCAGCGGCTCCGGCTCCCACCCCCGCGATCGGTGACCCACCCACGGCAGCCGGGTCAGCGATGTGTCAGCACCCGTGATCAGGTCAGCCAGTGTCCGGCCGGCCAGGTTCGTGGTGGACACCCCGTCGCCGACGTACCCGCCGGCCCAGCCGAGCCCGGTCGAGCGGTCGAGCCCGACCGACGCGCACCAGTCGCGTGGCACGCCGAGAGGCCCGCCCCAGGCGTGGCTGACCGGCACGTCGCGGAGCAGCGGGAATAGCTCCACCAGCGTCTGTTGCAGCGCCGCGAACACGCCCGGTACCCGGTCAAATGAGGGGCGCACCGCTGAACCCAGGTGATAGGGCGCGCCGCGACCGCCGAATGCCAGCCGGTCGTCCGCCGTCCGCTGGCCGTAGATGATCATGTTCCGGAGGTCGCCGAACGTCGGCCGGCCCGCGAGACCGATCGTGTCCCAGGTCGACCACGGCACCGGCTCCGTCGCGATCATGAGCGAATAGACCGGCGCGATGGCTCGCCGGAAGCCGGGCAGTTCCGGCGTGTAGCCCTCGGTCGCCCGCACGACGATCTCCGCCCGTACCGTCCCGTGCGTTGTGACAACCCGCCCGGGCGCTATCGAGAGCACAGGGGTCTGCTCGAACACCGAGACGCCGGCCTGCCGTACGGCGTCGGCCAGCCCGCGGACCAGCCGCGCCGGGTGGATGGCGGCGCAGTGCGGCGTGTACGTGCCACCCAGCACGTCGGTCGCGCCGGCCAGGCCCGACGCCTCAGCCGCTCCGAGGAGCCGCAGGTCGTGCTCGCCGAAGCCGAACTCGCGCGCCTCGGCGACCTCGGCCTTCGCCCGCTCCAGCTGAGCGGCCGACCGGGCCAGCATCACCGTGCCGCCCTTGGCGAAATGACAGTTGATGCCCTCCACGGCGGCGACCCGGCCCACCTCGTCGACGGTTTCGTGCATGGCCTGCTTCATCGCGATTGCCCCGGCACGCCCCGACCCGCTGAGCCGGGCAAGCTTAGCCAGCGACGCCGGGAACAGGGCAGAGCACCAGCCCCCGTTCCGCCCGGAGGCGCCGAACCCGGCGATCTCCCGCTCGCAGACCACGATGCGCAGCCCGGGCCCGCGTTTGGCCAGGTAATACGCCGTCCACAGGCCAGTGAATCCCGCCCCCACGATGGCGACGTCGGCCTGCAGATCGCCCGGCAGCGGATCGCCGGGCACCAGGGCGCCCGGCACGGTGTCGTGCCAGAACGAGAGCGACCGAAACCGATTTGTCTCCGGCATGCGCTCCATCGTGGCAGGTTGTTCCCGGTGAGCACAGCACTGGAGGCGGTCGGGCATGCTGGAGCCATGACCCCGCCCAAGGCCGCCTCTGCGAGCTTGCCGCCACCGCGCGACGCCGACCGGCCATACCGCATCTGCGTGGTCTGCCTCGGCAACATCTGCCGGTCGCCGATGGGGGAGCGGGTGCTCACCGCAGAGGTCGCCGAGGCGGGCCTGGCCCGCAAGGTGGTGGTCGAGAGCGCGGGGACCGGCGACTGGCACATCGGCGAGGCTATGGATGACGGGGCCAGGGCCGAGCTCGCCCGCCGGGGCCACAATGCGGACGGGCATAAGGCCCGCCAGATCCAGCCGGACTGGCTCGACGACTACGACCTGCTGCTCGCGATGGACCGGTCGAACCTGTCCGGGCTTCAGAGGATGGCACGCGGCAGGCCAGAGCTAGCCGGCCGCATTGTGCTGCTGCGCGCTTTCGACCCCGACGCCCCCGACGGCGCCGAAGTGCCCGATCCGTACAACGGCGCACCGGAGGACTACGCCGAGGTCTTCGACCTCGTGGACCCGGCGGCGAAGGGCCTGGTCGGCCACCTCATCGACTTGCTCTGATGGACCCGGCCGCGGCCCGGCTCGGCGGGCTCCTGGGCACGCCGGTCGCGGCAGCGCGCGACCTCGGCGGACAGCACGGCGTCCGCCACTTCCGTCTCCGCCTCGCTGACGGTCGGCTGGCATTTGCCAAGACCGGGAACGTGGCCGAATCGGCTGATGCCGCCCGGACCGGTTTTGCAGCCGAGGCGGCCGGGCTGCGCTGGCTGGCCGCGGCCGGATCGGTGCCCGTTCCTTCGGTCTTGCTGGAAACCGCGGATTGCCTGGTCATTGACTGGATTGACGAGAGCCGGCCGAGCCGGGAATCCGGCGTGAGGTTCGGCCGCGAGCTGGCTGGCCTGCACGCAGCGGGGGCTGACCGGTTCGGCGCCCCGTGGCCGGGAGTCATCGCGGGGCTGCCGCTGCCCAACGACGCCGCGACGGGGGAGAGCTGGCCGGACTGGTACGCCGCAAACCGGGTGCTGCCGTACGCCAGGATCGCCGCGGGCGCGGGCACATTGAACGCGGCCGACGCCGGGCTGATCGAGTCCGCGTGCGCGCGGTTCGGCGATGTCGCGGGGCCGGCCGAGCCGCCCGCCCGGCTGCACGGCGACTGCTGGTCAGGCAACGTGCTGTGGTCAGGCGACCGCGGCTGGCTGATCGACCCCGCCGCGCACGGCGGTCACCGGGAGACCGACCTGGCCATGCTGGCGTTGTTCGGCGCGCCGTACCTGACGGACATCCTGGCCGCCTACCAGGAGGTTGCGCCGCTGGCCGACGGCTGGCGCGACCGGCTGCCGCTCCATCAGCTGCACCCGCTGCTCGTGCACGTCTGCCTGTTCGGGGCGGCTTACCGCGAGGCGGCCTTGGCCGCTGCCCGCGCCGTGCTGGCGGCTCATCAGTAGTAGTAGGGGAAACGGGCCCAGTCCGGCCGGCGCTTTTCCAGGAAGGCGTCACGGCCCTCGGCGGCCTCGTCGGTCATGTAGGCCAGCCGGGTGGCTTCCGCCGCGAACACCTGCTGACCGACGATCCCGTCGTCGACGAGGTTGAACGCATACTTCAGCATCCGCTGGGAAGTCGGGCTCTTGCCGTTGATCTTGGCGGCCCACTCCAGTGCAGTGCGTTCCAGGTCGGCATGCGGCACGACGGCGTTGACCATGCCCATCCGGTGCGCGGCCTCAGCATCGTACGTCTCGCCCAGGAAAAAGATCTCCCTCGCAAACTTCTGGCCGACCTGGCGGGCGAGATACGCCGAGCCGAACCCTCCGTCGAAGCTGGCTACGTCGGCGTCGGTCTGCTTGAACCGCGCGTGCTCCCGGCTCGCCAGCGTGAGATCGCAGACCACGTGCAGGCTGTGCCCGCCGCCCGCGGCCCAGCCGGTCGCCACGCAGATGACCACCTTGGGCATGAACCGGATCAGCCGGTGCACCTCCATAATGTGCAGCCGTCCCGCCCTTGCGGGGTCGATGCTCTCAGCCGTCTCGCCCTCGGCATACCGGTACCCATCCCGGCCGCGGATCCGCTGATCGCCGCCTGAGCAGAAGGCCCAGCCGCCGTCTTTGGGTGACGGGCCGTTGCCGGTCAGCAGGACGCAGCCGACGTCACCGCTCATCCGCGCGTGGTCGAGAGCCGTATAGAGCTCGTCGACGGTGTGCGGCCGGAACGCGTTGCGCACTTCCGGCCGGTTGAACGCCACGCGGACCGTGCCCGAGTCCACCGCTCGGTGGTAGGTGATATCTGTGAAGTCGAACCCATCGACTTCACGCCACTGGCTGGGATCGAAAATCTCGGAGATCATAGCCAGATTGTGGCGAAGTGCGGGGGAGCAGCCGACAGCGAGGGTGGCGGTAGTGAGCAGCAGCGTGCACGCGGTGTCGGCGGGCCGGCAGTCGAGTCCGGCCTCCCACACGGGCCTGGCCATGGTGGTCGTGATGACGGGGGTGCTCATCACGGCCGTGGACACCACGATCGTGGTGCTGGCGCTGCCAACCATCGAACGCGACCTGCACGTGTCGCTCAGCTCGGTGGTCTGGGTGGTGATCGGCTACCTGCTGGTCATCACGCTCCTTGCGACCCAGGTCGGACGCCTCGGCGACATGTTCGGCCGGGTGCGGATGTACGAAGCCGGGTTCGCTGTGTTCGTGCTCGGGTCGCTGCTCTGCGCGCTCGCCTGGAACGAGGCCGCCATCGTCGGGTTCCGCGTGCTGCAGGGCATCGGCGGCGCATTCGTGACCGCCAACAGCGGTGCGGTGATCGCCGAGCTGTACCCGCCGGAACGGCGGGGTAAGGCGTTCGGCTGGAACTCGGTGGGCTGGAGCATCGGCGCGGTCCTCGGCATCATCCTCGGCGGGCTGATCGTTACTTACGTGTCGTGGCGCTGGATCTTCTGGATCAACGTGCCCATCGGTGTTGCCGCGCTGGCACTGGCCCTGCGCGTGCTGCAGCACCGTTCCGAGCGCACGAACCGGCACCTGGACCTCGCCGGGATGATCACCCTCGGCCTCGGCCTGTTCGGCGTGCTGTGGGCGATGACCAAGCTGGCCACCGATGAGCTCAGCGCCTCGGTCGTCGGTTACCTGGTGGCCGGGCTCGTGCTGATCGTCGTGTTCGTGGTGGTCGAGCTTCGCCAGTCCGCGCCGATGCTGGACCTGTCATTGTTTAAGGTCCCGATGATGGCTCCGTCGTTGCTCGCGTCGCTGTTTCAGGGACTCGGAAACTTCGCGACGCTGTTCCTGGTGATCATGTACCTGCAGGGCGCGAGAGGGCTGACGCCCATCCACGCCTCGCTGCTGCTGATTCCCGGTTACGTCGTCGGCTCGGCCATCGGCCCGTACGCTGGGCGGCTGTCCGACCGGGTGGGCCCGGTCATACCGGCAACCGCGGGCCTGGCTGCCCAGGTCGTCGCCCTGCTCATCTACGCGCAGCTGTCCGTGACCAGCGGCCTGTGGATCGTCGTGCTCGGCAGCGTGATCAACGGGGCAGGCGCGAGCGCGTTCTTCCCGGCCAACAGCGCTGCGGTCATGAAGGCCTCGCCGCGCGCCGTGCTCGGCATCTCCTCGGGCATGCTGCGGACGTTCGGCAACATCGGCATGGTGTTCTCGTTCTCGACAGCGATACTCATCGCGTCCCGGTCGATATCCCGCGGGCTCGCGTTCGCGATCTTCGTGGGCTCGACGAGCCTGCACGGGAACCTCGCGGCCGCGTTTACCACCGGTCTGCACGCCGCGTTCTACACGTCTATGGGGATCATGGTGATCGCCGCGGTGCTGTCGGCGGTCCGGGTTGGCTCAGCCCCCGCGCGCACGACCGGGATAGACCAGCCCGAGCGTGCTGGCTAGCAACCGCTGAGGTAAAAGGCGCAAAACGTGTTTCTCCGCCGGCATCCGATCTAACATGACGTTATCGACGCCGTTCCGGCGGCGATTGACATCGCAGTGCACCGCGGCAGCACCCGGCCCGATCTCAAGGCGCCGATTCGCCTGCGTCAGTCTGACCTGCGCTTCCGAAGTGAGTCGGCACCCCTGGACTTTGGCGCCGCGCTCAGAGAAGGGAGTGCACAGGTGCATCACTGGAGGTCATTACGGCTCGGCAGAGCCGCCCTCGGCGGCTTGAGCGCCATCTGCGTGGCGCTCGCACTGGTGACATTGTTCTTAGCCGGCGGGGCGAGAAGGTCGCCGGTGACACCCACGGCGCAGTTGGTCGCAGCGTCCAGGCAGCTCGCCGGGACAAGCCCGACGGTTCCGGCCGTCCAGTCATGCGGGTCGATTGCGTCCGACCCAGCGTGGGCTGCGCTTCCCGCTTACCCGACGGCAATCGCGTCCGCCACCGTTGTAGCGGCCGCGAACGGCAACCCTGCGTACTGCGACGTGAAGGGGATGATCGCGCCTCAGACGCACTTCGAACTCGAGCTTCCGGTCAGCACCTGGCAGGGCAGGTACCTGCAAAACGGGTGCGGTGGCTACTGCGGCACCGTCAATGCCCAGAGGTTCCCGTCGTGTGACGCCGTGCTCGGCGGCGACTTTGCGATGGCCACCGATGATGAGGGGCACACGAGCGCCGCTGGGCTGGGCGGCAGCGGGCTCTTCGCCTTCAACGACCAGACCCTCAGGAACCAGTACGGCTACCAGTCCGAGCACGCGCTGGCGGTGGTGTCCAAGGACATCATCGGGTACTACTACGGCACAGGGCCGAGCCGTAGCTATTACGACGGCTGCTCAGACGGCGGGCGCGAGGCGATGGAGATGGCCGAGCGGTACCCCACCGACTTCAACGGCATCATCGCGGGGGCACCCGAGATCTACGCCGGACAGCTCAACGCGGAGGCCCAGACCTGGTTCTACCAGGTCAACACCGACAGCGCTGGCAACGCGATTCTCACCGACGACAAGCTCGGTGCCCTGCACGCGGCGGTGATGCAGGCGTGCGGCGGCGACGACGGAGTCAGCGGCGACGGCATTCTCACTGACCCGCAGAACTGCCACTTTGACCCGGCCAGCATTCAGTGCCCGGCCGGCACCGACAGCGCAAGCTGCCTCACCCCAGCCCAGGTGAATGTGGTCCGCCTGTACTACCAGGGTCCGGCTGACCCGCAGGGACAGCTGCTCTACCCGGCAGGTCTCCCGTATGGCTCCGAGCTCGGCTGGGCCGTGTTCGAGTTGCCGCCCAGCCCCAACGGCGGAGCGGTGCCCACCACGGAGTCCCTCGATTACTTCGGGCTCTCGCTGCCGTATCTGAGATACCAACTGCACGCGCCGGGCGTGCTCGGACCTGACCCGAGCCAGTGGAAGTTCACCCTGCAGGACTACCGCGAGCTCTACCCCGCTGCTAATACATGGGACGCGCTCAGCGTGAATCTCTCGGCCTTCCGGGCGCACGGCGGCAAGCTCATCATCTGGCAGGGATGGGCCGACAACGGCATCCCGCCGGGCGGCACAGTCGACTACTACGACCAGCTCGCCGGCGCGCAGGGCGGGCTGGCCAACACCGAGAAGTTCGCGCGGCTGTTCATGTTCCCCACCGTGTACCACTGCGGCGGAGGCTACGCGAACAGCAGCTTCGACCTGGTCTATCCGATGGTGCAGTGGGTGGAGAGCGGCACCGCGCCGACTCAGGTCATCGCCACTGACACCATCAGCGGCACAACCCTGACCAGGCCGGTCTACCCCTACCCGCTCATCCCCGCGTACAACGGGTCTGGCCCGACCACAGACGCCGCGAGCTTCCACCCGGTCACGTCGCCAGCTGGTCTGGACTACAGCAGCTGGATCGGCAATGACCTGTACTTCTACCCAGTAGGAGGTGGACCCGGCTGATTCATGGCGGGCGGATCGCGACGCCCTGGCCATCGTCGGCGTCCGCGGTCCGCCCGGCCCACACGGCTAGCCGCCGTGGGATTCCAGCCGTGCCTAGTTATTGCTGCGTGGCGGAGTCGTCGGCCTCGGCTGCCGGTGCAGCTGCCCCGTCACGTTGGGCGTGGTCCTGGTCCTCGTCGAGGTCCGCCTGGCTTTCGTCCTCGTCCGCGCCCACGGCGGCTTCGGGCGTGAGCGGCAGTGCGATGCAGAACGTGGCGCCCTCGCCCGGTACAGACCTGACCCACGTCGCCCCCCCGTGCCCCGCGACGAGGGCCGCGACGATTGCCAGGCCAAGGCCGGTGCCGCCGATGGCCCGGGCCGGATCGGCCCGGTAGAACCGCTCGAAGACGTGCTCGGCGTGCTCCTTCGTCAGGCCGGACCCGTGATCGGCTACCTCGAGCACCGCAGCCGGCTGATGCGTCGCGGCCGGCTCGATGGCGTGGGGCTCGACGGCGTCGGGGTCGGCTGTGGTCGCGGCGTGCGCTTCGTCCAGGGTGCCGGATCGGATCAGCACGTCGATGGGCGTCCCGGCCGGAGTATGGGTCAGCGCGTTGGTCATCAGGTTGCCGATGACCTGGCGAAGCCTGACCTCGTCGCCGTTCACGATCAGCGCCGCGCCCGAGCCCACGGTGAGATGAATGCTCCGGTCCGGGGCTACCACCCGAGCGTCATGCACTGCGTCCGCGGCGAGCGTCAGCAGGTCGACCGGGTTGGACTGCAGCGGCCGCTGCTGATCGAGCCGGGCCAGCAGCAGCATGTCCTCGACCAGGATGCCCATCCGGGCCGACTCCTGCTCGACCCGGCGCATGATCCGGTCCATTTCCGCGGTTTGCAGGTGCCCCGACCCGTTCTGGCCGGTGGCGATGCCGCCGCGCTGGCGGTAGTACTCGCTGAAGCCGCGGATCGCGGTGAGCGGAGTGCGCAGTTCGTGACTGGCGTCGGCGACGAACTGGCGCATCTTGTCCTCGGAGCGCCGCGCCGCCTTCTCTGACTTGGAGCGAGCCTGGAATGCCGCCTCGATGTGACTGAGCATGACGTTGAGCGAGCGCCCGAGCCGGCCAACCTCGGTCCGCGGGTCCCGCTCCGGTACCCGGCGGCTCAGGTCGCCGTCGGCGATGGCCCCCGCGGTGCGCTCGATCTCGAGGAGCGGCCGGAGACTCGCCCGGATGAGAGCTGCTGCCATGACGCCGAGCAGCATGATGACGCCGATGCTGACAAGGAGATCGATGAGCGTGAGGCCGCCGATCGTCCGATACACCGAGCTTGCGTCGGTGGCGACGACGACGGTGCCGCGCATGGCGGATCCATTCGCTTCACTGACACTGCTGGGAATACCCACGATTCGCCAGCGGGCGGTGCCCGACGTCGACCCGACAGTGATTGCATTGTTCGGATCGGTCGGCACGGAAGCGGCTTTCGATGGAATCGCCGGACCAGGGACTTGCTGTACCTGTCCGGGCGCGAAGCCATACGGATTGACCGGCGCGAGCAAGTACTGCTGAGCACCCTGGTTCGGGACCCAGAGCACCGCCTGTCCTAGCGCATACCGCGGTGGCGTGTTGACGGCGATCCCATTCTGGAGTTCGCGCACCACCACGTCGCGCTGTGCAGCAAGAGTCTGATCCACGCCGCTGAGCAGGTAGCTACGCAGGAGTCCGATCCCGACCAGGCTGATCACGACCAGCGCAATCGCTACCAGAGCGACGACAGCCGAGGTCAGCTTGGTGCGAAGCGGCATCCGGCCCGGCAACTCCCGGAGGGAGCGCCAGAACCCGGTCCGCTGGGCAGGCTGATCCATGGAAGCTGTCAGGCGCTGGCGTGCGGAAGCCTCAGCACGTAGCCGACGCCGCGCAGCGTGTGCAGCAGATGCGGCTCGGACGTGTCGATCTTGCGTCGCAGTACGGAGACGTAGGACTCGACGATCCCGGTGTCACCCCGGAAGTCGTAATCCCAGACGTGGTCGAGGATCTGCATCTTCGAGAGCACCCGGTTCGCGTTCCCCATGAAGTAGCGGAGCAGCTTGAACTCTGTCGGGGACAGCTGGACCTGCTTTCCGCCTCGCCACACCTCGTGGCTGTCCTCGTCTAGCTCCAGGTCGGCGAACTTCAGCCGCGGCGGCGGCTCGCTGCCATCGCCGCGGGTGCGGCGGAGCACGGCCCGGATCCTGGCGATGACCTCCTCCAGGCTGAACGGCTTGGTGACATAGTCATCCCCGCCGAGGGTCAGCCCGCGGATCTTGTCCTCGGTGGAGTCCCGTGCAGTCAGGAAGACCACGGGGATCTGAGCGCCGCCGCCGCGCAGCCGCCTCACGACGTCAAATCCGTCCATATCGGGCAGCATGACGTCGAGGACGATGAGATCGGGCCGGTACCGCTGCGCGGCGTGCACGGCCTCGTTGCCGGCCGCAGCGGTGACCACCTCGAAACCGGAATAGCGCAGGCTGGCGGCCAGCAGCTCGAGGATGTTGGGCTCATCCTCGACGACGAGCAGCCGGGCATCGGGCTGCCGGCTCCCATTGGGCTGGCTGGTCATAGCCCCAGTATCCGCCCGGCTCCTGAGCGTTAGCTGAAGGGATCCCGGGGCTGATCTGACCTCAGCTCACGAGCGATCAGGTGGCGAGCTTGGACCCCGTGATCAGGTTCGCGGGCACGGGCTGATCGTTCTGAAGCGCGGTGAACAGCTGACTGGCCTGAGTGTGATTCCACACCAGCACATCGCCGACATTCGGAATGTAGCCCCCGCTCGAGTTCGGCACCGTGGTGGTCAGCGGGCTGCGTAGCGCTCGGGCCGCGGACCACAGCTGGTAGAGCTGGGTCGCCTGGTCGACCGTCATATTGCTCGCCACACCACTCGCTGCCGGCAGCGAGGAGAACGGATTGAGAATCACGCCGGTGCTGGTCATCTTCCTCAGCAACGCCGCGAGGAAGATCCGCTGGTCTTGCTCGCGCTGCAGATCCGAAGTCGCGAACGAGTGCCGGTCCCTGACCCAGGCGAGCGCCTGGCCGCCGCTCAGCACTTGACAGCCCGCGGCCAGGTTCAGGCCCGAAGCCTGGTCGTGGATCGGGGCGGGCAGGCACATCCGCACCCCGCCAACGGCGTTGACTACGTTGACGAAGCCGCCGAAGCCGATATTCATGTAGTGGTCGATATGGAGCCCGGTGTCGGTCTGGATGGTCTGTGCGAGCAGCGCGGGCCCGCCAAAGGCGTATGCCGCGTTGATCTTGTTTCTGCTGTGGCCGGGAATGTACACGTAAGAGTCACGCGGGATGCTGACCAGGACCGGCCGACCACCGGCTGCCGGGATGTGCAGGATCATGATCGTGTCGGACCGGCCGAAGCCGGTCGCGTCGAGTTGTCCCGTCGAGTACTGGAGCTCCTGCTTCCTGGTCAGTCCCTGGCGGGTGTCAGACCCGGCGATCAGCCAGTTCGTCCCGACGCCCGCCGCAGGCCGGCCCGAATAGTCGACGAGGATGTTTTCTCTGTGCAGCTTGCTGTTCAGGTAGAAGTACGTGGCGACACCGCCGACCAGCAGCAGGACGATCAGCAGGGCCAGTACGCCAAAGATCCGCCGCCCCCAGCGCGGCCGGCGCGTGGACCACTCAGGCCCGCCCGCAGACCAGATGGGGGACCGCCAGGGGTTCGTTCCACCGCCCGAGCGCGGCGGCGGCTGCTCCGGCCACGCGCCGGGCTTTCCGGCGC